>CAVPKR010000088.1:0-31480 GCA_963705675.1 Terriglobia bacterium
ATGCCACGCGGGAATTCTTTCCCCAAACGTGGTCCGCCGCCCGGCGGCAGCGCACCCGTTGGGTGATGGGAATCGCCCTTCAAGGCTGGGAACATTTTGGATGGGGAGAAAATGCGGGCGAGATGTACTGGCTATGGCGCGACCGCAAGAGCCTGATTGCGAGTCCTCTCGGCCTTCTGGCGAATGTCATTTTTATCTATGGCATCGCGACCGGAATGTGGATGCGCGCGGGCCCCGCAGCCGCGCGCGTGGTCGCCATGACGCTCGCCATCGCGGTTCTGCGTCTGGCGGTGCGAATGGCATGCTCCGCCCGAATCTACGGCGTTTGGTTCGCCCTCGGCGTCCCGGTGCGCGCGCTGTTGGGAAACGTATTGAACTGCACGGCGACGGTTCAAGCCATAGAGCACTATGCGACGGCGCGCATAAAAAACCGTCCGCTGGCGTGGGCGAAGACCGATCACTCGTTTCCCACGCGCGCCGCGCTGCTCGGGGAGAAACGCAAACTGGGAGAGATCCTGGTGGGCGCGGGATGCCTGAGTACGATGACGCTGAACTCGGCGCTCGCGAGCCAGCCCACGGGCGTCCGCCTGGGACAGCATCTGATTCGATCGGGGTGGATAGATGAAGACAAGGTCTACCAGGCTCTTAGCCTTCAGCAAGGCCTTCCGCTAAGCGATCTCAGCGTGGCCGATATTCCACCCGCCATCACGCGCGCGATCCCGGAACATGTGGTCCGTCGATGGCGCGTGTTCCCGTTTCGCGTCGCCGAAGGCAGCATTCATCTGGCCACATCCGACGTACCGTCGAGCGCCATGAGCGCGGCTCTGCGGGCGTTCACCGCGCTCGACATTCGTTTCCACCTGGTGAAGCCGCATGCGTTCGAGAACCTGATGCAAGGGCTGTTATAATCGGGGCATGTGGAAGTGGATTTCGATCACCGCGGCGATTTCGGCGATGACAATTTCAGCGGCGTCCGCGGATCATGGCGCCATCCGTATCTCCCCGGTAGCCGATTCGCAGCTTCTGCATCAGGTGCAGCCGGCCTATCCTCCGGATGCCCGCGACGCTCACATCCAAGGGACGGTCCGCATCAACCTGGTGATCGGGAAAGACGGGCATATCGAGCAGGCTCGCGTACTCAGCGGGAACCGGCTGCTGGCGCCGGCGGCGCTCCAAGCCGTCCGGCAGCGCATCTATAAGCCTTTCGAATCCGGAGGCAAGCCCGTGCGCGTCATCACCGAAGTCGATATTCCTTTCGTTTTACCCTAACGTCCCCATCAGCCACTCGCGATTCGCGCGAACGTCCTCTTTCAGCCGCCTGCAAAGCTCGTCTCGTTGATCGAACAGACGATACCCTTCGCGCGGGCGCAGGTAGCCGCGAGCTTTCGGTTCGCGCGTGAACAACTCCGCTTCGCCCAACTCAGACGCCTGCTGCTGATACCGGGCGCGATTCTCCAGCAGCGCTTTAACGATGAACGGCATCACCGTCGAGTAATCGGCTTGCATGCTCTCGGTCGCTTGGTGATAGGTGTCCTTGTCGACTTTACCCCAGGTAACGGCCTCGGCCGGAGGACATGACGACAGTGACCCATCCGTCACCGGAGCAGTTACGATCTGGACGTCGAAATTATATCCGCGCACATTCGGGATCCCGAGCACTTGCCCCAACGCCGGCTCAGGTTGCAGATTGTAATTCTTGGGCACGCCGCCGCCCAGAATCAGCGCGGCCAGAGCGTGCGGCTCCTGGTCGAACAATCCCCAGCGATGATATGCGCACGCCTCGAAAACCTCCGCGTGCAGGTCGAGATTGAAAGCATAGGATGGCGATCAGCCCGCTCTCGCGCATCGCCCACAGCTTCATCGAATTGAGAAACACGCTGCCATCGGCGGGCGCGCCGACAAAAATCGGAATCGCCAGACGATGGCAAGTCGACAGCAATCCCGCGGGGACGTTCATCGCGCGTTCCGATTCCGCGTAGACCTCGCCGAGCCGGTGACGAAGCTCGGTGCCTGTCATGGACTTTTGAAACTCCGGCCGCGCGAACATGGCCGTGAGAAATTTATCCTGGTCCAGCAGCACATCTTCGTCGAATGCCATGTCGGTGACGCGAATGGTACGTTCATCCCGCAGCGCGCCGTCGTCGCCCCAGATGGGAACCTCGTAAACCGGGTCGCGATGCGAGTTCAAGCTGCGGTGGCCGTCGTGATAACACACCGCATCGGTAGTCGAAAGATAGCCGACCCATCCGGTTTCAAGCAGAGGAATCAACCACGCCTGGTGCTGACCGGAGACCGTTACCGGGCCCGCGATCGCCAGAGTCATGGGGCATCCGCGACCGATGGCTTCATCGAGGATGGTGTAGATTCGCCGCAGAAACGCCCCGCCGAATGCCGGGAAACAATGCGTCAACAGGTCGTGCATGGTCGCGCACTCATCTACGCGCCGGACCTGCACCCGCCGCCGCGGGGAATCGTGATGCATAAGACTTGATTTTACTATTGCGGGTAAAATCCTTCGCGCGCCCGCACTTTATATTGCTTCGATCCGCGAATGTTCACTTCGATCCGGCGATATTCGTGGTTGTCGGCGGCCGCGGGCTGGAACGCGAAGAAATAGGTGTGCAGCAAATCTTGCGACACGCTTTCGAATACGCCGCGAATCTCGCCTGGATTGTGAATCGCGTACGCGACGCCGCCTGTCGCCTGGGAAACGCCGGCCAGTTGTTTTAGGAACTCTGGATTCGTCAACGCCGCTCCCTGCGCGATCGTATATACGGGAACACCCGCGGCTTTGGCGCGTTGAATGGCGGCCTGTGCGGTGATGGTGCTGGCATTGTCGTCGCCATCGGTGAACACGACGATTACTTTCTTCCCGCTGCGCCCCGAAAGGTCGCGATTCACGCGCGCCAGCGCATCGTAGAGCGCGGTTTCGCCGAACGGCTCCGTACCCAGCACCGCGCGCTTGGCGGCATTTTTGTCGATCGAAAACAGCTGAAGCTCGGAGACAGTATTGTTGAAACTGTACACCGCCACAAAGTCCGTCGCGCGCAGATCCCCGATCAGCTTCAGCGCCGCATTCTTCAACGCGGGCAAGGCGGGCTGCATGCTTCCCGGTGGTGTCGAGCAGCAGCGCCACCGAAACCTCAGCCGATCGCGATTCGAATCCCGCCGCGGTTCGCGTCTCTCCCTGTTCCATCACCGTGAACTGATCCTGCGTCAGATCGTCGACATAGCGTCCGCGCGAATCCGTCACCGTAGCGTAGACTTCCACCAGACGCCCGTCGGCGCGAAACGTGGCTTCATTCGACAGAACCTCAGCCTGTCCCACTGTCCCCGAATTCGCAGAAGCCGCCGTTTCTACTCCCGGCGCCGCGTGTCCCCCGCGCGCCAGCTTTCGCGCTACGTCCTCAATGTTCCCGAATCCGCCGCTGAGGTACGATCCAGGCGGCTGGTTCGACGCGACCAATTTAGAAGACGAAAACAGCTCCTCCGGCGCGGCCGCGAACTGATGTTTGGTCAACAATCGCGGATCTTCGTTCAACAGCAGCCCGTCGGGATCGAACGTCGCCGCATACACCAGACCGCTCAGCGCCGCGGCGGCGGGGCCCGGCGAATCCACACGCGGGACCTTCAGCAGTTCGATCACACGGTCGAATGCCACGCGCCGATCCGGCGTCAGCCGCAACAATCCGCTGGCCACCGATTCGCGAACATCCTCAGATGTCTTCAGCATCGCCCGCAGCGCCGCCACCGCTCTCGCCGAATGATCCGGCGCGGCCAGCCCGGTGCACACATTTCGAAAAGCCTGGGCGCTTTCCACCGGCCCCAGAGATCCTGCCCGAACTCCGCGCTCGATCAGTTCCACCAGCGAGTACCATTCCCCGAGCACAGCCCCCTGCTGCGCCCGTCCATAGGCGGAAACCGCCTGTGTGAACGCTGCCATCGCCTCAAACTCGGCGCGGCCCAATCCAGGCAGTTTTTCAAAATACGGAAACAGCGGGCCCCACCGCGGATAATGCTGCGCCAGTAGCCGGGCCGACTCCTCATCGAGCGGAGCCTTCCTCTGCCCCTCGACACGCGCGACAGGCACCAGCGCCTCCAAGGTCGCGAGCTTCAACAACACATCCTCGTCTGAGCCTTGCGCATTGGTCCAAGCCCGCCGGCCACCTGGGAACCGCACGTTTCCCGCGTCATCCAGCGGCAGGTTCTGGAGCAGCGCGGTACGCCACCGTTCGGAAACCACGGTCAAACTCCACCGCGGCTCCCCCGAATCGCGATACCAGGCGTAAAATCGTTCCGCCCGTGCGCTGGAAGACGTGAAAAATCGCTGATGCGCGGCGTCGGCATGGGCCAGCACCTGATGAAATGCCGCCAGCGATCCGTCATCCCGTTCGAGCAGCGCCCGGAAGAACGCCGGCGCAGCCCTTGGACTTACTCCGGCGAGTTTCTTCCACGCCTCTTCATCCCCCGGAACCAGCGCCCCATCTTTCCCCAGCGCAAACGCGTCCGAGTTGCGAGCCAGCACGTCCGCATATTTCTCAACCAGCGCGTGCAGCCCGACTCCGGTTACCACCGCGGCAGCCGTATCGGCGCCCATCGCGCCCAACCCCGCGTACGCCTTGGCAAGGCGCGGGTCCCGCACGAAAGCTTCGGCGATTCCGCCAGGATGCGAGACCATACCCGCGGTCATCTGCGTCCAAGCGTCCCCGCCAACGATGCGCGCATTCTCGGTCGGCACCTCGAACTGGAAAGTCTTCCCCGCTTCGAGCGCGTGCGCCATATCGATCTCGTCAATGCCTAGCAGTGCCGGAATCCTCTGGTGAAATCCATCCGCCGGTTGATCCCCAGGCTCGATTACCGCCCCGGAGAACTTCCATCCCAGCAAGTTAAGAATCCGCTCGGTATTCTTACGCTGTTCCTCGCCCGATAGCGACAGCGTGATCACCGTCTTGTCATCTCTGCGCTCGCCCAAGTGCCCGAGCTCGGCGATACTCGCCATGTAAACTTCCAACCGTTTGTGATATTCAGGAATCCCCCGAGCCAGGCCGGGCGAAACTTCGCGCACCAGCGCGCGGCAATACTCGGTAAAGAAATCCTGTGGCAACCCTTTCACTGTCACGCCCGCCATTTCGCCCAGCGCATGCATCCCGCCGGGAACCCACGCATCGCTCGACGGAGCCAGTTGCAGCTTCGCCACCACCTGCTGCAACTCCACCGCGATATCGGTAGCCGCCGCGGTTCCCAGGTGATCCATGCGAGCCCGTACACTCGCCAGATCCGAGGCCTTCGGCTCCAGAACGATGTACCGCTGCATGTGTTCGCGCGCGCCATCGAAATCGCGCTTCGATTCGAGAATCATTCCCAGCACATACTCTGCCCGCGGCAGATCGTGCTTGCGATCCAATCGAATCGCCTCCTTGACGCTAGACTCCGCGCCATCGGGATCTTTCAACTGCCAGCGCCCGATCGACTGATGGATATACGCTTCGGGATATTTATGCTTGGAATCGAGTTGAATCAGGGTGTCCGCCGCCTTCCTCGCACCTTCCCAATCCTTCACTTCGATATCGAGCCTCGCTAGCATCAGGTAAGCCGCTTGCAGCTTCGGATTCAACTGGATGGCTTTGAGCTGCGCCTCGCGAGCCGGATCCACTTTCTGTTCGTTCCTATAAATAATCCCGAGCGCATGCCATCCCTGAGCGAATCTCGGATAGGACTGGAGTGCCGCGCGAATTTGCTTCTCCGCCTCAGGCCAGTTTTCGGCTTGCGCCGCTTTTCCCGCGCGCGCCCACGTCTTGAACGCCTGCCGCGGCACCTGCCCTTCGGAAAATACATTGACGCTGGGATTCCCGCTGCGCTTAATCAGCGTCATCGGCTTCAGGTTCGGATCCTGAAACAGGTTCCAATCCGAATAATCCACCGTGGTCGATTCATAGCCTTTCAGGGACGCCCGCAGCACGCAGGAGCGGTTGAAGGAAACCAGATCTCCTTCCTGGAGTGTGATCTTCCAGGTAAATTCGCCGCGTGGATTAGTAGTGGCGACATAAATCGCCGCTTCGGAATCGATGCAGGCCCGCTCAATGGTTATCGATTTCGGGGGCGCAGACCCGTCCTCCATTGCCACCTTGCCATGCAGGAAGACATCCGCCGCAGACAAGAGTCGCAAGCTGAGCGATGCGGCAACCAACCAACCGCGCCAGTTCATCCCTGTAATCTTACTCGAACTGCCGCTTGAACCGTTCGAATTCCTGCTTGATCAGGTCAACTTCCCGTTCTAACGCGTCCACCCGGGCGGCCAGTCCTGACGATTCGACCACGGGGGCAATCGCCTCCGGCTCCGCGCTCAGATCCGGCGTCCCTCCGAACAGATGCACCCACCGGCCCCTCGAGGCCCGAGCCACCAGCGGCTCTTCACGGGTGGCAAGGGCTTCCAGCACTCGTTCGACCTCGTCCATATCTTCAAAGTTGTGCATCCGCTCGGTGCGCCCGCGCAATTCCCCCACCGTCTGCGGACCTCGCAGCATCAGTACGCAAAGCAGAGCCTGTTCCCGCCGCCCCAGGTTCAATTTCTCGCCCAGCCGGTGCCCCCACTTTTCCACCCGGTGCCCCGCCCCGCTGATCCGCACCACCAACCCCTTGTTTTGCAATAAGATCAGAGCCTGACCGACGGCGTCTTCGTCATAATTGACAACCGGCTCCCGGCTCGATTTTTGATTGCAGGCATTCTGTAACGAATTCTGCGTCAGCGGGTAGTACTCAGGTGTGGTGATGTCTTTTTCGAGTAACGCGCCCAGAACGCGAACTTCCACGGGATGCAGAATTTCCATTTCCCCCAACTTAACCGAAACGGCGCGGCGGCGTCTATTCAGTACCCAAAAGGAGCCCAGAACATGAGAACGTCCACAATCGCGATAGCGGCCTTCATCGCTGCACTTCCGATGGCTGCCCAAGAGAAGAGTCTAAGCTGCGACAAGAGCGGCTATAACAACAACAAGATGGTCAGCCACTGCGAAATGCGCGAGCAAACGATCGGCTACGCAGGCCGCCTTGCGATCGACGGTGGCACCAACGGGGGAGTCTCGGTAAAAGGATGGGACGGCGGCAGCGTCCTGGTTCGCTCCAAAGTGGAAGCGTCGGCGGAAGACGCAGGCTCGGCCGCTTCTATGGCAAGCCTGATTCGCATCGAAACATCGGCGGGCCAGATCGCCGCTTCGGGACCGGACCAATCGAACACTAAAGGCGGATGGTCAGTGAGTTATGAAGTCTTCGTTCCGCGCCAAGCCGATCTGACGCTGAAGACGCACAACGGCGGCATCTCCATCAGCGACGTTCGGGGCACCATCCAGTTCACCGCGACCAACGGCGGCGTGACGCTGAAGCGGTTGGCGGGAGATGTCCAAGGTACGACCAGCAACGGCGGCGTGAACGTCGAATTAGCTGGAACCCGCTGGGAGGGCAACAAGCTGGACGCTCGAACCACTAACGGCGGCGTGAACATCACGATGCCCGAAAATTATTCCGCGCATTTCGAGACGGCGACCGTGAACGGCCACCTAAATCTTCAATTCCCGATGACCATCCACGGCGAGATCGGCCACAACGTGACCACCGACATCGGCGGCGGCGGCCCGACCATCCATATCGAGACCACCAACGGCGGCGTAAACGTCAAAAAGGCCGCCCTTTAGCGAATCTGCTCCGTCAGAAGTCACTCGGCATACCGATGCGGTAGCGGTCGGTTTTAGGAAATTTCCTTCGACGTGATCTCGTACTTGAAGCTGTCCGGGTCCAAGCTGTCTAATCGCCCGCCACCGGTTTCGGCCTGTGGATACATCAGGAACCCCACCGGGCCGCCGGCTGACCCCGGGAGCGCGACATCGTGAGCAAAGTTATACGCCATCCAGTTCATCTCCCAGGAACCGAACAGCCGCGTCCGAGCCTTCTTCACCAGGTCGTCGTTCAGCGCCCGATTTCCGGGCGGCTCCTCCAGCACGACCTTTCGCACATCGGCCGGATCCACCGGAACCCAGCCGTGGGTTTCGATATACACCTCCGCGCGGCAGTGCTGGGATTTCGTTATGTTCGCGGACGACGTGCCGAGACTCTGGTATCCCAACTGCGATTTCGCTACGCGGATTCCATACACGTCACGCGCCGCAAGACCCGCCGCCCGCGCCAAGCCGACATATAGCGCGTTAAGATCGGCGCATTTTCCGCCCAAATCGCCGGATTCCAGCATGAAGCGGATGTTCCCGGCGCCGCATCCGCGGGTCTTGGGATTTCGAAACGTGTTATCGACGATCCATTCATAGATCGCGCGAGCCTTCTCCAGATCGGTTCCCGCCCCGCGGGTGATGGCAGCCGCCGTTTCTTTCACGATGCCATCGGTGGGCAGCCATTTGGTCGATCGCCGGAAATATTCCAGCTCGGCTGGGCGAGCCTTCGGCGCACTTCCCGCCGTCGAGAAGTCGATCGTATAATTCTTAGTCGCCACTCGACTGGTGAGCGTAAGAAGAGGCCGTATGCCGGCCGGAAATTCCGCCGCGACCACTCCCAGCGCATCGGCAGTGCCTTCCACGAGCCTCGCGACGCCGCCCTCCACGTGGAACTCGTTACCGAGCGTCGTCTGAAACGAAGTCGCGGTGATCAGCGCCGCCGGCAGCCACACGCGGGTCACTTCTGCGGACTTCAGAATTTCAACCCGCGTGACTACTTCAAAGATGCGCCAAACGGCATCCTCGGCGAGCAAGCCCTGGACCTTCGGAAATGCCAGACCGGCAGAAACGGCGCCAGCCGATCGCAGAAAATGTCGACGGTTCAAGAGACGTCCTTTACGAAGTTTTCCTGGTTTTAACCATCATTATATATGAGGGCTGGGCAATGATATCCAAAACGAAGGCGCATTCAAGACCGCTCGTAGCTGATCACGACGATGCGCCCGTAGATCTGCTCGAAGACGTCCGATACACGGGATGCCGCCCATTCCGCCAGGTCTGGCTCGCGCAATGCCCGCAGCTTCACCAGCACCCGAGTCGCCTGCACCTCGCAGCTCACGATCTCAACGTCTTCCTGTTCCGGAGCGCGGCCTAGGTTATCCGCGAGGCGCAGAATCGGGATCAGCAGCAGAAGCGGACGGCGATCCACCGGAGCCAGATTCTGATACTCGGGATGCGCGGGCGACGGCATCGCCTTGCGATGGTAACGGCACAGGTTGGCGATCACTTCGCGCTCATCCTTGGTGAATCCTGAAAGATCTACGTTCGCGACGATGTAGTAAGCGTGCTTGTGATGCGCCGCATCGTTAATATAATGCCCGCTCTCGGAAAAATAACAGGCCGCCTCCAGCAGGCGCCCGTAATTGAGCGGCAGCTGATGCAGCGGCTGCAACCTTGCGAACAGCATCTGCCCGAACCCGGCCACTCGGCGAGCATGCTTCCAAACCCGCGCCGAACCGAGTCGCCACCCGCTCCACTTCCTTGCGCTGCTCGCGATTCAGCCGCGCCAGCTCGCCTCCCACCCCGCGCGCCGCCATGTCCGCGATAATGCCGTCGCGCACTCCCGCCGCGGAATAGTACGCCGCTGAGGCGTGAAATCGCTCTAAGATCCGCAGCAGAGCCCCGGTGCCCGCCACGATAATCTCCGCGCGCCTGGGGCCGATCCCGGCGACTTTTCTTCTTCCCCCCAAGTCCAATGCAGCCAGCTTCCGGTACAGTTTCCGGATCTGCGCCGTCGACGCCCGCAGCCGATCCGCTTGATCCCTCCGCGACCGCGAAACGCGATTCACCGCGCACACCACGGCCGCCGCTGTGGCCGAGGTTGCGATCACCCGGTCCCCTTCCAGCCCCATGCGCGCAATCGACACCTCCAGCTTCGCGTCGACAAACTCCGCGACCTGATGCAGCTCCCGCGCCGACGGAGGATCGCCGTGCAGAAACATTTCCTGCAACCGGACCGCACCGAGCGGCTTCGACACCGCATCCACCAGGGTTCCATCCTCGCTCGAAATAATTTCCGCGCTGCCCCCGCCGATGTCGATCACCAGCACCCGCTTGCCCGGCTGCGGCCACCGGCTCATCACCCCCTGATGGATCAGCCGGGCCTCCTCGCGACCCGTAATAATTTCGACCTTAGCCCCCAACGCTGTCGTCGCCCGTGCCAGAAACTCCGCCTGATTCGATGCGTCCCGCACCGCGCTGGTCGCCACGGCGCGAACTCCTACCACCTCAAGCCTTCGATAAATATCCGCCATCCGGGCCAGCACCCGCACCGTATCCTCAATCGCCGCCTGGCTCAGCTTCCCGTCGTGAAACACGCTCGCGCCCAACCGCGTGACTTCACGTTCCGCCGCCAGCACCACCGGCGCGCCTCCCGGAACCACCTCCGCGGCGAGCATTCGAGTCGAGTTGCTGCCGATATCCACCGCCGCGTAGCGAAGCATGTCTCTTGCTACTATCGCAAAATGCCGCGCGACTCCGGTGCATGTTAAGTTAGTCGTGAGTGCATCGCCCCGCAGCCTTAGTTTTCCTTCTCGCAGTGAATGTGTTGACCGCGCAGCAGCCTGCGCTTCATATCGTGATCGTCGAAGGCGATGGCGCCATTAACAACATCAATCAGAAGATTAATGTGGCCCCCGTAGTCGAAGTCCGCGACGAATCGAACAAGCCCGTCGAAGGCGCCGCAGTGGTATTTTCCTTGCCTACCCAAGGCCCCGGCGGCATTTTCGCGAACGGCACCAACACCCTTACCGCCACCAGCGATCGCCAGGGGCGCGCCACCGCGAATGGCATTCGCTTGAATCGTCAAACTGGGAAATTCGACATCCGGGTGACCGTATCCGTGGGAGGCCAAACCGCCAGCGCGACCATCACCCAAAACAACGTCTCCGGCATTTCAAGCTCCGGCGCGAACGGCGGTAACTCGAAAAAAATCTGGATTCTGATTGCTGTGGCTGGAGGCGCCGCCGCCATCGGAGCGCTGGTGGCGCTCCATCACGGCTCCAGCAGCACCTCGTCAGGCACACCTCCGATCGTGATCACGCCGGGAACTCCGACGGTCGGGGGGCCGAACTAAATGCGCGCCGCAGCAGCAGTTATTTTCTCGACGATCGCATGGGCGCAAGTAAGCGGCCCCACGCTTGGCTGGACTCCCATGGGTTCGCAGATCGTCCCTATTGAAGGGCTTGCGGGAGCTGCCCGAGTCAATGCGACCCGGCTCGACGCTAGGGCGCCTCTTCGACACATCGCGATCTCCCCGCGGCAGGATTACGTGCTGGCCTCGTCCTACGCGGGCGAGGTGCTAAGCATCGTTCCAGGAGTTTCTTCAACCCAAGTGGCCGGCGCGGCGGCCAGTCCCGACTGGATCGTCATGAGCCCGCAGGGAACTGCCGCGGCCTTGTGGTTCAACTCGACCTCACATTTTCAGATCGTCACAGGGCTGCCATCCGCCCCCACCATCCGCGATATCGACGCGATCTTCTTAGCCGCAGCTCCATTCTCGATCGCGATCAGCGACGATGCGCAGTGGCTAGCCGCATCCTTCCCCACCGGCGTCTACGCGTGGGCCCAGGATGCCTCCGTCCGCCAGCTCAATGCCGACCCGAATGTCGAGGCCCTGGCGTTCTCGACGAAAGGCCACGACCTGTGGCTGGCGACCCCCGGCCGCATCTTCACCGTCCCTAATATTGACAGCAACTCCATCGCTTCGAATATTTACACCGGAGACCTCTCGCCAGCCGGACTCGCATTAACCTTCGACAACTCGAAGCTAGTCTTTGCCGATGCGGATGGGGAGATCCATGCTTTCGACCTGGCCGCAGGGACTTCAGCAGCGTTCGATTGCACCTGCAATCCCGAAGGCGTGTTTCCTTTAGGCGGCTCGGTGTTCCGTCTCACCAGCCCGGCCTTTCGATCGATGGAACTATTCGACGCGGCCGCCTCCGCCGTCTTCTCAGTCCCCAAGATCGATAGCCTCGCTCGTCACCCGTCCATCGCGCATCCGGCCACCACCGCCGTGGGGCCGGCTCTATCCGTGAGCGCCACGCCCAACACCACCGGCTTCGAGCAGCAGCCGACCCTGAACGTATCGATCCCTTCCGCCGCCGCGACCGCAATAACCGGCACCGTCACCCTGACTTTCACGTCATCCGTCGGCGGCGACGATCAGCTCATTCAATTCTCCACCGGCAGCCGCACGGTAAGCTTCACCATCGCCTCCGGATCGACCACGGCCACATTTCCCGGATCCACCAGCGTCAAAGTGATGACCGGCACAGTCGCCGGGACCATCACACTCACAGCGACCGCCTCCAACGCCGCCACAGGGATCTCGACCATCACCACCAACCCCAGCGTTCCTTTCATCTCCAGCGTCGTTTTCACGAACATCTCCGGCGGGGTACAAGTCGTAGTCAGCGGATTCTCCTCCACTCGCGACATGGTTAGCGGCCTGTTCCACTTCGCTCCATCGAGCAACCAGACCATCAGCGGAGGCGGCGATGTCACCGTTCCCCTATCCTCCGCCTTCACCACCTGGTATCAGAGCTCCGCGTCGAACGCCTTCGGCAGCGAATTTAAGCTGACTGTTCCCTTCTCCGTGTCGGTCAATCCCGTCGACGTCGTGGCCGTGACCGTTACCTTGACGAATTCCAAAGGCGCGTCGAACCCGGTCACGCCGCAATAGGTATCCTTAAAGAAAGTGGGCACCACCGCATCACCGGCCAGCGCCGCGTCCATTCGAGCCGAGCTCGAAAAAGTTCTCGGTAGCCCCGTCTTCAAAACGCCGGAAAGCCAAGCCGGCTTGCTTCGTTCCATGGTCGAAGAGACGCTGGCGGGCCGTGGCGGCGCGCTGGGGGAATCCACGGTCGAAGCCATCCGCCTCCGGGCTCTTCTTCGGGAATATTATGACGGAGAAGGCTCGAACGACCCCATCCGCATCCATTTGCCCGAAAACTCCTGTGTCCCAGTCTTCCTTCCGCAGGAGCGCGGTTCCAGCCAGGAACACACGATCCCCGGGCGCTGGATCGTCCTGGGAATCGTGATCTTCGCCGCGACAGTCATCGTGATCGCCATGGCCTGGGCTCGCAAGAACATTCGGACCGCCCCGCTTTCCCCGCCATCTATCATCCTAACGGTTCGTAGAAGCTAAGAGACCCGCGCCGTTTATGCTACTAGGGTCCGCCTGAGATCGAATCCCCATCGCACTTAAGGTGCCTAGGTATGTCTGGTAGGGTGTGTACCCGACAGGTGAAATGGCCAATCCCCAGTAAATTGGATGTATGTTCCACTGGATATGCCCGGAGTGCGGCCGGGAGATTCCGCCTGCGGTGAAGGAATGTCCGGCGTGCGATCCCAAATCATCGCTCCAGGCCAAGACTCCGGTGGCGCCGGAGCCGGTTAGCGCCTTGGAAGCGAAGCTTGCCGAAAGCGCACAAGCGGTGGAAGCCGCAGTTCCTGTGGTCGAGGCATCGGCGCTACCCTCGCCGGTCGAAACTGAGGCGGCTCCGGTGGTAGAAGCGCCGGTCACGGCGACACCGGTTGAAACCAAAGACCCGCTTCCAATAGTAGATACGCCGGCGCCTGAACCCGAGATCATGGCTGCGGCAATGATTACTTCGGAGGCCCCCCATGTTGAGGCTCCTGGCGTACCTTCGCCAGTGGAAGCTAAAGACGAGCCTCTGACACTCGAAAGTACAGTCCCAGTTTCCCAGGTTGTAGCTGAAGCAGCAGTTCCCCCAGTAGAGACTCCAGCCGAGGCCCCGCCGGTTCAAGCCTTCGCTATGCGGTCGCCAGTCCAAAGTGAAGAACCGGCTTCCGCAGCAGAGACGTCAGCCGCGGCCCGGCAAGTTGAAGCCGCAGACGCACCTCCGCTTGTCGAAGCTGTTGCTGTGCCTTCGCCAGTCGAAGAACCGTCTCCGGTAGTAGAGACATCAGCGGCCCCGCCGGTTGAAGCCGTAGACGCACCTCCGCTGGTCGAAGCGGTCGCTGCGGCATCGCCAGCCGAAGAATCGTCTCCGGCAAAAGAGACATCGGTCGCGGTTCCATCCGTTGAAGCTGACGCCCCGGCTCCGCCGGTTGAGGCCGTGGCTGCGCCGTCGCCGCTCGACACTGTAGACGCAGTTCCGCCTGTCGACGCCGCCGCGCTGGTAGAAGCCACGCAAGTGCCAGTCGAGACCGTCCCTCCAGCTCTGCCAGTCGAGGCCGCTCAAACAACTCCGATCCCTGAGGCCGAGCCGGATCCATTGCTCGCCTTAGCTGAGCAGATTCGATCCGCTCACATGAGGCAAGCGGGCAAGATCACTGGGGATCCTCAGCCGAAACCAGTCGAAAGCGGACTCGCTCACCTAGCAGCCGCCGTAGGAACGGTGGAACCGCCCCCGGCAGCTGCGATTGAACCGGTTGCGACGCCCGCCGCGCCAGTCATCCGGCATCCCCTGGCTCTTTCGCCAGGAACCCAAGCCGTCGCCCTGCTTGCACCGCCTGAAGTTGCGGTCGCAACACCGGCGGTCACAGAGCCAGCAGCGCCGCTTCCGTCCGCCGTGGCGCTAGCTCCGAATATTGCCGAAACTCCGGTCCTCGAGAATCAGCCGCAGCCCGAACTACAACCGGCGCCGCAGACTGCGGCGGCAGACCAACCCGCGGAAGCCGATGGGCCCAAAAAGGACCTTCCCGCCGAAGTTGAATCGCAGCCGCTTGCGCAGGCTATCGAAACTCCGGTCTCTCAGCCTGAATTCATCCACACCGAGGCAGCCTCCGAAATTCCGCCCCTTCCCGAAAGCACACTAACCGAGCTTGAGAAGCCTCAGCCCGCCGCGCCTGCGCCGGAAGCCCAGGCTGCGGCGCCCGCCATCGACGCGGTACATCCGCCGGTGGTGAAGGAACTTGCGCCGGAGCCGCCCGCGCTCGACAATCCGCCATCCGGTTCGCGTCTCCAACTCGCCCCGTTCCAGGAATACGCCTCCACCGCGAGCACCGCGGTTCGTCCTGCTGCCCCTCCCCAGCAAATCCTGATGCCGGATTCCGGGCCTCGGATGACCCTGCCGGGACCCACGCTTCCACCTGAGCTGGTCTCCCTGAAATCCGCCAACGTCGTGACCGTGATCGGCGCCGGCAACAAGCCGCGCCTCCCCGGCTGGCTGATCAGCGCCCTACTGATGTTGGGTATCCCGATCGCCGGCGGCTTAATCCTGTTGTATTTTCAGCCGTTACAGCATTCGAGCGCCGATGCTCCGGCCGCCGCCGAAGTTCAAGCTCCCGCCGCAGTCGCCGCGACGGAAAACACGCATTCGCTGGCGCAATACGTCGAAGTCACCGGTTTCCGCATCGTGGTCGATTTCAACAAGAAATCTGAGATCCACTACCTGGTTGTGAATCATTCCGCAGCCGACCTATCCGGCATGACGCTGTTCGTCACCCTGCGCAATTCCAATGCGAAGCCCGGGCAGCCCCCGGTTTGCCGATTCTCATTCCGCGCACCCGGCCTGGGACCCTTCGAATCGAAGGAAATGTCCAGCCCCATCGAGAAGATCAGCCGCTCCGTCACCCTGCCTGAGTGGCAGGATTTGAAGTCCGAGGTTCAGATCGCTCAATAGCTTGTTCTAGCGCTGCGGACAGTGATCCTCCCGTTCTATGATGGTGGATCACCGCCCCGTTGCGTTTTAAGGACATCTCTATTTATGCGATCTCTGCTTTGCCTCCTGACTTTCGCTTCCTTCGCCTATCCACAGCAAATGGACGACGACTTCGCCCGTCTGGTGAAGGAGTGGACCACTCGTCCCGAATATATGAGCCCCCTGGTGGATCACTTGCCCAAGTCCTCCACCGTGCCTTCGCCGAAGGATGTCCTGGGCTATTACGCCGGCGCGCCCAAGCACCTTACGTATTACGCCGACATGCTGAAGTATTACCACGCGCTGGAGCAGAAATCGCCGCGCGTGAAGGTGATCGACATCGGCAAAACCGATGAAGGCCGCGAGTGCGTCATCGTATTCGTCGGCTCTGAAGATTCCATCAAGAATCTGGAAACCTATCGCGGATACCTGGCGCAGTTGGCCGACCCGCGCAAGCTCACCGACGCCCAGGCGAAGGAGATCGTCAGCAAAGCCAAGCCGATCTATCACATCATGGGCGGTCTGCACAGTGCGGAAACCGGTCCTTCGGAGATGCTGATGGAACTGGCATACCGGCTGGTTACCGAGGATACTCCGCTGATCAAAAAGATTCGCGACAACGTGATCGTGACCATCACGCCTGCCGCCGAGCCGGATGGCCGCGACCGTTACGTCGACTGGTACAACAAGTACAAGATCAACGAAACCAGCGAGGAAGATCAGGCTCGGCTGGCCCGCCGTATTGGGGCAAGTACATTTTCCACGACAATAATCGCGATATTAATTATTCGCAGATGACCATGAAGACCCTGCTCGACTGGTACCTGAAATGGCATCCGCCGATCATGCACGAGCTGCATGAATCCGAGCCGTTCATGTACACCTTCAGCGGCCAGTCTCCGCAGAATCCGACGCTCGATCCTATCCTCTACGGCGAGCTTCCCTGGTTCTCGAATTTCGAAATGGAGCAGATGACCGCCTACGGCATGCCCGGCGTGTGGACCCACGCGTTCGTCGACATGTGGGCGCCGGGCTATCTCGGTTTCATGTCGTCGAACCACAACGGCATGATGCGGATGTATGAAACCTTCGGCAACGGCGGAGCCAACACTATGCATCGCCGGATCGATGGAGGCCGCGGCGGTGGGGCTCCCGATGGTGGCCGCGGAGGCCGAGGTGGCGGCATGACGGCTCGCGAATGGTACCGCCCGCTACCGCCTCCGGCCCAAACCGATTGGAGTCAGCGCAATAACACCAACTACGAAGAGACCGGCGTGCTGACCGCGCTCCAGTTGACTTCGTCGTTCCCGGACATCATCTTAAGCAATTTCTACAAAAAGAGCCGTAATTCTATCGAATCGGGTAAGAAAGACGCGCCTTATGGATTTGTGATCCCCTCCGATCAAGCCGATCTGACCCGGGTCGCGCAAGTGGTGAACATCCTACGCCTGCAGGGCATCGAAGTGGGCCGCGCGAACGGCGAAGTTAAGATCAAAGAAGGGACTTTCCCGGCCGGATCGTTCGTGATCAAGCGCGACCAGCCCTACGGCCGCCTGGCGAAAATCCTGCTGGAAAAGCAAAATTTCCCCGACCCCGCACTGACCACTTACGATGACACCGCCTGGACGATGGGCCTGATGTCCGAGACTAAAGTGATCGAGAGCGCGGACCACTCTGTACTCGATGTTCCGACGTCTCTGATCGACAAATTCGAGCCGCGCGGCACCGTTACCGGCACCGGTTCGTTCTACGCGGTGGTCGACAATGGGTCGAATAACCTGGTGACGCTGCGGTATCGATTGAAAGACGTAGCGATGCGCGCGGTCGAAGTATCTTTCAAGAATGGAGACCAGGAAATCCCGGCGGGATCGTTCATCGTCGACGGAAAATCCTACGATAAACTGAAGGCGCAAGTGGAGCCGCTGGGCTTGATCGCGGTGGCGTTACCGGCCGCGCCCACGGTCGCGATGCATGATGTGGATCTGCCTCGCCTGGCGATGTACAGCACGTGGGGCAGCACCCAGGAAGTCGGCTGGGTCCGCTACGCGTTCGATAAATTCGAGGTTCCCTACGACCTGATTTATAAGGAGCGCGTGAAGCAGGGCAACCTGCGCGCGGCCTACGATGTGATCATTATTCCGAACCAGGGCCGCGGCGCGAAAGGCTTGGTCTACGACATCGATTCCCGCCCCGGCAAGCCTCCTCTGGCCTACACGAAGTCGGATCAATTCAAGAGCCTGGGGATGTACGGCTCCTCCGACGACATCACCGGCGGTATGGGTCTTGAAGGTGTAGTCGAGTTCCGTAAGTTCGTGGAATCCGGGGGCATCATGGTGACCCTGGGCACCGCGAGCGCGTTCCCGGCGGAATTCGGAATCACGCGCAACGTGGAAGCAGCCAGGACGACTCCCCAGTTCTACGCCCCAGGCCCGATCGTGCAGGCGGAAATTCTTCGCCCCGCGAGCCCGATTTTCTACGGCTACACCGAGAAAAACATACCGGTCCGCTGGGCCAACGGTCCATTACTGACGGTCCCGGAGCGCGATCGCGAAAAAGAAATCCTGATGCGCTTCACCGGCGGCGAAGCCGGAGTCCTAAGCGGCCTGATGCGCGGCCCTAACGAAATCCGAGGCCGAGCAGCGGTTGTCGACGTGCCGGTCGGGGATGGCAGAGTAGTGATGTTCGCGACGAACCCCATCTACCGCTGGCAGAATTTCGGCGAATTTAATATGTTGTTCAATACGGTGATGCATTATAACGACCTGAAGCCCAGGTAGTAGAACTGTGTGCCACCTAACGCGGTTGGTCTCGCGGGATATTCAGTCCAGAATGCCTTGAGCAAGAGACCCTCATTGTCTGGACTGGCCTGACACTTTGTTCTTATGTTTTCGTCATCCGTCAATATGTAGGGCTGGTCAGCGAGATAGTAGAGGAGCTGATTGTCATGCCAGTCTCCGTCGTGCGCCGCAACATTATAGTGGGGCCTGGAACTCCTCGCACGATCAAACGTTGCTTTCTGATAAGTGTACGCGGAACTCAGGGACTCAGTTAACAACGCAGTTGCAGAGGACAAGGTACCTCGAGCTGTCGAGCGACCGAATGGACCCATGCTGCGGGGTCTTGAAAAGGAGCCGGCCCGCGAGAACGCCCGCCAGCCACTCCCGGTGCTCCCACCGGCCGCTCCGCCGGCGAATAGCCGACTTGGTCGACGTGATTGGATAACAACGGCGACCGAGATCATCGCTTGCCTTGCTCAATGGAATTACAGTGTCGAACGAAAAACTCTCCAGAATATCTCTCCCTACTTGAGCACTTGCAACTAATAACGAAAAATTGGATTCGGACCAGACATATTACCTGGGCGGATCGACTTCCGCGTTGATTAAGCACGACTTCCTGTCAGGCACACGGATTCGCGATCGCGATCGAATTAGGGCCACATCCGTAAGGTCCTTACAGACAAGGGCGAGCGGCGCATGAAAGTTTATCAGCGCGAGTTGATTGGGCGGACACGAGCGAGGCGGCGTCATGTTTGAGTTATTGGCAAGATTGGGCGCCTCGATGCTCCTCTCGGAGAGCGAACTTACGAGGTTAATTCGGTCTGCTCCGCGACGGTACAAGGTATATGAGATCCCGAAACGCACGATCGGCGTTCGCGTGATAGCTCGGCCTGCCAAAGAGGTGAAGGCGCTTCAGTACTGGGTCGTGGAACACTTGCTAAGTAAGTTGCCGGTCCATCCTGCAGCCACGGCGTACCGCGAAGGCAAGAACATAGCGGACAACGCGCATCCGCATCGCCACGGACGGTTTCTTCTCAAGCAGATTTCACCGACTTCTTTCCATCGCTGGTCGCTCGCGACCTTCAGCGATACCTTCTAAAGAAGCGCGTAACGCTCGAAGAGGGGGATATCGAATCTCTATTGCGTATTCTGTTTTTGGAAGCCGAAGGGAACGCTTCATCCGTCGGCTTCATACCTTGGAAGGCCATCCCTAATACTGTGGTCTAGAACTATCTTTGGGTTTCTTCACTCGCGGCAGTGTTATCACCAACGACGCAGAGGTCTCGCTCGGTCGTGAAAGGAAAAGACAGTTACGAAGCCGCGTTCACCATTTTATTACGGGACGGCTAAACAGAGACCAACTTTTCCTCGAACTAAAAGGGATGCTGGCTTATGTAAAGTCAGTTGAACCTACCTTTCTCGCGAGGCTTCGCGAGAAGTACGGCGCTGAGGCCATTCGGCGAATCCAAACGACGCTCTAGACTCAAGGGCGCTCACGACCCGCGCTGAAGTTGTCATGAATTCGGTCGCCATGATTATACAATCCCGCGACCCGCAATGCCAAAGCTCGCACAGCCGCAATCGCCGACTCTCTCGTATCGCCATACGCCATGACACCCGGCATGGACTCGATATCCGCCCACCAGCGGCGATCGTCTTCTCGTCCCAAGACAATGGGAATCGACTTCTACGATGACCGGATCCATCGGCTTCAGTAGTAAGTCCCGGCCGTTCGCTGACGGTCGCGCCTCAGAGAGAGCGCGCAGGTTTGCCGGGGCTACGGAGCCGTAGCCGCTGCTCGCTACCGCTGTGGAAATTCGGACGTGTTGGGCGGCTTCTCCGCTTGCTAACGAGTCCGTGTGAACCCCGACCATCCACCGCTCCTTTTAGTCGCGGCTCGCGCAAACGCATGCTTTCGGCAGTGAGCCGCGACCAGAGGGAGTGGTGGATGGCCGGTTTTCGCACATGCGATTCTATCGCCGCAGCAACCGATATACAGGAAAACTCGCGGCGATCAATGCCGCTGCGTACAAGCTGTGGCGAGTATCGCTGAACAACGACCCCGCCACGATCCCCAACGCCGCCAGGAGCACGATCGCGCTTACCCATGGATATCCCCAGGCCTTGAAGGGACGCGCCAGCCCCGGCTCACGGCGGCGCAACACAAATAGAGCGCTCAGGGCGAAGCAGTGGTTCACTACGAAGATCACGCTTGCTACCGCGATCAGGGTTTTGAAAGTCCCGCTCGACGCCAGCGCCACGGCTAACAGCACCGTCGCGCCCAGCGCCCAATCGGGATTTCCTCGCGAGCTCACTTGCGACATCGAAAGCGGGAATAAACCCGCGCGGCTCATCGCGTAGAGGATACGCGGAGCGCACAGCATCACCGCGTTGATCATCGGAGGCAGGGAAATCAGTGACAGGATCGTGATCAATCTGCCGCTCGATGCGCCGAACAGCCGTACCGCGGCGTCGGCCGCTGGGAGCTTCGATCCGGCTAGTTCACGCAACGGCAGCACGTAGACCAGCGCCGAGTTCACCAGTACATAAATGACAATCACAATCGCCACGCCGCCGATCATGGAGCGCGGAAGCTGCCGTACCGGGTCGCGGATTTCCTCGGTGAAATACAGCGCTTCATACCAGCCGTCATAGGTGAGGATGATCGCCTGCACCGCCAGGATGATGGCGACGAACAGAGGCTCGGTTCGAATGGGAAGCGGCTGATACGGCTTCCCGCCGCCAAACCAGAAACACGCGCCGACCAGTGCGAGAAACGCGATGGCTTTCAACAGGCTGGTGGCCTGCTGGACCCGGCTGCTCGACCGGATGCCAGTCCATTGGAGCAATCCGAATGTGAGGATGATCGCGACGCCAATCTGCGTTTCGCGTCCGGCCAGCGCAGGAAATAGCGGGCCAAGAAATTCGCCGAACGCAATGGATGCGTACGCGATAGCGGAGCTTTGCCCGATCCAGTCCGTCCACCCGACGGTGAACCCTACCGCGTCCCCGAAGGCGCGCCGCGAGAACACGAAATAGCCGCCGGTTTCGGGAAGCATCGGTGCCGAGCTCGGTCACCGATGCGGCGGCGAACAGCGCGTACAATCCTCCCGCGAGCCAGAGTCCCAGGATCAGCCAGGTATTCGCGAGATGACCCGCGACCTCGCCGGGCGTGCGCAAGATGCCGACGCCGATCACCGCTCCGACGATCACGGCGACGCCAAATCCGGCGCCCAGAATCCGCAGCAGCTTGTGTTCTTTCACCAAATGACCTTAGCGCAGAGTACCGCAACTCCGGCCAGGAAACCGAGGAGGGCTTCGTACTCGCGATTATGGCGATAGACGGTCCACTGAAATTGCTTGGCACTTTTGGTGTGTGCAAACCCCGGCAGCAGCCTGGGAACGCGGCGCGCGTAATCGTTGAACGTGGGAAATAGCTTCCGCAAATGTTGTTCTTCCAGCTCTACCACCGGCAAATAAATGAGCAGAAACACCGCCGCGAAAAGAAGCCCCAGTTCCCAGCGCCTGGACGCGATCACGAACCCTGCGGCGACCGTCAGCGTGCCCAGGTACAGCGGATTTCGCACGTATCCGTAGGGGCCACTATCAGTCAGCGTGGTGTTCTTTTCGAGATGTCCGGCGGCCCAGCCTCGCACGATTAGACCGAAGATCGACACAGGTAGTCCCGCGGCGAGGGACATCCAGGTCGGCTGAGAAAGCCATAGAAACGCTGCGAGGAGTACGAATCCCCCAGGCACCCGCAGCTTCGCCACCGCATCAGCGTAGGGTTTCGAAAAACTCACGCGGGACAACCCGTGGCGACAGCAAGCGCCTCCGCCACCGCGGCAGGAGTGATGGCGCGCATACTTCGATCGTCATCAGTGCGCTTATAAGTGGTTGCGGCGCCGGGGTCGCGGAGCACATGAAGCGATCCGCCATAGGGCCCGTTCCGCGCGGGGTCCGTGGGGCCGAAAATCGCGACCCCAGGCTTTACAATGCCGCCGCGAGATGCATGGGTCCACTGTCGACGCCGATTACCGCCTGCGCCAGCCGCGTGGCGTGGATCAATCCCGCAATGCCCGATAAGTGCACGTGCACGCCGCGAATATGCTACAGGACTTCTTCCGACCCCGGCGGCCCGTTCACGACCAGCGTCACCTTAGCCGCCAGATCCTGATAATATTCGAGAGGCCACTGCTTCGCTCCCCATCCCGCCAGCGGACTGGCGAGTACGAATTTCTCATCCGGCAGCTGATCTTCCTGATGTCCGGCGGGAATTGGAAACGCACGCAGAATGCTGGACGCGCCGGCCGCCGCCACTAATTCCAGATTCTGCTCCACCACGTGCGCCGATTTGGTGACCACGGCGTTTGAATAGAACAGAGACGCCCATCGCTCGGCTACTTGCGATCGATGGAACCCGGCGACTCGATCGACGCGCGCAGCCGCCGTGATCAGTGCGGATTGGACCAAACCTTGAAAATCCACCGCGAGATCGAATCGCCGCGATCGCAACGCCCGCCACGCGGAACGGAGCCCAGCGGCCGTGCGCTCATATGGAATCAGTTCGTCTATAAACGGATTGCCTTCGAGCAGCGGCATCCAGCGCGAGCGAGTCACCCAAGTGACGTGGCTCCGCGCGAACCCGTGCTTCAAGCTGGCCACGCCGGGCAGCGCATGTATCACGTCTCCCATTGCGCCCAGCCGCACGACCAGGATGCGAAAAGCATCCATCCTGTTTATTTGAGCAGGTCGAGCGCGACTCGCGCCACTCGCGCAGAGTCGACGCGCGTCATGCAGCGATGGTCGATGGGGCATTCGCGTTTCAGGCACGGGCTGCATTCCACCGGCTCGCGCACCACGCGCGCCATCGGTCCAGTGGGACCCGTGGTGGTGTCGTCAGTGGCCCCGAAAATCGCGACCGTCGGCACGCCCAACGCGGAAGCAATATGCATTGCGCCCGAATCGTTGGTCAGAAAGACCCGGCACGTGGCTGCCATGTCGATGAACTCGGCCAGCGAAGTTTCACCCGCAAAATTCTTCGCGGGTCTCTTTAGAGCCGCGGTGATGGAGGAGCAAAGCTCGCGTTCCTCCTTCGATCCGAAGACGGCGATGGATGCTCCCAGATTCTTTGCGACGCGATCCGCAGCCTCGGCAAACCGCTCCGGCAGCCAGCGCTTGGCGGATCCAAACGCAGCTCCCGGACTGACGCCGATCACGACATCGCCAAGTCCCGCATCGCGAAACCTGGCGATGCCCAATTCGCAGGCGGCGGTGGCGCCATCGAGTCGAATCAAATCGTTCGAAGGCATAGCTTCGATGAGTTTCGCGCGACGGAGTAATTCCAGATAATAAAACCGCTCATGCCTGGGAATTTCGTTCTTGCCCGGCACAGGAATCGCGCGCGTAAGCAGGAGACTCCGTCCGTCCCGAGCATAGCCAATACGCTCCGGAATCCCGGCAAGAATAGCGATGGCCGCCGCCTCGAAGGCGTTCTGCAAGAGAATCGCGCAATCGAATTGAAAGGACCGCAGCTCGCGCGCGGCAGTCCATTTCGAAGTGAAGCTCGATGCAGTGTAGGGGATCAGCCGGTCGCAAAACGGCTCGCGGCGATAGAGATCGGCGACCCACGGCTTAGCGAGGATCGAAATTTGAGCCCGCGGGAATCGCTCGCGCAGTGCGCGCAGAGCGGGCAGCGACATGACCGCATCGCCAACCCAGTTGGTGGCTCGGACCAGAATGTTCTTGTAGGGCACTGACGATTCCAGGTTAACAAGGGTCTTCAATTGAGGCGTACCAGAGGAGTATCCTTAATACGAGGCGAAACATGCGTTCCTGGGCTCTGACGTTGGTCTGCTTGGCCGCGGCGATGCAGGTCCATGCCGCGAAAGTCGTCGCGATCGATGTCGACGGCATCATTCACCCCATCACCGTCGAAATTATCTCTCACGCCATCGATGAAGCGGCTCGCGAAAACGCTGCGGCCGTTCTCCTGCGCCTGAACACTCCCGGCGGGCTCCTCGATTCCAGCCGGGAAATCACTTCGAAAATGGTCGCCTCGCGAATCCCCATCATCGCCTATGTCACTCCCAGCGGTGGACGCGCCGCGTCGGCGGGCTTTTTCCTGCTCGAAGCCGCGGATGTCGCCGCGATGGCTCCCGGCACCAATACCGGAGCGGCCTCGCCGGTCCTTATGGGCGAGCAGATGGACCCTGTGATGCGCAGTAAAATCGAAAACGACGCGTCGGCGTGGCTGCGGAGCATCGTGATGAAGCGCGGCCATAACGCGGAGCTCGCCGAGAAAACTATTCGCGAGGCCAAGGCGTTTTCTGAAACCGAAGCTCTTAACGATCATCTGGTCGATTTGATTGAGCCTGATACCGCGCATCTGCTCGCCGCGCTCGATGGCCGCGAAATCACGCGCTTCGACGGGCGCAAGGAAATTCTGCACACGGGCGGCGCGGAGGTGGTCGACTACCGCCCCACGGCGCGCGAACGGATCATCGGCGCGATTGCCGACCCCAATATCGCGTTCATTCTGCTGGTGGTCGGAGCCCTGGGGATCTACGTCGAGTTCAGCTCGCCCGGCCTGATCCTTCCGGGCGTCGCAGGCGGGATTCTAGCGCTGCTCGGATTGTCGGGCCTCGCCGTGCTCCCCATCAACTGGATTGGAGCCGCACTGCTAATGCTGGGCGCGGCGATGTTCGTGCTTGAAGCGAAGTTCACTTCGCACGGCGTCCTCGGCTCCGGTGGAACGGTCGCGATGATCCTGGGCGCGCTCCTTCTGGTCAATGGACCGCCCGAGCTGCGCATCCATCTTTCGACCGCGCTGGCGGTGGTGCTGCCCTTCGCCGCGATCACTATGTTCCTAGTCTCGCTGGTGGTTCGCGCCCGCGCGAACAAAGCCCTGATGTCGCACGGAGGTTTATTGAATGAGGTCGGCATCGCGCGAACGCAACTTACTCCGGCAGGCAAAGTGTTCGTCCACGGAGAGTATTGGGATGCCGTTTCGTCCACGCCCGTGGACAGCGGAACCGAAGTGCGCGTCGTCTCCGTTGATGGGATGACCATCGGCGTCGAGCCCATGCGCCGATAATAAAAGACAAAGAAGTTAAGTCTTCTTATCGGCGTTGATCGGACTTTATCTGCGGCTAAATTGCCTTTTTCAGCAGCCTGCTAGAGCAGCTCAGCCGCGCTGAAAAAGAACGGAATCTCCACCGCCGCCGTCTCCGGCGCATCCGATCCGTGGACGCAGTTCCGTTCAATGCTCTGAGCGAATTGTTTACGAATGGTCCCCTCGGCCGCGTTCACCGGATTCGTCGCTCCCATGGTATCGCGCCACTTCTTGATCGCGTCCGGAGCTTCGAGCACCATCACCACCACCGGTCCCTCCGTCATGAATTTCACCAGCGACGCGTAGAATGGCCGCTCGCGATGCACGCCATAAAAATTCTCAGCTTCAATCTGGCTCAGCCGCTTCATTTTCATGCCCGCGATCCGAAAGCCGGCCTTCTGAATCGCCGCGATAATCTCGCCCGTCTGACCGGCAGCCACCGCGTCGGGTTTAAGAATTGCAAAAGTTCGTTCTAAAAAAGTATCCATGTTTATAATCTGCTCTTGATCTTGTCGCCGATTTCCGCAGGCGACTCGCACACCGTGACTCCGGCCGCCTTCATCGCCGCGATTTTATCCTCGGCCTTGCCGCTGCCTCCCGAAATGATCGCCCCTGCGTGCCCCATACGGCGTCCCGGCGGCGCGGTCTGCCCCGCAATGAACCCGACCACGGGCTTTTTCACATGGGCCTTGATAAACTCCGCCGCGGTCTCCTCGGCATTTCCGCCGATCTCGCCGATCATCACGATTGCATGCGTGTCCGGATCGTCGTTGAACAGCTGCAGCGAGTCCACGAATGTAGTCCCAATAATCGGATCGCCCCCGATCCCGATGCATGTCGACTGCCCGATCCCGAGCTTCGTCAATTGCCCTACCGCTTCATAAGTCAGCGTGCCAGATCGCGAAACCACTCCGACATGTCCTTGCAAATGAATATGCGCCGGCATAATACCGATCTTACACTTGCCTGGAGAAATAATGCCGGGACAATTCGGCCCGATTAATCGGGTATTCGGATGATCTTTCAGATAGGCCCACGCCCGGATCATGTCCGCCGCCGGAATCCCTTCCGTGATGCAGACGACCAGCCTGATCCCCGCATCCGCCGCTTCCATAATCGCGTCCGCGGCGAACGGCGGCGGCACGAAAATGACCGACGCGTTCGCCCCCGTGGCTTTCACGCCCTCTTCCACGGTGTTGAACACCGGAAGATCCAGGTGCGTCTGTCCGCCCTTGCCCGGCGTGACTCCGCCCATCACCTTGGTCTTATACGCGATCGAAGCCTGCGCGTGAAACGTGGCTTCTTTTCCAGTGAAACCCTGAAATAATACTTTGGTATTTTCGTTAACCAGGACGCTCATTTCGCCAACCTCACAACTTTCTCCGCGGCGTCCTTCATTCCGTCAGCCACTGTGAAATTAAATCCCGAATCTTTCAAAATTTGCCGTCCCAATTCGACATTGGTTCCTTCCATCCGGATCACGATGGGAACCTTGACGTTTAAGTCGCGAGCCGCTGCCACCACTCCCGTCGCCAGCGTATCGCAGCGCAGAATGCCGCCAAAAATATTGATCAGCACTGCCTTCACCGCTTTATCGGACAGCAGAATCCTGAACGCATTCTTAATCTGTTCGGCGTTCGCGCCGCCGCCCACGTCCAGGAAATTCGCAGGACTCCCACCCGCATATTTCATGATATCCATGGTCGCCATCGCGAGCCCCGCGCCGTTCACCATGCACGCGACGCTGCCGTCCAGCTTGATGTAATTCAGCCCGAACTTCGATGCCTCCACTTCCAGGGGATCTTCCTCATTCAGATCCCGCAGCTCCGCCAGATCCTTATGCCGGAACATCGCGTTATCGTCGAGATTCATCTTCGCGTCCAACGCGTAGACCTTCTCGTCCTTGGTCACGATGAATGGATTAATCTCTGCCAGTGTCGCATCGATCGCATCGTTCGCCCGCGCCAGCGCCATCATCGCGGCCACCGCCGGATTCACCACCGGCGCCCGTGATTCCGATGCCGAATGCCAGTTTACGAGCCTGAAACGCAGCAGCCCGAGGCCCGGCTCGATCGGCTCTTTAAGGATCCGCTCCGGCGTCTTCGCGGCCACTTCTTCGATCTCGACCCCGCCATCCGCCGACGCCATGAACACGTTCCTGCCCAGGCCCGGTCCAGCACGATGCCGAGATACAATTCCCTCTCGATCGGCAGAGTTTCTTCCACCAGCAGCCGCTGCACCACGCGACCTTCGGGTCCTGTCTGATGCGTGATCAGCGTCATCCCGAGCATCTTTTCCGCGATCGCGCGAGCTTCCACGGCATCTTTGGCGATCTTCACGCCGCCGCCTTTGCCGCGCCCGCCCGCATGGATCTGCGCCTTGACGACTACGCTGCCGCCCAGTTTCTTCGCCGCCGCTTCAGCTTCATCCGCGGTGCGTACCATTTCGCCTCTGGGCACAGGTACATTGTGCTTGGCCAAGAGAGCTTTGGCCTGATATTCATGTATCTTCATTGCAATGTTGTAAGCTGGAGAATTCCCAATATAACATGTCGCTCGTGCCGTTCCTCCACCGCGTTTCCGCCGGTGAGAATCTTTCCACTCAAGAAGCTCATCAGGCCATGGGTGCGCTGCTCGAAGGCCAGGCGGCCGATGCCTTGATTGCCGGTTTTCTGATCGCTTTAAAGATGAAGGGAGAGACCGCCGAAGAAATCGCCGGTTTCGTCCTGGCCCTCCGCGAACGAGCCATCCGAGTCGACGCCGGCGACGATCTGATCGATACCTGCGGTACCGGCGGCGATGGCGCGGGCACTTTCAACATCTCGACCGTAGCCGCCATCGTGATGGCAGGAGCGGGCGCGCGCGTCGCCAAACACGGCAACCGATCCATCTCCAGCTCCGGCGCCGGAAGCGCGGAGGTGATGGAAGCTCTCGGCGTGCGCTTCGCCATGACTCCCGAAGAATCCGCGCGCGCCGTCCGCGAACTCGGCATCGGATTCCTCTACGCCCCGAATCTGCATCCCGCCATGCGCTACGCACAGCCGGTCCGCCGTCAGTTGAAGCTGCGGACCGTTTTCAACCTGGTCGGTCCTTTGGCGAATCCCGCGCGCGCGCAATCGCAGTTGATCGGCGCGCCGTCGCCCATTGCGGCCCGCCTCATGGCCACCGCCCTAGCCAGCCTCGGAACCGCGCATTCCTTCGTGGTTCACGGACGCGAAGGTCTGGACGAGATCAGCACGTCGGGTCCCACCGATGTTTATGAGGTCCGCACCGGACGTGTAACCCATCACGTGTGGACCCCTGCCGATTTCGGCGTCGAGCCCTCCACTCTCGCCGATCTTAAAGGCGGCGACGCATCGCAAAACGCCGCCATTGTCGTCGAAATCCTAAGCGGCACAAAGGGTCCGGGCCGCGACATCGTGCTCGCGAACGCCGCCGCAGGACTGGTAGCAGCAGGGTTGGCCGATAGTCTCGCGTCCGGTATGAAGCAAGCCGCGCACTCCATCGATTCGGGCGCCGCCCGATCCCGTCTGGCCGCTCTCAAAGAGAATTTTCCTGCCGAGTGAGCCGTTTTCGCCATGGATGGTGCGTTCTAGACATCGGAGAAGCCGGCCGGGCGCGCAAGCTGACCTGGCCGGTTTCCACAATAAAAAGCAGTAAGATGTCAGGTATGCGATGCCTGCTTCTCCTAGCTCTGACCACCTTTGCGTTCGCCGCCCCCGCGAAAGTTCCCGCGCAGCCTGACTCCTCGCGGCTGAAGAAAGCCTTCCGCAAGCCCCAGAAGAACGGCTGGATTTTCGTCCACCTGGAAGGCTCGCCCGCCGACATCGGCTATCAGCACGGCTACCTGCTCGCGCCTGAAATCGCCGATGCTCATAGAGCGATCAAGCTCACGCTCACGCACGATTCGAAAGACTGGACCTTCTTCCGCGAGGCCGCCAAGAACATTTTCTGGCCCCACATCGAAGCCGAATATCGCGAAGAGCTGCAAGGCATCGCCGACGGCTTCGCGGCCAAAGGCGTACCGCTCGACATCTGGGACATCGTCGCCACCAACGCCTGGCTCGAGCTCGATCCTTATTACTTGAAGTGGGCCGACAGCAAGTCGACGCGGCCCACAGGCGACCATTGCAGCGCCTTCGTCGCCACCGGCAGCTACACCAAGGATGGCAAGCCCGTAATCGGCGCACAATAACTGGACCGATTACATGACCGGCTCCCGCTGGAACATCATGTTCGACATTGCGCCCGAGCACGGCTACCGATTCATCATGGATGGCATGCCCGGCCTGATCCATTCCGGTGACGATTTCGGCATCAACTCCGCCGGCATCATGATCACTGAAACCACCATCAGCCAGTTCCACGGCTTCGATCCCAACGGCGTCGCCGAATTCGTGCGCGCTCGCAAGGCCATGCAATATTCCGCCTCCATCGACGATTTCGCGCGCATCATGAAGGACGGCAACAATGGCGGCTATGCGAACGACTGGCTGATCGCCGACCGCAACACCGGCGAGATCGCCAGCCTGGAGCTCGGCCTGAACACGTTACCCTGAGACGCACTAAAGATGGCTACTTCGCCGGCTCGAATTATCCTATCGACCCGGCGCTCGCCGCCGATGAAACAGATTTCGATATTAACGACACCTCGAACAGCGCCAACGCCCGCCATATCCGCTGGGATCAATTGATGGCCGAGAACAAGGGACGCATCGACGTCGCGCTAGGCCAGAGATTCCTGGCCGATCACTTCGATACTTACGACAAGAAGGTCGAGCCCGACGAGCGAACACTATGCGGCCACATCGATTTATCGGCTCGCGGATCGAAGCCGTGGCAGCCGCCCTATCGGCACCGCGCGGCGCAGTGCGAAAACAAAGTCGCCGACGCGGCCATGGCGGCGCAGATGTCGCTTCAGCGCCGCGATGGGCCACTCCTGCGGGATCCACTTCAAGTCCGCGAAATACCTGAAAGCGCATCCCGAATTCGCCTGGGAAAAGGACGAGCTCCGAAACCTCGATTCCCACCGGTGGACCGTCTTCAAAATCGCGAAACAGTAACTCGTCACGGCGTCTACTGGATCGATGAGTCCAGCGTTATGAGATCCCTGGTCGAAAGCTCGACATTTCTCTCAATGCGAAGTTTGCGCCCGTCTATCATTGAGAAGTAAATGTAAAAATTCGGCGACTCACCATTGCTCGTCTTTATGACGCGATAGACGCGATCCGTGAGAATATCCCCGCGTTCCCCTGGCTCTTGAAAGCTGAACCGAATCCGTCCGTCGATCATTCCCTCGACTGCCACAGTCGCATTCGGCGGACCTTCGCGGCCGTCTTGCCGATCCATAAAGAAGGACTCGCGAATCACCATTGTCTGACGGCGCGTGCCGTGCTCTGTCAAGAAATCGACGACGCTAAAACGACGGTTCCGCGTAACGAAGTGGATCTCAAAGCCTTCGCGTCTGATCTCCACGCTTGACAACGCGGAATTTCGATTAGACGGCTCGACGACTCCAATCGTACCTTCCAGGATGAAGAATTCTGCAATCAACGCTCCGACAACCAACGAGACGATCGCGAAGATTTGTCTCGTGCTCAGGTTTGCCAGCCGCATGGCGTGTCAAGTCCTAAACGATCACGGTTCCACCCGAATCTCGATCTTCGACCCGTCCGTTCCCCCGAAATAAACCCGCTCCGTAGCCTTCACAAAGTCCGTCGCGTGAGCCTTCGGAATCTCCATGAGCCGACCTCGGCCGCCTGCCCGGTGGCTACGCCGCCGTCGCCGCGTTCTTCTCGCTGCTGAACCTGCCGCGGAAGGTCATACCGCGCACCTTGGACCTCATCCGTCACGCGCTGGCGCCGGGTGGGCTGTTTTCGCTGGCCATGGTCGAGGCCGACGTAGACGACGTCCCCATCAGCTTCCTCGGATCCCGCATCCTGGTCACCGGGTACATGCGGGACGAGTTGCGGTCGGCACTGCG
>CAVPKR010000089.1:0-18072 GCA_963705675.1 Terriglobia bacterium
GGGAGCCAGGTGGTCGCGAACCAGATTGCCGTGATTCCCCCCGGCGCTGAAAGCGATGCTAAAACCATCAATTCCGATCTGGATAAAGCCATTGAGAAGAACCTGGATGCCGTCCTGATCTCACAAGGCCTGCGGAACGGCGTGAAATACGATGTCAAAAACGGAGTCGTCACGCTAACCGGTGACGTCGACTCGCAATCGACGCGCGGCCAGGTGCAGCGAGTAGCCAGCTCAGTCCCCAACGTCCAACAGGTTGTGAATGAGCTTCAAGTCAAGAATCAGAAGGCCAGTTCGTCGCGATAGAGGCCGGGTTACCGGCGTGCCTTCTTAAGCCGCGGGAGCAGGACGCGGTTCCACCACATGATTGCCCCCGTGACAAACATCGCCGCGGGCGCCAGTCCGAATATCGCCCAAATCGCCTTGGTAGCTTGATCGCAAAGTCCCGGGCCGCTGCAAGGAATCCCGATGCCGTTAATTCGCCCGAAATGCAGGAAGGCGAGCCAATAAATAATACGGTCGCCGATGCGCAGACCGGCATTCGCGGTGGTCAGCGGCTCAAGCCGGTCGGCGAGATCCTGAAGCGGCTGGGGAATGCTGAGATAGGCTCCGCTCAAACCGAAGATCAACATAAAGGCGAGGCTCCAGACACCGATGATCCGGTGGACTTGCCAGGCTGCGCCGCGGCGCGGACGCCGGATGCGGGGCCACCAGATCGCTATACCGGTCACAGCCAGTGCGAGCAACGCGAGCGCGCCAACGAAGTTCACTTTGCGCCCGGTGGATCCGGTCAGCAGATTGTCGTGCAGATCAATGAGCTTGGACACGAGCCAGATACCCGCCGGGACTGACGCGCCAAGATCGCGGCCCGTGCGGGGATCGAACAGGCGCTGCTTGATCTTATCGCCTCGACGCAGCCAGACATCCACGGTCTGATCGGGGTTCAGCGCGCGGCCGATTTTCACGACTTGGTAGCCCGAATACAAGTTCCTGGCAGCCTGGGCGAGCTGGTCGTCGGTCAATCGCGGCTCGGAACTGTTCGAGATGACCGGTTCAGGCGTCGCCGCGTTATAAAGCTCGTTACTGTAAACCAGCACGGCGCCGGTCACGCTCATCATTAGTATGTAGAGCCCGACGCCGATGCCGCTCCATAGGTGAACCTGAAAAAGCAGCCGAACCCAGCGGCGACTTATGTTCGGCCGATTGCCCCCGCTCACTTGCGACAGGCTACAATACGCGGTGCGATGGGGTCAAGCTAGTTCGCCCGCGACGGGAGTAATCTAGTGTGCTTGAGTTTGATAATTTTAACGTTACTAAGGACATGCCCGCGACGCCCTGTTGAAAGTGAGATGAATTGCCAATGAGGATCAACCCTAGATTTCGCATGTTCGTCCTGATTTCGCTTTCATTCGGGGGCGCTGCGGCGCAGAGTGCGACCTCCCGAATCGTGAAAGCCGCCAACTCCTTTCTTTCGACACTCGATGAGCAGCAACGGCAGAAGGCGGTGTTCGGATTCGACGACGAAAAGCAGCGGGTACGCTGGTCGAACCTTCCGACGACTATGGTGCCGCGAGGCGGGGTCAGCTTGAAGGAGATGAGTGCGGGTCAGCGGTCCGCCGCTATGGCGCTGGTCGCGGCGGCGCTGAGTCCACGCGGGTTTGAGAAGGTTCAGCAGATCATGGATGCGGATGAAACGCTCAAGAGCACTGACAATAACGGACGCGGAGGCGGAAGAGGTAACGGTCCGATGTTCGGTAAGGATCTCTACTACATCTCCATCCTTGGAACGCCGTCTGAAAAAAGTCCGTGGATGTTGCAGTTTGGAGGGCACCACTTGGCCCTCAACATCACGATCGCGGGGGAGCGCGGCATTCTTACTCCAACGCTGACTGGCGCCCAGCCCGCTCTCTATACACTGAACGGGAAAACCGTGCGGCCGCTGGGACGGGAGAGCGACAAGGCGCTCGCGCTCCTCAACGCGCTCGACGAAGCGCAACGCAAGCAAGCGATTCTCAGCTTCCGGCTGGCGGATCTGGTGCTCGGACCGGGGCAGGACGGGAAAACCATACAGCCTGAGGGCCTGAAAGCTTCAAATATGAACGAAAAGCAGCGCGCAATGCTCATCGACGTGATCGGGGAATGGGCGGGGATCGTTCACCAAAGCGCGGCGGCCGCTCGAATGGCGGAGCTTAAGGCGGATATTAATGAAACCTGGTTTGCGTGGAGCGGTCCGACGACGGCTGCTCCTGGAAACAACATCACGGCGTATTACCGGATTCAGGGTCCGCACGTGGTGATCGAGTATGCGCCGCAGACGCTGGGCGGCGATCCCGCGCTGCATCTGCATACCATGTATCGCGATCCCACGAATGACTACGGCAGGAAGCGCGGTACAAAATGAAAGCCGCGCAGTTGGCCGCTGTAGTCCTATTGCTCGCGGGAACGCTGGCGCTCGCGCACAGGCTCGACGAGTACCTTCAAGGCACGATCATTGCGGTAGATAAAGATCGAGTGAATGTGGAGATGACTCTGACTCCAGGAGTCGCCGTCTTTCCCGCATTGATCGCGGATATCGATCTGGATGGGGACGGAGTGATCTCGGGAATCGAGCAGCGCGCATATGCGGGACGAGTCCTCGGCGACCTGTCCATCGCGATTGACGGCCATGCTCTGACACCGCATTTGCTTTCGGTGCAAATGCCGCCGATCGAGGAGATGAAAGAAGGCCGGGGTGGGATCCGGATCGAGTTTGACGCAGCCCTTCCCTCGGGCGGTTCCCATCGCAAGCTCACTTTCGAGAATCATCATGAAAGCCGCGTGGCGGCTTATCAGGTGAATTGCCTGGTCCCGCGCGATCCGGATATTCGGATCATAAAGCAGAATCGAAACTACTCCCAATCGATCTATGAGCTGGAATTCGAGCAGAGCGAGGTTCGTTCACAGGTGGCCGGGGGCACATCGTCGTCAGGGCTGGGAACGCCAGTGGGAACCATCGCGCTGGTGGTTATCGCCGGGCTCGCGTGGCTATGGCGGCGCTCGACCGGTGGCGTGATTACTGGTTGATGAGGGGGGTCCAGCCGCCGAGTACGAACGCCGGATCGCTGTAGTTGGCGATGATCTGCGCATCCTGCGGCTCCGTCAGTTGCTTTGAAACAGGATGCCGTTGAGTGACGTCGATGGGACGGCCGCCGGCATCGGTGCTGTGGAATTCCCAGAAGTGAATGTGAGAAGTCTCGCCGTCGATGGGTCCCCAGCCGGCGGGCGGAACGCCGGTTAGGCGGCAGTTGATGAGCACGGCCTCGGCGTAGGGATAGTTCAGGCCGTGATTATTGGGCAGGCGCGCCAGCACTCTCGACGGGGGCGTGGGCGCGGTGGTGTTTCCCGGGAACTGGCGATCGATTCCGGTGAAAGTGCAATCGACGAAGACATTGCCGTGGTTGGCTTCGGTGTTGCGAATCCACATGAAAGGCCCGATGGACTGGATCACGCAGCGGCGGAAGAAAGCGGGGCCGACGCCGAGGATGGTGTCGCCGTCGCCGATGATGGTGCTGTCGGTGAGATAGACGGAGCCGCGCAGGTTGAGCGCGTCGCCAGAGCCTTTGATATTCATGTTGCTGACGATGTTCTTCGAGCCGGAGATGAGCAGACCTTCCGCCTGGCCGACATAATAATTCGTCAGGCTGAAGTTGATCAACTCGATACCGGTGGAATCATAGGCCGAAAACGCACAGCGGCGCGAAGGTCCCGGCATTGGGGGATTGAAGGCGCTGTTGTTGCCATATCCGACCTGGACTTTCTCGCGATCCTCGCCTCGGATGGTGAGGTTGGACTTCTTGCGGAAGAAGACAATCTCTTCGTAGACGCCATTCTTGATGAAGATGGTCACGCGCTTGAGCGGATTTCCGGGAACGAAGTCGACGGCGCCCTGGACAGTGTTGAAATCGCCGGAGCCGTCGGCCGATACGACGACTCGCGTTGAATTGGCGGGTGGAGCTGCGGGCTTGGTGGTGAAACGCCAGGTATCGTCGGTCGTGAAGCCCGAGAAAACGCCGGAGGCGAGACTCAAGACGCCGGAATCGATCTGCACGATGTATTCATGGCCGTACTCGAGGACGTTATTGTGCGGATAAATGGTGGCGGTGCTGCCATGGACGATGACGGGATAGAAATGAAAATCCGCCAAGCCGCCGATGGTGGTGAGCTGGTAATTGTGGAGATCGGCGGGCGTGGTTTTCACGGCGGGAGTGGTGGTGGTGGGCGAATCGGGATCCTGGACGAAGGCCGTTACGGGCGGAGAAGCGAGGCGGTGAGTGGGATCGGGCCGGCGGGAATACTGAGGTCGAGGGTATCCACCAGGCGATGATCCGCCGCATCGTAGATGCGAATTTCGCCGGACTTTCCGAGAATGGGAGGGCTCGAAAAGGTGAGGATCAGGTGCGTATCGGGGTTGATATGGGTGGCATGATTCGGAGGGAAGCACGCGGGGATTTCCGCGCGGGCGGGAGTGAATAGGGCAAGAGCAGCGAGCACGCAAGATGCAGGGGTCGAAAAGTGCACACGAACCACATGGAGAATTTCTGGAGTCTCCTGAAGCGGTCTATTAACGGCACGTATGTGAGTGTCGAGCCGTTTCACTTGTTCAGATACCTTGACGAACAGCCTTTCGGCTATAACGAGCGGACAACCCCGGATGCAGAGCGCTTCCAGAAAGTGCTCGGATCGGTCGCCGGGAAGCGCCTGACTTGGAACCAGCTAACCAGTCAGGAGGTGGGCTGATGTCAGACCCAAAACCAAAAGACAAGGTAGAGGAAGAAAGAAAGCCTAAGGCACCGAAGCCCCCGGGTTGGAGAAACTTCCAATGGGTGCTTAAACAGGTAGTCAAAGCTCCACCGATGAGACCAAAATAGCATTTCATTTAGGAGCCAATCCAGGAAATAACAGGCCGCCAGCTTCTGGATCATGCGCTGAATCGACGGCTAGGTGTTCCTTTCCGCGAACATCAACAAAATTCAAAATGTATTTAGTGCCAGAATCCTTAAGAGCGTCCACCCCAAGATCGGGGAAATAATACCTCAAGATTCCCGTTATCGCACTCCCTTGCTGGATAGGCTGTCTAAACGCTTTTTCATTCAGCCCATCACTGGCCGAGTAGGTCTTAATTACCGCCCCATCAGCGTTCAAAAGATTTATAGGCTCTGTGATTGCGATTGGGGTTCCCTTGTGATCTATCCCTTCATGCGTCTTGAGGATTAATCGCCATCCAGTCACGACGCTCGGCGCGGCCGTATTCTTTGCTTCCACCGTGAGTAAGACCGCTGAACTATGATCTGAGATGCTTCCCCATTCCTTGAGTTCTATCTCAGCCGTCAAATCTGGACGTTCTGAGTACCACACCGAAAAACAAGATGTCGCTAAAAACGTCCGTAACACCCATTTGCTCGCCTTCCACGAAAGGTTCCGGTTGTGTTTGTGTTCCCACACCCAAATCACGGCCATCACAACCCCGCCTGTGACGTATCCGGCGAGATTAGTTAGGAGATCCCAGATAAAGTCTGGCACGGATCGCAACATAAGCAAGATGTCATGCATTCGCAGATCATATTACCATCGGTGAGCCAAGTGATTTGTTGCCATAATAAGCGGCTGAATTAGGCAAGCGCTTAGGATGCGGCGAGGGAGTCCTGCTGTGTCAGGAGCGCGATCAGGCGTTCTTCGAAGGTGTCGAGATCCGCGCCGAGCTCGCGGGTGGCGCCGGTATAAACGACGCGACCTTTCGCGATCACGCTGATCTCTCCACACAGGCTGCGAACTTCCTGCGCGTCGTGGCTACTGAGGAACGTGGTGACCTTCTCTTCCGAGGCGAGACGCCGGAGGAGGTTCCACATTTCGCGCTTGGCGGGAAGATCCAGCCCGCGTGTGGGTTCGTCGAGAAAGAGCACCTTGGGACGGCCCATCAGGGCGCGGGCAATCTCGACGCGGCGCTTCATGCCGGTGCTGTAGGTGGCGATCAGTTTGCCGCGGAACCGGACGTCGAGGCCGACATCGTCGAGGATGCGATCGGCTTCTCTCGAGGGATCGGTGATTTGGCGGATGCGGGCGAAGTAGGAGAGGTACTCGCGCGCCGTCCAAGTGGACTGGCTCTCACTGGTTTCATCGCTCACCAGGCCGACGAGGCGCACGGCCAAGGGTTCCTTCACGACATCGTGCCCCCACAGCCGGGCGGAGCCGGCGCTCGGCGGGAGGAGCGTCGTCAGCATGCGGATGGTTGTGGTCTTGCCCGCGCCATTCAGGCCCAGAAATCCGTACAGATGTCCTTTAGGGATTTTCAGAGTGATGCCGTCGACGGCGACAAAATCGCCGAAGCGGCGCGTGAGGCCGGTGGTCTCAATCGCGTATTCGGTCTCGGCGCTCATCGGGTCCGCCGCCAGCGAATGAAGGCCGCCGCAAAGCAAAACAGAGGTAAGACTGCCGAGGCGGCGCCCATTTCATAGATGGCGCTGGACACCTCGGCTTCGATCGCGCCGCGGGCGGTGAACTTTTGCATTTCGGAATCTGATCCGGCCCGGTAGGTCGCGGTAACGTTCAGCGGGTAGCGATTGCCGCCGATGTCCCAGGGCTTGGATGGATTCAGAGTCACGGGGACGCGGGCAATCCACCCGTTGGTAATGTGGTGCCCATCGGCGGCAAGGGGACCGGTGTTGTTGGCATAGGTGTGCTGCTCCAGCGGTCGAGGCGGGGCGGCGGTAATTTCCAGGCCGTCCTCGCCAACAATCTGGCCTTGGAGGCCGGTAACGGTTTGCGTAGCTTCCACTGGAAGAAGGAGCAGCAAATCGCGTCCGGTAGATTCATCGGTCCCCAAGGGGCGTCCTCGCGATTCAGAACCGCGCTACAGCACCGGTCGGGGAACGGGCCGCCGGAGGGAGCTAACGCCAGGGCGCCGCTGGTGCGGCCTGAGATCCGGAGAGCGGGGGCGCGATTCGCGGGGGGCGCGGGAGTGTCGTAGTTGGTGTCGGCTAGCAGGATGGGTAGAAGAATGATCGCGCCGATCGATAGGGCGATGGTCCATCGCTGAGCGCGGGTGGTCTCCCAGGTCTCGACTCCCTGGGCGCGGAGGAAGATCCATACGGCTAGGGCGAAGGCTCCGATCACGACGACCCACAAGCTGATCCAGGTCAACCTGGTGGTGGCGGGGATGCGTCCAACCGCTAGGGTGAATCCAAGGGCATTCTTCGCGAGGACGGCGGGACTTGCCAGCGTGATATGACCGGAGCGGGTCGCGCCGGTGCCTCGCGCGACCAGTAATTCTTGAAGAGGGACCAGACCGACATAGGCGAGCAGGACGCCCATTCCGGCTCCGATGGGAGCGGCAACGCTGCGGCCGATGAATAGGACTCCGATGAGCGTGCCCATGGCGATGCCGGCGATCATGATGACGGGGGTCCAGCGGAGGAATTTTTCCAGCAGGAACGGGAGTCCCACATGATGCGTGTAGACCAACTGCATGGGGATCAGGGCGACGTAATACGCGGCGGCTATGGTCAGCAGGACCAGGACTTTGGCCATGAGCCAGTCACGACGCTCCACCGGCGAGGTGAACACGCTTTCCACAAAGCGATTCGCGCGCGGACTTGCGATCAGGCCGGCCGCGAAGGGAACGAACGCGAGCGGGACCAGTCCATAGGCCACGATGCCGTATCCATCGAGCCAGGTATCCTGGGTGCCGACGGTGGCGAGTCCGCCGATGGCCAGCATGACAACCGCGGCACCCAGCCAGGCGTAGCGGCCACGCATGGCGGCCTTGAGTTCTTCCACGTAGAGAATCGCGGTGTCGTTCACGCCACTCCGCTGTTGCTGTCAGAACCAGACTTCATATTCCTGCAGAAAGTACTATCGGAACACACGGGCCTGAATATTCGCTGAAGATGGGGATTATTATCGGGAGGGGCGGAGAGCGCAGATGATGCACTTCCTGGCAAATTTGTTTCGAATGATTCACCGGATGATCGGTATCACGGCGCCTCAACCGCGTGTCAACGAGCGGCCGTTTGTGTTCATGTGGCTCGCGCTGATTGCCTTTATCCTGCTGTTTTGCTGGTTTCTGTTCTACCTGATGATGAACGTGTTCTAAATGCGCCTTTCACTCGTACCGGAGAGCCGTGTTCGGATCCACTTCCAACGCGCGCCGGGTGGGCACCAGACAGGCGAAGATCGCGATCGCGACCAGCAGGACGGAGACTCCTGCCAGGGTCGCGGGGTCATTAGGCTTCACCTCCCATAGCTCGGAAGAAATAAGCCGGGTCAAAAAGACCGCGCCGGAAATCCCCCCCGCGAGACCGATCGTTGTCACCACCAAGGCCTGTCTCAGGACCAGCTTGAGCACATCCCACTGGCCCGCCCCCAGCGCCACGCGGATTCCAATTTCCCGCGTCCGCTGCTCCACCGAATACGCCATCACACCGTAAATCCCAACCCCGGCGAGACCCGTCGCGACAACCGCGAAAAGTCCCAAGAGCATCGAGTAATAGCGAGGATATTGTTCCTCCCCAGCCAGATACGCTTCCTCCGGCCGAGGATCTATCAGGGGACGATTTCGATCGATCTCTTCTACGGCGCGCCTGACGGCCGCAGGGCACTCATCGGCTCGCCTTGCGTGCGCATTACGAAGGTCATCTGAAGGCGAAGGCCGGTATGCGGGCCGGTGATGGCGCCGGCGGCCTGGAAGAATGGAACGAACATCGCCGGATCCTGCTTGGTCTGCGGATGATTCGAAGGCACGTCTTTCACGATGCCGATCACTTCCCGGAGCTGATCGCCGGGGGCTAAATCGACGCGGATGTGCTGGCCGATGGGATCCTGATCCGAAAAGAACTGCCGCGCCATGGTTTCATTGATGATCGCGACCCACGGAGCGGACGATGTGTCGCGATCCGTGAAATCCCGTCCGCGAAGCAGCTTGGTCTTCATGGTCGTGAAAAAATTGGGCGTGATGGGGAAGAAGTCCGCTGTAAAATCGTCGGCATTCGCCGCCTCGCGGCCTGGAATCGTGAACGATACCGGATAATTCCCGGTCATCGGGGGATAAACGATGCCGGCGGCGGAAATCACGCCGGGCACCTGTTGCAATCGCTGATAGACCTGCGTGATTTCAAGGGCAGGCTGAGGGTTGATGTCCCAGAGCGGAAGGCCGTTATATCTTCCCAGAGGTTTGGCAAACTGTCTCTCGGCGAACCGGTATCGAAATGTCAAAACACCGTGAGGATCGCAGCCGAGATCCGCACCTTGCAATTCCAGGAGACTTCGAATCAACAATCCCGATCCTGCCAGCAGCATCAACGCGAGAGCAAGCTGCCCGGCGACGAGGACGGATCGCAAGCGGGTCCGCGTACCTCCCGAAGTAACGCCGCGAGCCGTATCTTTCAGGGAAGTCACAAAGCTCGATTTCGACCCCTGGATGGCTGGAATCAGCCCAAAAATCAGACCAGTCAGTAAAGATATCCCGACGCTAAAAGCCAGCACAGGAATGTTCATCTGGATTGCATGGAGCCTTGGGAGCCAAGGGGGCGCCATCGCGACCAGGACTCGAACTGCGGCCCAGGCGAGTGCGACTCCGGCGATTCCGCTCAAGGCTGCCAGCAACATGCTTTCAGTTAGAAACTGCCGGAAAATTCTGGTTCGCCCCGCGCCGAGCACCGCCCGAATATTAATCTCGGTTTGACGCGATGAAGCCCGGGCCAGCAGCAGCGCCGCGACGTTCGCGCATCCGATCAGCAGTACCATCCCCACCGCGCCTTGCAATAGAACAATCGGACGGCTGATGAAGCCGAACAGGGCTTGACGGATCGGCTGGAGACGCACGGTCCAGGGCTTCCCGTGATCCATGTCGCGCGCTGGAAATTGCTCGGCGAGCCGAGCCTCCACCGACGCCAACTCCGTCTGCGCCTGGCTCATCGTAATCCCGGGCCTCAGCTTTGCCACCGCCGTCAGGAAGCGCATCGAACCTTGCAGTTGAAAGTGATTCAAGGGAATCGGCGCGAGGTAATCGCCGTTCTCGTCGGAGAATCGAAAGTCCGGCTGCATCACGCCGATAATGGACGTCGCTACGCCATTTACCAGGATCTTTCGCTGCAAGATGTCTGGATCGCCGCCAAATCGCCGCATCCAGAGCCGGTAGCTGATTAGGATCACAGGAGCGGGATGATCCACCTCGTCTTCGCCCTCCGTGATCAATCTTCCCAGCAGCGGCTGGACGCCTAAAGCTTCGAGAACACCCGGCGTGACGTTCTCGCCTTGAATTCTTTCGGCAGGCATGCCGTTTTCTTCCACGCCCAAGTCGACCGCGTTGTTCACGACGGCGCCAATGGCTTCAAAGGAATGAGCCTGCTGCCGCCAATCGAAGAGATCGGGAACGGAGACGCCGTTCAACTGCTCCAGATGTGCGGGGGAAACCGAAAAGATCGCCACCAGCCGGTCCGCGTCGCGAAACGGCAGAGGCTTCAGAAAGATTCCGTTCACCAACGTGAAAATTGCCGTGTTCAGGCCGATTCCGATGGCGATCGATAAGACCGCCGCGATGGTAAACAACGGCCGCCGGGTCAGAGCTCGCACTCCGAATTGGATGTCCTGGAAGAATCCGCCCAAGGTGCCACCTCCCGCAATTCTTGTATCGACGTGGGCGGCGCGGATTCGTCTCTAACGATGTTGGGCTTCAGCGAAGGATCCAAAACCACAGGTATCGAAGCCCCGCCACGCGTGAATTGAGAAACGTCCGTTTCTTGCACGATTCCGCGGCGCTTACCGGTCCCTTGACAAAGTAGGCCATTTGTTCCAGAATCTTTAGGATTCGTTGCCATGAAACGAATGTTTCATAAACGAGCATTTTTAGTATCACGCTGGCGCTTTCCGGCCCGCCGCCGCTCGAACTGGAGCCGGTTACGCGGCACACGGTTCAACATCAAAGGCCAGAACGGGTCTAGCGTGGAGGTTAGGAACGAGGAATATCCGTGGCGACGCGCCAGAAATGAGTGGGATGAACGCAATGAATGATCGAATCGTGATGAAGGGTCTTTGTGTGGCGGGGCTGCTAGCATCCCTTGCCGGCGCCGCGACCATCGAACAATACCTGGCGGCTCCGTTCGCCTCGGAAATGCACGCGGCGCCCGGCGGCGGGAAAGTCGCCTGGCTGCTGAATGAGCGTGGAGCCCGGAATCTGTGGGTGGCCGCTGCGCCCGATTATAAAGGGCGGCGGCTGACTGCCTATAAAGACGACGACGGCCAGGACCTGGGCATGATCACGTGGACAGCCGACGGCCGCTCGATCGTTTACGTCCGCGGCGGGAACCTGGAGCAGATCGGCCAGGCCATTCCGAATCCGCGAAGCTTGCCGCAGCTTCCGGATCAATCCATTTGGATCATCCCCTTCGATGGGGGAGCTCCGAAGAAGCTCGCCGAGGGACATTCGCCGTCGGTTTCCAAAGATGGACGCGTGGCTTTTATCCGCGCTTCGCAGATCTGGATGACGAACGTCGACGGCGAGAAGCCGGTGGAACTGGTTCGCACACGCGGCGGATCGTCGAATCTGCGATGGTCGCCCGATGGCTCTCAGTTGGCTTTCACGAATTCCCGCGGCGATCACTCGTTTATCGGGGTGTATAAGCCGGGCGGTTCGGCGGTGATGTACCTGGATCCCTCTACTGATCGCGATTCGAGCCCGGCCTGGAGCATCGACGGCAGACGCATCGCGTTCATACGGACGCCCAGCGTCACGCGTGCCGGGGGCGCGGGACCGCGGCGCGAAGAGCTGACTCCCTGGTCGATTCGCATCGCCGACGTGTCGACTGGCGCGGGCCGCGAGGTGTGGCACGCCGACAAAGGACCGGGGAGCATTCTCCACGGGATGTCCGCGTCGGATCAGATTTACTGGGCCGATGGCGACCGGCTCGCGTTTGCGTGGGAGAAGACCGGCTGGAATCATCTCTATTCGGTTTCGGCCGAAGGCGGACCCGCGACTGAGCTGACGCCGGGCGCGTTCGAGATTGAGGATGTCTCTCTGAGCGAGAATCGCCGCGAATTGATATTTTCCTCGAATCAGGACGACATCGACCGTCGGCATATCTGGCGGGTCGCGGTGGCGGGCGGCAAGCCGGCGCCGGTGCTCGGCAAGATCGGCGAAGGGATCGAATGGGAGCCGGAAGACGTGGGAAACGGCGCGGTGGTGTACTTCCGTTCAAGCGCGAAGGAGACGGGCCGCGCGGCGGTGAAGCCTGCCTCGGCGAGTTCGCGCGATCTGGCGCCGGATTCCATCCCCTCGGATTACGCGATGAATGAACAGGTGGTCCCGTCGCAGGTCATTTTTCCAGCGGCCGACGGAATGATGATCCACGGGCAGTTGTTCCTGCCGAAGACCAGCGGGAAGCATCCGGCGCTCGTGTTCTTCCATGGCGGATCGCGCCGCCAGATGGTCCTCGGCTGGCATTACATGGACGCATACTCGTACTCCTACGGGATCAATCAGTATTGGGCGAACAAAGGCTACGTCGTGCTGTCGGTGAATTATCGCAGCGGGATCGGCTATGGCTTGAATTTCCGCGAAGCCCTCAATTACGGGGCCTCGGGATCGAGCGAATTCAACGACGTGATGGGGGCCGGGTTGTACCTGGCGGCCCGTCCGGATGTGGAGGCGAAGCGCATCGGAGTGTGGGGCGCGTCGTATGGAGGATTATTGACGGCCCTGGCGCTGAGCCGGGCGAGCGATCTGTTCGCGGCCGGTGTCGACATGATGGGTGTGCATGACTGGAGCGCGATCGGCGGGAGCGTGGCCACGCCGGCCCTCGATGGCGACAAGCAGCGCGACCAGGCTCGGCTGGCCTTCGAATCGTCGCCGATGGCGAGCATGAAAACCTGGAAATCCCCGGTGCTGCTGATCGGTGGGGACGACGACCGCAACGTCGCATTCAGCCAGCAGGTCCGCGTGGCGGAAGCATTGCGCGAACAGGGAGTAGAGTTCGAGGAGCTGATCTTCCCCGACGAAGTTCACGACTTCCTATGGTTCCAGCACTGGATCATCTCGGCCAAGGCCGCGGATGACTTCTTCGACCGTAAACTGCTGCGGCGCTAACGCCTAAAACTTCAAGCTGAAGTGCAGCATGTGCCAGTGGTAAAGGAACCACGCAAAGCCTACGCAGGCGAGCGCGATTCCCACTGAGTGAATCCGGCTCCACCACCAGCGTTTCGAGTCGAAAGCCGCGATTACGGCGTCGTAAAGCGCCACCACGCCTCCGATGACGCCGATCCAGCCGATAATCTGGACGATCCGCAGCGTGGGATCGAGAGAATCGTTCAGCTTGCTGGGATCGCTGAGCAGCGAAAGCATGGTGATCCACGTCACCGCGTACACCACATCGATCAGGCAAACCAGCCGAATCACGAATCGCGGGCCGTTGCCGGGCTTTAAGGGCCGGTCGTAATGCCGTCGCACCAAAGCTCCCACCGGCCACAGAATCACGGTCAATAGCAGGACTCCCAGGGTCCCGAAGATGACGAAATTGCTGAACGCCGCAGTCTCGTTCCACGGCGTCTTTTCGAAGACCATGAAGGGGTAGTCGACGCCCATGATCATCCGGCCGGAAGAATCTTTCTTGAAGGCCACTCGATCCTGCCCGTTGACCTCTCGAAAGACAAGGGGCGCGACTTCGCGAAAATGTTTCGGCTGGCCGTTCAGCTCGCGGTCGCCGGTGCTGATGGTCCCGTCTTCATTCACGGAAACCTTGGTCACCCCGATGGCGGAGATGAAGGACAGAATGGTAGTCTGCGGCCGGCGGCTGACGTGATAACTTCCCGCAACCTCGCGCGCGTCCTCCGCGGCGTTGGCCGGCGGCGTGGCATCGGGCACCTGATAGGGGAAGTAGCGATCCAGAAATTTTTCCCATACCGCCGATCGCGGATTGATCTGGCCTTTCCCGGCGCTGTTATAGGAAACGAAAAAGCCCATGTTCGCCGCGGGAATCAGGTGCAGATCGCTGTGAAACCACCCGGTGTCGCCGCCATGGCCGATGATCCGCTGACCATTGCGACTCTCTTCATAAAAACCCAGGCACATGGAGTTCAACGGCGGAACCGCCACGAATTGAGCCGAATGCATCATGCGCGCGGTCTCCGGCTGGAGAATCTGCGCATTCTCGTAGCGCCCGTCTTGCAGGTGCGCGATCATGAACCGGGCGATGTCCGTTGCGGTTGTCGAGGAGCTGCCCGCCGGCCAGCCCTGCACAAACTCGAAGGTCTTCGCGGGTTTCGACGCCACCTGATATCCGTTCGACATCATCGGCCGCAGCGCCTCCGGAAGTGGTTGGCGGAACGTCGTGCGGGCCATTCCCAGCGGTTGCAGGATGTGGTGCTCGATATAGTCGTCGTAAGCTTCGCCGGAGACCCTTTGGATGATGTAACCGGCCACCGCGGTGGCGTAGTTGGAATACGCCGGAGTCACGCCAGGGGGGAACACGCGCTCCGGGAGTGCCGCCTTTACGTAATCGCCGAGCGGCTTCAGGTGTTGCGCGTCCGCCACGAACAGATCTTTGATGGCTTCCTCAAAGCCTGGCGTGTGGGTCATGATGTTGCGTAGCGTGATCGGCTGCGGAAACGTTGCCGGAATCTTGAAATCGATGTACTCGTTCACATCGTGGTCCAGGTCGATCTTTTTCTGTTCCACCAGCTGCATGATGGACGTCCACGTGAACAGCTTGGAAATCGACCCGGGGCGAAACAGAGTGGCGTCCGCGGTCACCGGAGTCCGCTTAGCGACGTCCGAATAGCCATAGCCTTTCGCGAAGAGAATCTGTCCGTCCTTCACCACCACAATGGCCGCGCCGGCGATATCCTCGCGCTGCAGCTGCAGGGGCATCACGCCGTCGAGGAATGCCTCGATGTCGGATGCCGTCATGTTCTGGGTCTGCGCGCGCGCTGGCCATGGACCCCAGGCGATCGCCAGAACCAGAATCGGTATCAGTCGCATTACAACCCTCCTAGAGAGTGCGTTCATTTGAGCACGGCCACGGATTCGGGCAGCGCGGAGAAGCTTTCGTGGCGGACTGCAAGGTCACGGATTCGCCGTTCGCGAACTTCGTAACCGAAGGCCGGCCGTCTGCGGCACACGAATAGTGCCCTGCGGAGTCACCTGCACTTCCGGCTCGATAATATCCTCTTCCCAATAGCGTTGGCTGGCCGAAACGTCACCCGGCCAAACGAACCCCGCGTGTGTCGACATCGCGATGTTGTGCGCCCTGCCGATGCCGGATTCGATCATGCCTCCGCACCAGACCGGGATTCCGGCCCCCGCGCAGTAGCTTTGGATGCGGCGCGCCTCCGCATGGCCGCCCACGCGGCCCAGTTTAATGTTCACGACCCGGCAGGCTCCCATTTCGACGGCGGCTTGAGCGTGGCGCTGGTTGTGAATGGATTCGTCCAGGCAGAGCGGCGTCGCGATCTGCGCCTGCAATTGGGAATGATAATAAATGTCGTCCCATTCGAGCGGCTGTTCCATCATCAGCAGTTGAAACTCGTCGAACTGCTTCAAGTGACCGGCGTCGGACAGCGAGTACGCGGAGTTCGCGTCCACGCTCAGCTTGATATTCGGAAACCGGCGGCGGACCTCGCGAATGACGGCGACGTCTTTACCCGGCTTGATCTTCAGCTTGATGCGCTGATAGCCGGCCGCTACCTCACGCTCCACCATCGCCAGGATCCGGTCGATCGTAGTCTGAATCCCCAGCGAAACCCCGCACGGGATTTCCGTGAGCGTCCCGCCGATGGCGCGGTGTAGCGGCACGCCGCGCGTCACCGACTCCAGGTGCCACACCGCCGTCTCCAGCACCGCCTTCGCCATCTCGTTTCCACGAATCGACTTCAGCAGCCCGGGGATGTCCTCCGCCCCGCCAATCTGCTTCCCAAGCACGCGTGGAATCAGAAAATCCCGCAGCATCATCCACGTGGTGTCGATGGTTTCCGAGATGTAGAAGGGAGCCTCCGTTGCGGTTCCTTCGCCCCATCCGGAAACTCCTTCCGCGTGCACCTGCAGCAGCAGGATGCGGCGGTTTTCGGTGGTGCCGAAGCTGGTTTCAAAGGGCGCGCGCAGGCGCATGTGAATCTCGTGCAGGTCAATCCGTTCAATCTTCATAAGGCTCCAAAACATACGCACAGTTTTCGTTTCCGCGCCGGAAGCCGGTTATCGCGTACCCGCGCGAGAACATTTCTGTGAATCGATGCCGCAGATCCGTCTGGACCTCAAGGGCCTGCTTCGCGCCGGAGCTTTTCCACTCGTCAATCCGAACGGGAACTGAAATCTCGACGGCATCCGGTGCAGGGGGTGGCGCGGGCAGGGCGGCCAAAGCGGCTTCGACGCGGCTGGAGTCGAGATGCCACTCGGCTACGAAACGGTCGGTGGGCAGGGTTCCGTGCAGCGGGCTGCTCGATCCGCCATAGTAATCCGGAATATATTGCCGGATGACGACTCCCAAACGCGCGATATTGAAGTGCGCGTTGCGCAGCGCCAGGGGATCGAAGGTCCACTCGATTCTGGAAATTCCCACGCGCATGGCTTCCTCGCGTTGATATAGCTTCAACATCCGCCCAACACCCTGGTTCTGGTATTCCGGAAGAACCCCCACCATGTGCGAGTGCCAATACCGATACCCGTGCCGGTCGGCCGAAAATGCCAGCGCGAATCCGATTGCCCGATCGCCTTCAAACGCACAATAAGCATGGCCGCCGGTGTGCTGGGCGACGACGAAGATGGCCGCGGGGACCACGTCTTCCTGGTCAAAACCCCATATGCGCCTCTGGAGATCCACGCATAGCCTCAGATCCTGGTGCGACTGGCATGCGCGCACGGTCACCGGCTTCGACACCATTTCAACCCGGCTCATCGAGATACCATCGCGAGCCCGAACGCTGTTCCGCGTCCACCTCGCGCAGCAATTGGAGCGTTTGGCTCCTCTTCACATTCGCGCACGCCGCCAGCAAGGCGTTCAGCAGCGACATCGAAGCGACATAAGAAAGTCCGAAAGAAGGCGTTTCGGCGGACGCGATAAAGCAAATCGCTGCCAGGCGCGCGAGCGGCGACAGCAAGGTATCCGCAATCGCGACGCAATAGGCGCCCTTCTCGCGAGCCAGCTCAAACCCCTCCACCGTCATCCGCAAGCCGCGGCGGAAACTGATCGCGATCACTAGGTCCTTATTAGTAGCCGCTCGCGCCAGATGTCCGATGCGGCCATGTCCCGTGCCCGCGAAAACCGGAAATCCCAGCAGCGTGAGCGAATATTCCAGGAAGATCACTAAAGAGGTTGCGGCGTCTCCTCCGAAAATCAGGATTCTGCGAGAGGAGTGAATCCGGCTGGCGATGGCCGCGATCTGGTCCAGATCCACGCTGCTTCGAAGCGCGCTCAGGTTCTTCAAATCCTGATCGATAGAGGCCCGCACCACGTTTTCGGCGCCCTGCTTGCCGCGCGCGCTGGCTTGCATGGTATCGAGCGACGTCGCATTGGCCATCGAAGCTTCGTGAAGATGATGCTGGAAGGCGCGGTAATTTTCAAACCCCATCACCCGCACAATGCGAACCATCGTCGCCGCGTCGGTTCCCAGCGACTTCGCCAAGTCCCGCACGCTGAGTAAAACAAACTGCCGCGGATTGGCCAGAACGGGCCGGATAATCTGCTGCCGCCGGTCGCTGAGGTTGGTCAGGCGCACCGCGAGATTCTCCCCGCCCGCGCCGTTCCGCCGTCCTTTTCCGACTTGCATCGATCCAGCATCGCCGAAGGAGGGTGCGTTGTCAATTCTCTTGGACCAAGAAACGTACGTTTCTTTAAGGAACCCCCGCGGTCCAAGATACCGCTTGACAATTCGCGCCGTTTGTTTCAAAATCCCAAGATCCGGGGTTATGAAACGGATGTTTCATAAAAGCGTCCTAACGGCCCGCCACGGTTCATGAGTGAAGGAGTTGCGTATGTCTTGCACCACTGAAGTTCGAAAACTTTTCGCGGCGCGGGCTGTGGGCTGCCTGTTGCTCTGCCTGGCAGCCTCCGCCGCCTG
>CAVPKR010000090.1:0-9280 GCA_963705675.1 Terriglobia bacterium
GCCGCGCGCGCTGGAGTGCTGGGTGGGCTGACCCGAGCGGTCAGCTATGGCAGTTGAACCAAGTTTCTTCGACTCAGTACTCCAGTTACACTCGACTCACGTTTTGGCGACGGGCGGGTATGAAGCCGATTCCCGGTGCCGTCAGAATTGCGCCGCCGTGGTAACGACTACTCTTCCGGTCCCCCAATACGAGTAGGTATAGGTGAATGGATTCGAAACATTCCCCGTATTTAGTCCCGTATAAGCGGCGGCGTTGGTGGTGTCATAGAAGATCACGTCCGGCTTCCCGTCGCCGTTCAAGTCGCCGACTTCCACTAGTTGCATTCCCGCCCCCCAGAATAATGAGCTGGTCGTGAAGGTCCCCGCTCCGTTTCCGATCAGCAGGTAGCCCAGCGTGCTGTTCTGGTTGTAGAAAATAATATCCGCGAATCCGTCGCCGTTGTAGTCCAGCATCCGGACCGAGGTGAATCCGGCCGAAGTTACCAGCGGACTGAACGTGAATCCAGAGCCGGTGCTGGTGCCTATGTACGCGCCGCCCGTCGAGCTCGAATAGAACAGCAGGTCGGCCTTTCCATCGCCGTTCACGTCGCCGGTCTCGATGAAATCATATCCTCCACCCACCGTCACTGGCGAGAACGTGAAGCCTCCCGTACCGTTGCTGATGCCCACGAACGCTACTCCGTCGGAAGCGCGATAGAAGAACACATCGGCCTTGCCATCGCCGTTGAAATCGGCCACTTGGAGATTCGTGAAGCCGATCGTGACTAGCGTGTATTGATAGTGGAACGTCCCGTCTCCATTGCTGATGGCGGAATACATGGTGCCATCGCTGGGACGATAGATCACGAAGTCGGTGTAGCCATCGCCGTTCAAATCTCCGGCCGCTACGGTTTTGAATCCGGGTCCCCAGAACAAGGAGATCGCGTTGAAAGTACCCGTGCCGGTTCCGAGCAGCGCATAGCCGATCGCGGTGGTGCTGTTGTACACGATCAGGTCGGTGAAGGCGTCGTTATTGAGGGATCCATAGCGCACGACATCGAAGCCTGGAGTGAACGGCGTGTTGACATAAGTGAACGTCCCCGAGCCGTTACTTAATGCCGCAAAGCCATTGCCGCCGATCGGATCGTAGAGGTACACGTCCGACTTCCCGTCGCCGTTGAAATCCTCATTAGTGGAACTCCCGCACCCGTTATGCGCCTTGAACTGATATCGCCCCGGGTTCTGATAGGTGCCGCTCAAGTGGGTTGCCAACTGCACGTAAATGGTCCGCCCGTCGCAGGGAATATTATTCACCGTGAACGATGTTCCGGTGGTGGTCGACCCAAAGATGTCCGACAGACCGGTTCCGTTGCCCACCAAGAGCTGGTATTGGTCGGCTCCTGTTGCGGGCGCCCAGGTGAACGTCACGGTACTAAAAACCAAAGTGGAACCATTGGCCGGCGACAAAAGCGCCGCGCAACCGGAGGAGGCGGTATAGATATATTGGCTGGGAGTCTGGAACGATCCTCCCACCATCGCGGCCACTTGCACATAAACGGTGCGCCCATCGCAGGGGAGACCGGTCAAGTTCAGCGAAGTCGAGCTGGTGGTCCCCGTAAAATAATCTCCCAGTCCGAGTTGGCTGCCAGCCTTGACCTGATACTGCGTGGCTCCTGCGGTCGCTGTCCAGGAGAATGTTGCGGATTGTCCCGGCAACGTTGTGCCTGGCGCGGGGCTGACACCGGAGGCGCTGACCGTGAACAGGTAGATCGCGCCGGCGTTGTTGCCTCCCGCCTCATCTACCACGCCATTCGATGCGAAATCCGCCAGGATGATGGAATCGCCTATAACCAGGACCGAATCGATGTGTCCCATGCCCGCCGTGCCACTGTCGACGATCGGGGTGTAGACTCCGCTCGCAAAATCGTAATACTCTATCGCGTCGTCGTAGTTCGCAGCGCCGGTCGCATCTTTGACGCCATGAAACGTAGCGATCACACCTCCCTGGGCGCCCGCGGATGGAAAGGAATTGGGCGCCACGAATGCCGTGGCGGAAATGCCTTCTGAATATTGGAGCACTCCATTCGTATCGAGCACCGGGAGAAACGCCGTGAGCGGAGGCGTGGCCGTGGGATCGCCATTGATGTACTGTCCAGTCGCGAAATTGACATATGAATTCGGAAATCCGAAATCGTAGAGAACCGTCCCGATGTTGGAAGCCGGAATTACGTGCAAGGTATCGGCTCCCACTTCATTGGTCACGTGCGCGCCATCCTGTCCGTTGTCGGCAATAATCAAATTTCCCGCCGAATCCAGGGCTAAGCCAAACGGATTGCGCAATCCCGTGGCCACCTGCTGTGGAGATCCGGACGCCTGCACAGAGCTTCCATTGAATTGCAGCGTGATCATGTAAATAGAGTCAGCATTCAGCGTGGCGCTGAATAAACCGCTGGTGGTCACCTGTACGGTGGTCTTGGCTTGATCGGCCTGGGACCCGACGATAAAATAAACGCGGACCGAGCCATCGGGTTGCTGCGCTTCCAGGCCCATGCCCACCGAATGGTCCCAGTTCTGCGTGGGATAACTAAAGTTCACGATGCCGACCTGCTGGAAGCTCTGGTTGTAAAAAATCATCCGGCGGCCGGAGGCTGCTCCGGTATCCACCAGGATTAGTCCGTTGGGCGTGCAACGAACGTCGGTCACCGGACCACTGAAACCCCCGATGACTTGCTGGGGCGTGCCAAAAGAGCCGCCTTGTGCGGGGATCCTCCACACCGAACCCAGGGACGCTCCACCTTCAATGCCTCCGGATGTCTGGGGAGCGCTTTCTCCGACGAGAAGGGATCCATCAGGAGCCAGGGCCAGCCCATAGGGATAATTGAGGCCGCTCGCCAACGTTGTACCCATGATGCTGGAATTGCCGCCGATTCCGCCAAAATTTAGGGGAAACGGGGCAGACATCGGATCGCCCCAAGCGCATCCGGCGCCGGTTACGGATAGGAGGAAAACCCATATCGACCAACGCCGCACGGCGGAATTCAGTAGAGGGATTGCGGGTGCGTCCATTGGTGTCCTCCGTCGCCGTTTTCTTCCGAACGCCAAGAAGGCCGCTCAGACGGGGCCATCATAACTTATCCGCACCCGGTGCGCTGTTGCGATCAAGAATGCGATCGTGAAAGACTTGGGTCATCGTGACGCATGGGATTCTCACCGGAGCTCGCGCGGCAGGGGTGCTCGCGATCGTCATCGCCTGTGCTCTTCCAAGCCGCGGCCAAGTGCAGCCCGAAAAGGCGCGTCCTGGATTATCCAGCCGCGATGTCGTCAGTGCCGCCAACTATTCCGCGGGAACCGTGACTCCGGGTCAGGTTCTGGTGCTTTATCCTTCGAGCGCCGGGCCTTCCACCCTTGCCGAATCGCACCTGGATCAAGACGGGAAAATGGCGACTTCAACCGGCGATACGCGCGTCCTGTTTGACGGCATCCCGGCTCCCATCGTCTATGCCGCCTATGGACACCTGGGAGTGATTGTTCCCTATGGTCTTTCGGAACAGAAGACGACCAGCCTCGTGATCGAATATCAAGGCCTGCGTTCGGATCCACTAACGCTGCCGGTTGTGCCCGCGGCCCCGGCGCTGTACACGCTGGACTCGTCTGGAAAGGGACAAGCGGCAATGCTCAATCAGGCCGGTTGCTGCAATTCGGCGAGGAATCCCGCCGCTCCCGGGTCCGTGAGTCAACTGTTTGCGACGGGAGCGGGCCAGACTACACCTCGGGGGACGGATGGGCTCTATTCGGACTATTCGCGCCTTCCCGATTATCCGAAACCTCAGTTGCCGGTAACCGTGACTGTCGGCGGAATACCGGCCGAGATTCTCTACGCAGGCGAGGCATCGCTTCACGTCGCCGGTACGTTCGTCGTGAACTTTCGAGTTCCGCCGAATGCGCCGGTGGGCGACGCTGTTCCGATTGTCCTGGCGGTGGGTGAATCCCGCAGCCCGGATGGCGTCACCATGGCGATCCGGTCCGCCGTCGAACGGGTTCTTCTTCTGGATCGCGATCCTGTGACTCGCCAGGCGCTCGGCAAAGCATTTCGCGATTCCGGTTTTCAAGTATCCCTATCGCAAAGCGGCGAAATTCCGCCCGACTTGCTGATTTGCGATCTCGAAGGAAACCAGGCGTTGATCCAGAGTCTATTGAAGAAGAGCCCGCAGATGAAGGTCGTGGTTATTTTGTCCACGCCAAGTCCAGAAAATTTGCGGGCTGCGGATCTCGCCGGCGCGCAGGCTGTCGTCACCAAGCCTTTCGCAGCGGATCGTCTGCTGCAACGAGCCCGCGAATTGCTGGCGGCCCGCGCCTTCCCTTAAATCGCGATTTCTCCCGTGCTGTCCCCGACACCCTGGATGTTCATGCCCAGTTTGTTCATCACGGTCAGCAGAACGTTGGCCTGCGGCGTTCCCGGCTTGCATTTGTAGTGCTGATTGCCCTTCATTTGGCCGTTCGCATGGCCCGCCAGAAACACGGGAACCCTGCGGTGGTTGTGGGTATTCGAATCGCCCATGGGGCTGCCGTAAAGGATCAGAGAATGATCCAGAAGGCTGCCGTCGCCGTCGGGAGTCCGCTTCAATTTTTCCAGGAAATAGGGGACCAGGCTCACGTGGTAGCGATTCAGTTTGGCGAACTCCATCAACAGGTCCGGTATTTCGCGGTGGTGCGAAAGCGTGTGGAACGGAGCGGTCACTCCGCTTTCAGGAAAAAGCCGGTTACTGGTGTCGCGGCTCATTTTGAATGCCGAAACGCGGGTGATGTCAGCGGCGAACGCCAGCGCCTGCAAATCGAACATCAACTTGACGTGCTGCTCCCATGAGTCGGGCACGCCGAGAGGAGCGGCGGCCAGCATCCTGCTCTCCCCGCTTGCATTGTGCTTCTCGATCGCTTCAATTCGAGTTTCGACGTCCCGGATATCGTGAAGATATTCGTCGAGCCTGCCGCGGTCCCGTGGGCCAATATTCGTTTGAACCCGGGCAGCCTCGGATTTAATTCCATCGAGAATGCTGCCGCGGAAGCGCACGGAGCCAAACAGCTTTTCGAAGGCGACGCGCGGATTGATCGTCATCGGCAGCGGAGTGTCTGGCGAAGCCCAACTGATCGTCTCCGAGTACACACAGCTATAGCTGAATCCGCACTGGGATGAAGGATCGACATTTTCGATACCCAATTGAATGGAAGGGATCGCGGTATCCTGGCCGAAACGCCGCGCATACAATTGGTCAATTGAAGTCCCGTTGAAGACTTCGGATCCCGAGGTTTGCCGGGGATGCGACGCCGTAAGGAACACCGCGCTCGAACGGAAATGATCGGCTCCTACCTCGGACGGGTTCAGCGCTTCCGCCTGTCGAGCATCCGTGTCGCTGACGATCGTGACAAATTCGCGAAACGGAGCCAGCGGCTCTAAGGAATAGGAAAACTCGAAGCCGGTCCCTTCCGCTTTAGGGCTCCAGTAGCCTTGGCTGGCTCCTTCGTCCGTACTGCCCGCCGCGCCATGGACCATTTCGATGCACGCGAGCCGAGTGCGTGGAGAGGCGGCGGTGTCGCGAATGGGCGTCTGGGCGGGAACCATCGAATCCAAGAACGGCAGAGCCAGGCCGGCGCCCAGGCCGCGGAGAATCGTGCGGCGCGGCATATGCTTCTTGGTGATCAACATGACGGCTGGTTCTGAAGCTCATTATGACGCAGCTCTGAGCAAAGCGTTCGACGGACCCCGTGCGCAAACGGGTATAGTTCGGCTTAAAATGGGGCGATCCGGAATTTGAAGTCCAAGAGTGACGACTTATGAAACAGTTTGCAAAACCCTTGCTACTTCTTCTCTTCATCCTGACGCTGGGGATGAAACCTTCCCGGTCGACTTCCGCGGTGGGCGGCGATTGCTTATATAATTGCGAAGGCTCGACCTGTTACGACTTCAGCAACAAGAGTCAATTCTGCGGGGATCTCAGGGCTAAGTGCCTGGCGAGATGCTCCGGCAAGAAGTTGTGGGGCGCGATCGCCTATAGCCCGCCCGATGAGCAGTTCGGCTTTGCCTACGAATTCGATACTCTGCCTGACGCCAAGAAGCGGGCTATGGACCAGTGCCAGAAAACCGGGAAGGCTTGCAAGTTGTGGGTCTATTATGAGAACCAATGCGGCGCGGTTGCGGCGGATGGCAATATCGTCACCTGGGGCACTGATTTTTTAAAAGAAAAAGCCCAGCAAGGCGCGCTGGCCGAATGTAGGAAAGGCGGAGGGAAAAATTGCAAGATCGAAGTTTGGTCGTGCTCGAAGATGTAGCTTAACCTGGAAGATGTAGCTTAACGTTGAAGGGCAGCGCCGCGATCGATCAATTGATTGGCACCATATCGGCACGGACCACGGCGCCGGAATTGTTCGCAAGAGTCACGGTCGGCGCAGCCTTTCCCGGCGGCTGATCGACACCTAACGCATAGCCGCTGCCGAGTTCCTTGTTGACCGTAGTGACGGCCTCTGCCAGCGAAGCTCCCTCGTCTGAATCCACCGGTTTGGCGAAGAGCGCCCACCCGCCACCATCCGCCGCCAACTTCTTTACGGCGCCGGCATCGAGCCGAGTGGTGCCGCGGAGTTTCGCCAAAACTCCTTCAGGCCGTCCGGATCGCCGATTCCGATCACCCAGAAAGAGACGCCGCTCTCGCGAATCCGCGCGAGCAACGGTGCGCATTTGTCGATTTCCGCCTGGTCGAGCAGTCCGTCGGTCATCAGGATCAGCGTGCGATTCGGATAGTGCGCGCCGGCGAGCGTCTCGAGCCCCATCCTGAGGCCATCCGAAAGCCGTTTCTCGCCGGAAGGGATCACGGAATACATTTTTTGCAGCGCCAGCGATTGATCCGTCGTAAACGACTGCGCGAGCGTTACGGCGCCCAAGGGCGACTGAAATCTCAGTCTGGTATTTGCCCCCAATCATCACGAGCGCAACTTCGTCGCATTGATTGAGCTGGCTATTCAGCCTGGTTCAGGCCGAGTTTCGCGCATTCTGAAGATTCGCGGGCGACGACGCGACCGTCTTCAGGTACCATGTCTTTCGGAAACATCGCCAACAATAACCAGCGAGACCGGGGTCGCGAGGGTGGATTCCTGACGAAAATAAACGATTGGATCCGGGCTCAGGCCGGACCGTACTCTGAAGTCTGCCTTTTTCAAGTCCTCGAGCGGCGTGCCGTTCTGCGTCCGTCGGCGAAACCGCCAACTGCGTGTAACCTACCTTTGGATATCACGCTGGCGGCCGGAAGATCCGGCGGCCGGCAGAGGTCGAGCGGGGGCAGAAACCGCAGTTGTCACAGACGACGTAGTTGCGGCCGTCGGCGCCGCGTTCGGCGATCCCAGGCGCAGGCTGATTCGATGCGCCACAACCTGCGATGCCTCCCGCACAGATCACTGCTAACAGGAATCGTTCGGATACATCGTCGACGCATTGCCGGAATTCCCCCAACGATGATCTCGTATCGCAACTGACGAGAAAGATCGAGATCGACTATGTGTCACGCGCGCGGGCACACTCGTTAGGTGGTTCTTCCTCTGGGTACGACGGCCCGGAGACGAATCAGCGGGCCGTTTCGTCGTTGAAATAGCGGGCCAGCTCAGGAGGCATCGAATCGAGGTCAATCTCAAAAAGCTCGAGCAGCACATCGTCGGGCGCCGGACACATGAGATAGCGCCAGGTGCCGAATTCGCGAATGCCACTTCTGAAACTGGTCCCCATTTCGAGCAGCCGCTGATGTAGGCCCGTCAGATCAGTGGTGCGAATCCCGGACGTGATAGTATCTGCACCCCTGCCCTCATCGCGCGGCGGTTGCGAGTACAAATGAATGCCGACCATCCCCCCGATCTTCATGAAGACGTTGCGCGCGCCGCCGAAGTCGCCATCGAAATACACTTCCGCGCCGAGTGCCCGAACGTACCAGTCGACGGTCGCGCTCAGGTCACGCGCAAAAAGATGTACGTGATGAAGATGGATCATACCAGGCGATTTTAATGGTGATCTCGGAAATGAAAGAGCGATCTCACCGTTTCGCGCCCTGCACCAGTAGCGCGAGTTGGTTAACGTCGAGCGGCTTCACCACAAGCTCGTCGAACCCCGCCTCTTTGGACCGAAGTCGATCTTCGGGTTGGCCATCCCCCGTCAGTGCGACGAGGTAAATCTGTTTGCCCTCATCATGGCCGCGGATGCTGCGCGCCAACGCATAGCCGTCAAATCCCGGCAGACCCAGATCGAGCAGTGCGATATCCGGCCGAAAGGTCAATGCGGCCTTAAGGCCGCTGGGCCATCACTCTCCGCGCGAACCTCGTGACCGTCTTGCGTTTAGCAGGATGGCGAGCGTCTCCACGCATGTCGTCGTTGTCTTCCACGACGAGTACCCTTCGAGGCGTAGGCGCAGCAGCGGTCGCTGCGATCGGCTCGGCGAACGTTTGCATTCGGCGCCGGTATTGCCGGCAAGAGGACGGTGAAGGTACTTCCCGTTCCGGCTCCATCGCTCGCTGCCTGAACAGTCCCGCTGTGAAGTTCCACCAGGCGACGCACGAGGGTGAGCCCGATGCCAGACCCTCCTGCGACCGCTCGAGACTCCGCTCGCTTTGCACGAAGAGATCAAAGATCGTCGGGAGGATGATCTGCCGGGATGCCTACCCCCGTATCTTTCACCGCCAGCGACGCAAATGGGCCATCGGTGCGCACACTAACCGTGATCGCCCCGTCCGGCGGCGTGAACTTCAGCGCGTTTCCGATCAGGTTCGTGACAATCTGTTCGATTCGTGTTTCGTCCGCATCGATCCACACCTGCGATCCATCGAACGTCAAGTGATGACGGTCCAACAGACCGCGGGTGCGCAACAGCTCAACGGCCTCTTTCACGGCATTGCTGAGGTCAAGCGGTCTGCCGGCTGAGCCGCATCTTTGCGCTGGTCAAACGGCTCGGCGTCGACCAGATCGTCGACCAGATGTGACAGTTCGCTCGACCTGCCGATTAACTGATGGCTCGCGCGTGCGCCGCTTGATTCGGGTGAACGATTCGGGAGGTCGGAGTATTCGGATGGCGCTCGTCAAAGCGCCCATGCGGATTGCGAAGCTCATGGCCCAGCATTGCCAGGAACTCGTCCTTCGCGCGGTCAGCTGGCCGGAGCTGCCTCCTCGGCGCGTTTACGCTGGGTAATATCCCGCGCGATCTTCGACGCCCCGATGATCGCTTCGTGCTCATCGACTATGGGCGATATGGCGAGCGAAATCTCAATCAAACTCCCG
>CAVPKR010000091.1:0-12750 GCA_963705675.1 Terriglobia bacterium
GCATGGACCCGAAGTTCGACGTGATGGAGCTGAAGTCGCTCGAAGACTGGGTGATCGAAAAGCAGTTCAAATCGGTGCCGAATGTCGTCGATGTGGCCAGCTTCGGCGGCCCACGCGCGAGTATCAGGTCCGCCTGGATCCCAACAAGCTGGTCGCATATGGGCTCAGCATCGGGCAAGTGGAGCAGCAGCTCACCGCCAATAACGTCAACGCCGGCGGAAGTTTTCTCGAGGAAGGCTCGCAGCAGATCAACGTCCGCGAAGTCGGCCTGGTCGAGACCACTCACGATATCGAGAACACCGTCATCACCACCAAGAACGGCACCGCGCTGCGCGTCAAGGATATCGCCGTGGTCGAGCAGGGGCCGAAGATCCGGCTGGGCCAGTTCGCCCGGTCGAAGCACCTGCCGGATGGAACCATCGTCGACAACGACGATGTGGTTTCGGGGATCGTCCTACTGCGGAAGGGCGCGGATTCGGACTCCACCCTGGAAGCTATTCACGCGAAGGTCAAGGAGCTCAACGACCGGCTTCTGCCGCCCGGCGTGAAAGTGGTTCCGTTCCTCGACCGCAGCGACCTGGTCCACTACACGACCCATACCGTGCTCCAGAACCTGGGCGAGGGAATCGCGCTGGTGGTGATTGTCCTGTTTGTCTTCCTGGGGAACATTCGCGGAGCCATCATCGTCGCGCTCACCATTCCGTTCTCCCTGCTGTTTGCAGCCACTTGCCTGGACCTGCGGCATATTCCCGCGAATCTGCTGTCGCTGGGCGCTCTGGATTTCGGCATGGTGGTGGACGGCGCGGTGGTGATGGTCGAAAATATCGTCCGCCACCTGGGGCATCAGGTGGACGGCGATACCAGGACGCCGATGGAAAAGATTCGTGAGGCTGCGCATGAAGTGCAGCGTCCGGTGTTCTACGCCATCGGAATCATCATCACGGCGTACATCCCGATCTTCACGTTGCAGAGAGTGGAAGGGCGCTTGTTCAAGCCGATGGCCTGGACCGTGGCGTTCGCGCTGCTGGGCGCGCTGCTCTTTTCGATGGTCCTGGCGCCGGTGTTTTCGAGCCTGGTTTTCCGCAAGGGAACGCGCGAGTGGCACAATCCGCTGATGTCGTTCATCACCAATCGATACAAGTTTGTCCTGGCCCACGCCATTCGGTGGCGATGGGTCACGTTGGGCGTCGCGGTGAGCGGCATCGGCCTGGCGGTTTTGCTGGCGACCTCAGCCATCGGGTCGGAGTTCCTGCCGCACTTGGATGAAGGCGCGATCTGGGTTCGGGGCACGCTGGCTCCCAGTACTGGACAAGCCGAGAGCATCGCGATTGCGAATCAGGCTCGTGTGCTGCTCTGCCGCTTTCCCGAAGTACCCAGACCACCAGCCAGGTGGGCCGCCCCGACGACGGCACCGATAGCACCGGATTCTTCAATACCGAATATTTCGTGGATCTGAAGCCCAAGGAACAATGGAGGCCGATTTTCACGAAAATAAAGACCAGCTGATCGCGGCGATGAATCGCGAGCTGGTGAAAATCCCCGGCGTGATCTGGAACTTCTCGCAACCCATTTCCGACAACATGGAAGAAGCTGTCAGCGGCGTCAAAGGCGAGCTGGCGATCAAGGTATTCGGCGACGATCTAAAGACGCTCGAAGAAAAGGGCCAGCAGATCGTCAACGTGATGGGCCAGATCAAGGGCATTCAGGACCTGGGACTCCTGCATGTGAACGGCCAGCCCAATTTGAACGTCACGGTGGACCGCCAGCAGGCCGCCCGCCATCAGATCAACGTCGCGGACGTGCAGGATGCCATCCAGACCGCGGTCGGCGGCAATGCCCTCACGCAGGTGCTCAAAGGCGAGGAGCGCTATGACCTGGTGCTGCGCTATCTGCCGGAGTTCCGGAACACCAAGGAAGCCATCGAGAGCATACGGCTCCTGTCGCCCACCGGCGAACGCGTTTCCCTGGCGCAGCTTTCGAACATCAAGATGGCGGATGGCGCTTCAGAGATTTACCGGGAAGAGAATCAGCGCTACGTCGCCATCAAGTACAGCGTGCGCGGCCGCGACTTGGGCGGCGCCGTGGAAGAAGCCATGAAAAAGGTGGAGGATCAGGTGAAGCTGCCCATCGGTTATCACATCGATTGGGCGGGTGAATATGAATCGCAGCAGCGCGCGCAGCGGCGGCTGATGATCATCATCCCGATCACGCTGCTGTTGATTTTCCTGATTCTTTATTCGATGTTCCGGTCCATGAAGTGGTCGTTTCTGATATTTATCAATGTCGCGATGGCGCCTGTCGGAGGGATGCTCGCGCTTACCTCAGCCACACGAATTTCAGCGTCTCCTCCGGCGTCGGATTCCTGGCGCTGTTTGGAGTTTCGGTCCAGGTGGGCGTCATCATGGTGGAATACATCAATCAATTGCGCGTTCGCGGCCGCTCCGTGATTGAAGCGGCGGAAGAAGGAGCGGTCTTGCGTCTTCGGCCGATCATGATGACCATGCTGGTGGCGACGCTCGGTCTGCTGCCGGCCGCCACCTCGCATGGAATCGGGTCGGACTCGCAGCGGCCGTTCGCCATCGTGATTGTCGGCGGTCTATTGGCCGCGCTGCTGATGAGTATTTTCCTGTTGCCGACGCTGTATGTGTGGATGGCGGGAGATCACGATGTGCTTCCCGATCCGCAAGGGGGGGAGGTCGAAGTCTGATGATTGCCCTGGCCGCACTGACTTGCGTATTGCTGGTGGACGCCGGGCCAAAGCCGCGAGCGGAAGTTCGCAAGACCGAGCATTTCGATTTTCCGGCAGCCGGCTCCATTCGCGTGAATCATTCCATCGGCGCACTGGACATTGAAGCGTGGGATCAGCCGGGCGTAGAAGTCACCACGATCAAATCCGCCAGGGCGGGGAACACCGCGGCGCTCGACCGCGTTCATCTGACTATCGATCGTAAGGGCGACGAATTATCGATTAACGCGGAGTATCCGAAACACCCTGCGATCGAGCGTCCCTTCCGCGGCGTGACCGATTTCGAGCTCCAGATTCACATTAAGGCGCCCAAAGGAGCCAAGCTCACGATCGAGCAGGAAAGCGGTGAAATCTACGTTGACGGGATGACCGGGGATATTCACGCTGTCAACGGCTACGGAGACATCGCGCTGCATCTGCCGGATGGCGCCTATGGCATCGATGCGAAGGTCACCCAAGTAGGCGCAGTGACGTCCGACTTTTCCGGAGAAGCCCGCAGCAAACACAAACTAGGCGAGGATTTCGAAAGCCAGCCCGCATCGCCAGCCGCAAACTTCTATCTGCGCCTAGGCTGGGGCGACATAATCATAGTGAGGCAGCGAAGGCCCGCTCCTCCTAAACCCCTGCCGCAAAACTAACCGCTATACAGCACGATCGAGCGCCAATGAGCCGCGACCAAAAGGGAGCGGTCGGTCTCGACTGCCCGCCTACTTCGCCGCCGGCAGCCGGAAATCCACGTGCCGGTCCGCGTTCAGCTTCGCCGAAAAATCGCGGTCGACTAACGCCAGGGAAGCTCGATTCTGATTGCCCTCGACAGTAATGTAGGAAAGCGTGTCGCCGTCCACCCAGTACGCCACGGTGGCGAAAATGGTGTGGTCGAGCATCGCGATCAGATAGATGGTCGGCTGGTCGTCAGGAAGCCCGCTCGGGTTTGCCGCGGCCTGGGGAAGCGGTGTATTCGAATAATCCCGCATCACCGGATTCACCATGTCGGGGCGATAACTCTGATTCATGATCACCACCGGCGATTGCGAGGGCGCGCCATAATCGCTATATCCATACGAATAGGCGTTCGGGTCGCCGTAGGAAGACGCCGGAGCCAACTGCTCCGCCACCCCAACCGAGGGATCGTAATAGTATCCGCCATAAAACACCGGATACGGCACGATCGTCGTTCCAACATGAGCCGGGTGCGCGACGGCAGGTGGCCTCACGTACCGGAAAGGGGCGCCGCCGCTTCGCACCGGATGGCCCGCGGAAGCTCTCGAAGATCCAGCCGGACCCCCATGCTGCGCAAACGCGCTGGAGCCTGCCACTAACAGCGTAATCAGAGCGAGCTTCATGGCGACCTCCCTCATCCACATTCTAGACGTTTTCGCTTCGCGCGGCGTTGCATCCTTAGAACTGATAGAGCATCACGTAGACCACCACTCCGGTGACGCTGACATACAGCCAGATGGGCAGGGTCCATTTCGCGATGGCCTTATGCCGGTCGAATTTGCCCTTAAGAGCCCAGCGCAGCGTGATGATCGCCAACACCGGCACGGTGGCGGCCAGGACCGTGTGCGTGAAGAGAATGGTCAGATACACGGTTCGAATGGCGCCCATATGCGGATAATGCAGCACGCCTTCACCGTGCGCCACCAGGTACCAGTGATAGGTGACGTACGAGATCAGAAATACAATCGACACCGTGAACGCGGTCAACATCACTTTGTGATGCGCGTCCCGCCGTCCCTTGCGAATCAGGACGTAGCCGGTGGTCAGAAGTACCGCCGAGGTGGCGTTCAACGTCGCATTAACGGCGGGCAAATCGTGGATCCCGATCAATTTCGCTCCTCGACCAGACGTTTCGCGTCGGCGATCAGCCGCGTGATGGCGTCGGGTTCAGAAGTCAGATAGAAGCCCCTGATTTTCGAAGCGCGGTCGACCAGGACAAAGCGCGTCGAATGCTCCAGGCTCCCGTTAATGTCCCCCAGCATGAAAACGTCGCGGCTCAGGTGATGCAGGTCGTGTTCGGACCCGGTGAGAAAGAACCAGGCTCCCGGCTTCGCTTTAAAATGGCGGGCATATTCGGCCAGGACCGGCGGCGTATCATTCGCGGGATCGACGGTGAAGGAAACCAGCTTGATTCCATCGACGCCGCTCTGCACGTCATGCATTTGCGAGCTCATTCTGGGGCACGGTCCGGGACAAGTGGTGTAGATAAAATCGGCGACCCATACCTGGCCGCGAAGCTCGGACGCGCTGTCGAATTTCGATCCCGTCTGGTCGGTCAAAGTAAAATCGGGGACCGCGGAATACGACGGGAGTCCCGCGTGCGCCGCGCAGCCGTTCAACAGCAGCGCGCTAAAAACCGCGCCAGAAGCCGGGACGATCCAGGATGAGAAGGCCATAGAGCAAAGGAAGATAAACCACGCTTGCCAGCAAGACTTTGCGCGCCCGGGGCAAGGTCCGGTCGAAAGCCGCGCGTGCGCCCGCATACAGGAAATACAACCCCAAGGCCAGCGCGCCGATCAGGTAAACGTTTCCAGCCGAGCCGAGAAACGCGGGCAGCAGGCTGATGGGAACCAGCACGATCGAGAACAGGACGATGCGCCGCGCGGTCGATTCGCCATCCGGCTCCACCACCGGGAGCATGCGAATCCCGGCGCGAGCATAATCGTCGCGATACATCCAGGCGATCGCGTAAAAATGTGGAAATTGCCAAAGAAACAGGATCGCGTAAAGCGCCCAAGCCTCGGCAGTCAAAGTCCCGCTGGCGGCCGCAAATCCGATCAAGGGCGGCATCGCGCCGGGGATCGCTCCGATGGTGGTCGAATGCGGCGAGCGCTGCTTCAGCGGCGTATATACGAACAGGTAACTTGCCAGCGTGAACAAGCCCAGTAGCCCGGTGAGAAGATTCGCGCCGATCCAAAGCTCCACGAATCCGGCAATCGATAGCGCGACCCCAAACGTGAACGCCTGGGGAGCCGTCACGCGACCCGACGGAATGGGCCGCCGCTTGGTGCGATTCATCTTCGCGTCGGCCGCACGCTCATACCACTGATTCAGCGCCGCGGTCCCGCTGGCGATCAGTGCCGTTCCGAGTATGGTGTGGAACAGGGTCCAGGGAGTCCAGCCCGCTCCGGCATGGGTGCCACATAGGAACCCGATAGCCGTGCTCATCAGAATGAACACGGTGATACGCGGCTTGGTGAGCTCCAGGTAACCCTTCACGCCTGCCCGCCGTTCAAAACGCACACGGCGAGATGGATCGCGTGGGACTGAAACCTGCAACTGAACATAAGAGAAGACGACGAACGTACGCCTAAGGGATATTGTAACACCGCCGAACGCAGTATCATGAGTCTCTGGAGGTTCAGTCCCATGAAATATGCGCGATTCATGATGTTCTTAGTCCTGGCCGGGACTCCGGCGCTGACGGCGCAGAGCCGAGGGGACCTGCCAAAGGCTCCCACCGACGTAAAGCCTGGCAGCATCACTTACGATGAGATCGCATATCCGTATCCGGTCCAGTATTTTCCCCTGACGATGTACGGGCAGGATGTGCGGATGGCGTTCATGGATGTGCCTCCCGCTGGCACGCCGAATGGACGCACCATCGTCCTGTTCCATGGGATGAACTTCGGCGGCTTCTACTTTGGCGGCCCCATCGACGTGCTCCGCAAAGATGGATTTCGCGTGATCGTGCCGGACCAGATCGGGTTCGGTCGATCCTCGAAGCCAATCATCCCCTACAACTTTAACGATATGGCGTTGAACTCGCGGAAGCTGCTGCAATCGCTCGGCGTCAGCAAGGCTGTGATAATGGGCCACTCGATGGGCGGGATGCTGGCCACCCGGTTCGCGGCTTCCTATCCCGACATGACCGAACGCGCCGTCATCTATAACCCCATCGGCTTGGTAGATCCGCGTTATGAGCGCCCCTGGCGATCCGCGGACGACGCCTACAAGGCCACCATGGCCCAGACTAACGACCAGCACTGGCAGGGATTCTACGCCAATATCCGCCGCTATTTCCCGTCGCCCGGCGCCTGGAAGCCCGAGTATGAGCAGTACGTGCGAATCCTGTACGCTCCCACCCTCAGTGGCGACTGGCCGCGCCTCGCGATGGTCCGTTCCATCTATCAACAGATCACCTATCTCGACCCGGTGGACTATGACTGGCCGAAGATCAAAGTGAAGACGCTGGTGATCGGAGGCGACAAAGACACCGCCGATTTTCCCGCCCGCGCCAAACACATCGCCGACACGATTCCGGGCGCCGAGCTGGTCCTGCTGCCGAATCTGGGCCACGTTCCGCACCTCGAAAATCCCGAGATGTTCTATCCGCCGCTGCTGAAATTCCTGAACGCGGGCGCTCCCGGCGGCTCCGCGAACGGGCATTAGATATTACTGGATTGCGATTGGGTGGAGTGCGATAATTCGAGCCATGGATCATAACATGGTGACCACCGCCTTCACGCTCGACGGCTACCGCATCACAAAGAATCTCGGTTTAGTTCGAGGAATCGTGGTGCGCTCGCGCTCCATTTTCGGTACCGTGGGCGCGGCCCTTCAGACGGTGGTGGGCGGCAATATTACCTTGCTTTCGGAGCTGTGCGAAAAAACCCGGGAACAAGCCTTTGAGAAAATGGCTGCGCACGCGGATCAACTCGGAGCCAACGCCGTGATCGGGGCTCGCTACGATGCCACCGAAGTGATGCAGGGCGTCACGGAGGTCCTGTGTTACGGGACGGCGGTCGTGATCGAACGAGGAAATTAAAAGCATATCTAGCCGATAAAGGTTTATCGGCGTCCATCTGCGTGAATCTGCGGCCATCTTACACGAGCTTAGGTTTCTCAGCCCCGGAACGTCGCATATAAGGTCCCTTCGCCCCGTTGGGCAGGACCGTGGAATTGTCGGTCAGCGATTGGGAAAGCTGATCGGCGGTCATTTCCCGCGCGCCGGTCAGGTCCGCGCCCCTGAAGTCGACCATGCTGAGCGTGGCCCCTCCGAAGCGCGATCCCGCCAGAGTGGCCTTCCAGAAATCGCCGCCGCGAATTCGAGCCTCGCGAAAATCGGAGTCTCGAAGATCGGTGCTGCGAAAGACGCATTGAAGGATTTCGCTGCGCTGGAAGTTAGTACGCCGCAGGCCGGCCGCGACAAAATCACAATGATCCAGCTTTGAGCCGGAGAAATTCACGTCCTTGACGGAAGCTCCCGCAAAACGGACGTTTTGAAGCCGGGCTTTAAGGAAGATGGCGCCGTCCAGCTCGCTGTCGCCGAAATCGACGTGAAAGAACTGGGAATGGTGGAACGAAGTGTGGCTGGCAACCGCGTTCGCAAATGTGCAGTTGGTCAGCGTGGCTTCGAGCATGCGCAGCTTCATCATCTGGGTCTGGTTGAAGCGCGCGCCGGAAGCGACAACCTCTGAGAAGTTGGCCTCGCGCAGGAAAGCTCCCGATAAGACCGTGTCGACCAGAGTGCTGTCGGTAAAGTCCGCGCCGGCGAGGTTGGCGCCCTGCAAATCGGCGCGCTCCAATTGGGCCCCGCCCAGTTCGGCCCGCGACAGATTGGCGCCCAGGAACGTGGTGCCCACCAGTACAGCGCGGGTCAGAATTACGCCGGACAGGTCCGTCTCATTGAATGTCCGGTTGGTCAAATCCGCACGCCTGCCTGGCTGGATTTTGAAGCCACGCGGCATGGGCTTCCAAGGTGGCGGATAGCGGAGTCAGGGTCGGTGTCATAGCCTCGAAAACCTTATCGGCAAAGCTTTCCGGGGCGTGAGTCCGCGCGGGAAATAACAGCGCCCCGCCTAAGACAGGCAGTCGATCATAGTCTGATCCCCGACCCAGCCGCGACCACAGGGAGCGGTCAATCCCACCCCTGCACTCTAAAGTTTGTCGACGAACCGCTGATGAATGCGAGGATCGTCCGTCAATTCCGGATGAAATGTCGTGACCATGTGCCTGCCTTGCTCCACCCACACCGGATCGCCTTGGTACGACGCCAGAACCTGCGCGTCGCCGCCGACTTTCCGGATGATGGGTGCGCGAATGAAAACAGCTTCGAAATCGCCGTCCGATAGAGCCACTTTCGCGATGCGGCTGTCGATCTGGCGTCCATAGGCGTTCCGCTCCACCGCGATGTTCATCAGATCCAGGCTGGCCTGGGCCGGATGAGTCACTTCGTGCGCCAGCAGGATCGCCCCCGCGCAGGTTCCATAGATCGGCTTCGTGGCGCCGAACTGCCGGATCGGCTCGGTCAGGCCTTCGATGTCGAGCAGTTTTAACATAGTGGAGCTCTCGCCGCCAGGGATAATCAGCCCATCGCAGGACGCGAGCTGATCCGCCGACCGCACTTCCACCGCCTCGCGCGCCGGCGCGCTCGATGGCTTTGCGATGCGCTTCGAAATCCCCTTGCAGGGCGAGAACTCCTACCGTCTTCATGGATTACCAGCCGCGGGTTTGCATCAACTCGCCTTGCGGGAGTTTCGCGATATCCAGGCCCGGCATAGCCTCGCCCAGTTCTTCGCTGGCTTCGAGCAACTTGACCGGATCGTTGTAATAAGTGGCGGCCTTCACGATCGCGCGAGCGCGAGCTTCCGGGTCTTCCGACTTGAAAATTCCGCTGCCGACGAACACAGCCTCGGCTCCCAGTTGCATGACCAGCGCCGCATCGGCAGGCGTCGCGATTCCGCCCGCGGAGAAGTTCGGCGTGGGCAGTTTTCCATGCTCGGCCACCCATTCGACCAATTCGAGCGGAGCGCCCAGGTTCTTCGCTTCATGCACCAGCTCCTCCTTACCGAGGATGGTCAGATGCTTCATCTCTTTTACGATGGTGCGGATATGGCGCACCGCTTCGACGATATTGCCGGATCCGGCTTCGCCCTTGGTGCGAATCATGGCCGCGCCTTCGGCAATGCGGCGCAGCGCCTCACCCAGGTTGCGGGCTCCGCAGACGAACGGGACTTTGAAGCCGCGCTTGTCGATGTGGTGCTCCTCATCGGCGGGCGTCAGGACTTCGCTCTCGTCGACGTAATCGACGCCGAGGACTTCCAGGACTCGCGCCTCCGTGAAATGGCCGATGCGCGCTTTCGCCATCACCGGAATGGAAACGGTATTCATGATTTCGCGGATGATGCGGATGGACGCCATGCGGGCGACGCCGCCGTCTTTGCGGATGTCGGAGGGAACTCGCTCCAGCGCCATCACAGCGGTGGCGCCCGGCTTTCTCGGCGATACGAGCCTGTTCGACATTGGTGACGTCCATAATGACGCCGCCCTTCAGCATCTCAGCCAGGCCGACCTTCAATCGATAATCTTCAGACAGAAACATTGTGTTTTCCTCTCGTCGATAAGTTAGACCATTGCCGGCGCGGGTTCATCGTGGTGCGCGCGCCTCGCACGTTCAAATTCACTTCGAAATACCGATCCTAAAACTTGCATGCCGTGACGGATCTTATCCGGCTCCAGACCCGCGAAACTTAGCCGCAGGGCATGAGTTTGCGGACGCGTGACCATGAAGTAGCGCCCAGGTAAGATAGCTCACGTTTTCACGAGCCGCGCGAGCCGCCAGCTCAGAAGCATCCAGCGGCTCCGGCAGCCGCACCCACACATTCATGCCGCCTTCGGGACGCGTGTACTCGGCTGCCCTCAGGCAGTTCCTTCGCGCACGCCGCGAGGATTGCCTTCAGCCGTTCCGACGCCCGCCGCCAGCATCTTTTCGCCGATGTGCTTCTTGGCGTCCGGCCTCGGCGAAACGCAGCAAAACGGCTTGAGAAAGCTGATCCGAATGCAGATCGCTGGCCTCTTTCGCTTCCGTCAGGCGAGCGATAAAGTGGCGCGGCCCGATGGCCCAGCCGACGCGCAGCCCGGGAAACGCGATCTTCGAAAAACTTCCCAGCAGAATGGTGTCGCCCGATTCGTCCAGTTTCTTGATCGACGGAATTTCCGTGCCGTGTAGCGCAGCGCACCGTACAAGTCGTTCTCGACCACGATGATTCCGGCGGCGCGGGCCATCGTCGAGAATCGCTCTTGCGGGCGTCATCTGGAATGGTGGTGCCGGTCGGGTTCTGGAAATTCGGAGTCAGCACCATCAGCCGCGGATGTTCCTTTTCGAGAATGCGCCGCAGCGCCTCGACGTCGATTCCGTCGGGCCCAAGGGGCGCGCCGATCACACGCGCGCCGCCTCGCAGAAACGCATTGCGCAAGCCGGGATAAACCGGATCTTCGAGCACCACGGATTCGCCATGCGACGCAAGCACCCTCTGGATCAAGTCGAACGCCTGCTGGCATCCGCTGGTGATCAGAATTTCGTCATCCGGCCCAGCTTCGCCGCGCCGCCGGGCTTCTTGGAGCAGGTAGCGGCGCAGCGGACCATATCCACTCGCCGGCCCGAGCTGAAGAATGTGCGCGGCTTCCGCGCGAATCGATGACTTCACGGCAAGTGACCCGAAATTCCTCGAGGGGAAACTGCAATTCAGACGGCCGCGACGCAGAAAAACTGATCAACGCCGGCGGCGCGACGGCGGCCCGGCTCCTCGGCCGGGATAATCGATTCCCAGTCGAGACCCGGCTAGGTCCATTCAACAAAGCTCCCGCGTCCGACGTGCCCTTTGATCAGCCCTTCGGCTTCAAGGAGCTCATAGGCGGCGGAAACCGTCGTCCGGTTCAGTCCAAGTGGGCCAGCCAATTCCCGAGTCGGCGGCAACCGCTCACCCCGACCATACGGCCGGAGAGGATAGCTAACTTGATGTTCTCATAGACCTGCCGGTAGAGCGGCGAATCGGACCGAGGATCGAGCTCAAGTTTAGGAAGCATGCCAATTGAAGGATCAGCATACCATATTGGATGATCGACGGGTAGGGTAGTGGGTCAGTTTGAAACTGACCCACTACCGTATGGCCAGCCGCGCCTTGTGATCGGATCGACGGACCGACCAGAGCCGGGCTCGGCGCTCCCAAATGGCTAAAAACCTTCAATCCCCGCTCAGAGTGGATAGGACTCCGATTGAATTATAATTGAGGCCCGCGCAGCCAGCCTTCGCCAAACAAGAAATGGGGAAACGAAAAAATAAGAAGCGAGACGTCCGCCGCCGTCCCTCCGAGGGGCCACCTCAAACACAAACCGTTCTGCAAGGGCAATCTGAATCCATATCCATTCTGAAGCGGCTACTGGCCGGATTGCTCACCGCTGGCGGTGTCCTTGGGCTGGGTAATTTGATCTTTGACTATCGTCCGCAGGTCTCCATCTCCTCGAACGCTCCGCTCGATGATTCTAATCCGATGTCTATGCAATTCACGCTGACAAACAGCGGTAAGGCTGCGGTCGCAGATGTTGCGATATTTTGTGGGTTGAACCACATTGAAAGCCCTCCGATGACGTTCGATCAAAGTCTAATCAGGAGCAACCGCACTTCAAGGAAATAGAATCTGGCGAGCAGGCCACGATCACTTGTGACTTTGCACGCGTGACCCGCAATCCCATCGTCTCGGCAGATATCACATGATTGCTTCCTTTCGCGCATGGTTCATGCCTCTCTGGAAAAGAACCATAACGTTTAGATTTTCGACTCAAAGAAAATCAGATGGAAGGCTTTATTGGTTCCCGAGACCACAAGAGTAAACAGTTCAAGCCTTTCCTCCGCGCCTTGGCGGCGTCCGCCGCGATCCGCGACCGGTTAGAGCGGCAAGAGACGACCGAGAGTGGACTGTTCGCCGTCGCGCGTGTCTCTGGCCGCGCTAGGGTTGCGCCAGGAAGCGCTGCATTGCTTCGACTACTTTTTCTTTTCGCTGGATAAAAACGTAATGCGTCGTGTGGTCCAGCTCGACAATGGTGGCTTGCGGGGAATCGCGGCGGAAGGCTTCTATTTGGGTGCGGCGGGCGGCTTCGAAATCGGCGCTGCCTTTGGTGATTTCGGCGGCTGTCTTCGGATCGACATCCAGGCCCACTAGCATCTCGGGCCACGGATTGTGCGCGAAGATCAGCAATACGCTGAACGGCGCCCAGCAGAACAT
>CAVPKR010000092.1:0-18269 GCA_963705675.1 Terriglobia bacterium
GCACGCGTTCGAGCGCGCCTGGAACGCGCGGATCGAACATGATCAGAGGATGCAGGTTGCCGTCGCCCGCGTGAAAGATATTGCTGATGGAGATGTGCATCTCGGCCAGCGCTTCGATGAATCGTAGCGTGGGCGCAATCTGGGTGCGCGGCACCACGCCGTCCTGCACGTAATACGCAGGGACTGACGCGTCCTACCGCGCCAAAGGCGTTCTTGCGGCCTTTCCATAGAAGATCGCGCTCCTCGGCGGTACGGGCGACGCGAAACTCCCGCGCATGACAGGCTGCGCAAGCTTCACGAATCTGCTCGGTCTGTTCTTCCACCGCTTCCTTCAGTCCTTCGAGCTCGATCAGCAGCACGGCCGCCGCGTCCATGGGATAGCCGGCGTGCGTGGCTTCCTCCACCATGCGCAGCAGCGCGCCGTCCAGCATTTCGATCGCGACGGGAGTGATGGCGCGCGCGGTAATCTCGGCGACCGTATCGCCGGCGTCCTCGGCGCGAGTCGTAGATCGCGAGAATCGTTTTGACCACTTCGGGCTGCCGCATCAGGCGGACGATGATCTTGGTGACCAGCGCCATCGTGCCTTCGGAGCCGGTCAGCAGACCGGTCAGATCGTAGCCCGGCGCATCGGACTCTTGCCGCCGGTATTGATGACGGTGCCATCCGGCAACACGGCTTCGAGGCCGAGCACGTGATTCGTGGTGACGCCGTAGGCCAGCGTATGCGGACCGCCGGAGTTTTCGCTCACGTTCCCGCCGATGGTGCAGGCGCGCTGGCTGGACGGATCGGGCGCGTAGAAATAACCGTGGCTTCTACGGCCAGCGGAGATATCGAGATTCACGACACCCGGCTGCGACGACCGCGCGCTCATTGGCGAGATCGATCTCGAGGATCCGGTTCATGCGCGCGAAGGAGATGATGATGCCGCCGGCGCGTGGGATCGCGCCGCCGCTCAGCCGGTGCCGGCGCCGCGGCCGACGATGCGGAAGTCCGAATTCGCGCGGCCAACTTCACGATCGCGACCACATCCTCGGTGGTCGCGGAAAGACGACCAGGTCGGGCCGGGCTTTGTCGATCCCGCCGTCGTATTCGTAAAGCGCGAGGTCTTCGGGTTTGTGAAGATATCCGCGGGGTCCCGAGAATTTTTTCAATGGCGCGAAAGGAGAAGTATCCGCGTCCATCGGTGGGTCCTACAACATCTTTCGTACGCGAGCCAGAAACTCCGGGTCCATCCAATTCTGATTACTGATGACCTTTTCGATCACCTTGCCGTTGCGATCGATCAGGTAACTCTCGGGGAATTGAAACGTTCCATAGCTGGTGCTGATGTCGGCGTTGGGATCGCGCGAAGTTTCAAAAGGCACCTGAAAACGCGTCAGAAACTTGCGATACTGAGCCTCATTCTTGTCGATACTGACGCCTAGAACCACTACTCCCGCGGGTTTGAACTCCCTGGCAAACTCGTCCAGGGAAGGCATCTCTTCGACGCAGGGCGGGCACCAGCTCGCGAAGAAATTCAGGACCAGCACCTTGCCGCCAAAGTTGTCCAGAGTGATGGTTTTGCCGGTTTCGGTGACCACTTTGAAATCCGGCGCCGAATCTCCGGCGTTGACGACTTTTTGTTCGAGCGTCCCTGAGACCACCCAGACCAGCGCCAGTCCTAAGAGGCACAGTGAGGCCAGCAAGACTAAGTCCGTGGTTCGCTTCACGCTATTATTATAGAGAATCGCAACGGGAAATCGCTGCATCCATTAAAGAGAATATGCTTTTAACCCGCAAAGCCGAGTTTTCGGCGTCGCATGTATGCTCGAATCCGGCCTGGAGCGAGGCTGAGAATGGGCGCGTGTACGGCATCGCTGCGAATCCTAACGGGCATGGGCACAATTACGTAGTCGAGGTGACCGTCGAAGGCGAGACGGACCCGCTGACCGGCATGGTGTTCGATTTGCGCGAGCTGAAACAAGTGCTGAACGAAGAAGTGATCGAGCCGATGGATCACCGTTTTCTGAATCGCGAGGTGCCGCCGTTCGATCGTGTGACGCCGACGGCCGAGAACGTCGCGATCGAGATTTGGAAGAGACTGCGGCCTCGGATTGACGGGCCGAAGGTGCGGTTATTCAACGTCCGGTTGTACGAAACCGGCGATCTTTACGTGGATTACCGAGGCGAGACTTGCGATTAACTCGCCGATACCGGTTCGCAGCGTCACACCGGCTGGACGTACCAGCTTTGGGCGTCGAAGAGAACCGGCGGCTGTTCGGGAAGTGCAATAATCCCTACGGCCATGGGCACGATTACGTACTGGACGTAACAGTAGAGGGCAGGCCGGACGCGAGCGGGCAGTTGGCGAATCGAGGGGAATTGGACGCGCTGGTGGGCGAGAGAATTCTGGAACGGCTGGATCATCGGAATCTCAATGTAGATGTGACGGAGATGGCAGGTATTGTGCCGACGACAGAGAACCTGGCATCCGCGATCCGAACGGCGCTTTCGGCGGATTGGCCCTTTGCGGCACGGTTGGCGAAAGTGCGAGTGTCGGAGACGGACCGGAATATGTTCGAGCTGGAAGCATGACGAAGAATAAGAAGCTGATCAAAATGGCGCCGCAGCGGTCGGAGATGGCCGGGCACGTCGAAGAGATGCTGGAGCTGCTGGGCGAGGATCCATCGCGCGAGGGATTGGTGAAGACGCCGGAGCGGTATGAGAAGGCTCTGCGGTTTATCACCAGCGGGTATCAGCAGAACCTTGCGGGAATTGTCAACGGCGCGCTATTTCACGTGAAATGCGACGAAATGGTGATCATCCGGGACATCGAATTTTTCAGCACCTGCGAGCACCATTTGCTGCCGTTTTTCGGCAAAATTCACGTGGCGTACCTGCCTAAAGACAAGGTGGTGGGATTGAGCAAGATCCCGCGCATCGTGGACATGTTCGCGCGCAGGCTCCAGTTGCAGGAAAGGCTGACGCAACAGGTGGCGGAGGCGATCGAAGAAGTGATTTCGCCGCGCGGCGTGGGCGTCCTCTGCGAGGCTCGGCACTTCTGCATGATGATGCGAGGGGTGGAGAAACAGAGCTCGAGTACGGTGACGAGTACCATGCTCGGGAGTTTTCGGAAGAGCAAGGCGACGCGGGACGAGTTTCTGTCGCTGGTGCGCCGAGGTGCATAGCGGCCACCCCCCCTTACAACTCCTTACACCTTCCATTAAACTTCGCAGGCCGTTCGGGCTGAGGGCCTAATTGGGCACCATCCGCACTACGCAGATAACAATGGCTGGAAACCTTGTCGAGAGGCATTCCAGCAATATGTTTTCCGCTTGACAGTCGTATCAATCATTGGTAACATCGGCCACACACCGTCTGGTGCTTAGTCGCATTTGGGGGCGGGGCCCAGCCGTTATTTCATAGCTGCTTTGGTTTTCTCGTTTAGGTCTTTGGGGGAGTTTGCACATCTTTGAGCCAGCAATCGTGTTGTTGGTCCACGCGCTGCCGCGCAGCGGGTCACTCGCGCCCGCTTTGTCACTACTTGCGGCAATCAAGAATCCACGAATCCATAAGGGGAGTGTTCATGTATTCCAGAAAAGGTATTAAGGGGGCCTTCCAGGCGGCGCTAGCGCTGGTTCTGGTGGCATTACTAGGGGCGATCGTCGTGCCGGCTGCTATGGCACAGACGCTCAACACTGGAAAAGTTATCGGCACAGTCACTGATCAAACAGGAGCGGTCATACCGATGGCCGAGGTTCAGCTGGTGAACGTCGGGACGAACGCGACTCTGTCCGCGGTCACGGATTCGTCGGGCGGATATGTGTTCGCCTCGGTGGTGCCGGGAACTTACCGGTTGACGGTGAAGATGACCGGGTTTCGGCAGGCTTCGATAACGGATCTGGTCGTCGACGTAGAGAAATCGACTACGGTGCCGGTGAAACTGGAAGTCGGCGGCGACAAGGAAGTGGTCGAAGTGACCGCGACCGCGCAGGCGCAATTGCAGACGTCAGACGCGCAGATCGGCAACGTGCTTTCGACCGACAACATTCTGCGTTTGCCGACCCTGCAACGCAACGCGATCGAGTTGATGAACCTGCAACCCGGCGTGGTGGCGGGCGGCAACGGACATCACCATGCGCGTCAGCGGCGCGATTGACGATCAGAACACCGTGACGCTGGATGGTATCGATATCACGCAGAACCTGGTCGCAACCAACACGTCGATTCCGACGCCTGCGGATAGCGTGGAAGAATTTCGCGCGAATGTCGCCAATCCCAGCGCGAACATGCAGCGCGGGTCGGGTGGGCAGGTCACGTTAATCGGTCGGCACGGTTCGAACGATTTCCATGGCGCGGTTTATGAGTTCCTCCAGAACAACGATTTGAACACCAACACGTGGGACAACAACCACGCGGGCTTGGCGAAGGCAAGAATCGATGACAATCGTTACGGTGTTCGTTTAGGCGGCCCTATCAAGAAGAACAAGACGTTTTTCTTCGCGAATTACGAAGCGAGGAGGTTTATCAGCGCCTCAGGAGTTACGCGGACGGTGCCGACAGCGACTTTGCGGCAGGGTATCCTTGAATTCCAGAATGGCGGCGTCCTGGAGCAGTTCAATCTGAAAACCGCTCAAGTTTGCGGTCCTAACGGGAACCAGGCGTGCGACCCGCGCGGGCTTGGAATTTCACCTGCTGTGTCGCAACAGTTTTCGGATATGCCTCTGCCCAACCTCGCCGGTGGCGACACGTTGAATACGCAATCTTTTTACGCGGTTCTGCCCACGCCGATTCAGACTGACTACGGCGTGATGCGTTTGGACCATGTCTTCAACGAGAAGTTGACCTTGAATCTTACTACCACTTATTACCGGCAAGATCAGGTCAGGAAGCAATGGGACTTGCGGAGATGTCTCCATCTTGAACGGGAACCCCAGTTGCGCTGTCACTACGCCTTCACGCGCGCTCGTGCCTAGTGCTCAGCTCACCTGGCAGATTTCGCCTACGTTTTTGAACGTATTCCGGATAGGCTGGGTGCGAGACACCAGCCAGTCTAATGCGACCTCGCCGACCGCTGCAGCCGGCAAGTTGAACATCACCGGAACGCAGACGGCGGACGGGCCGGTGGCGATCATCCCCGGCAGCGGCGTCAGCAGTTTTATCGATTCTCCGATCGATATGGACACGCAACGCGCGCGCTTTCAAGCGCAGTGGCTGACCAATGGACAGATCTACGATGACATGACCAAAATTCTGGGTAAGCATCAGATCCAGTACGGGGTCAATGTAAACCGAATCACCTTCACCCACGCCCGCGCGGACAAGGTGATCGGGTCGATCACATCGCTGGTCGCCGATATCGATCAGGGCAGCTTCCTGACTATTCCATCGCTGAACACGCCGCTCACTTGCGGCACATCAGTTACCAGCAATTGTCTCCCGTCAAACCAGTTGACCAACTACGACCGCTATTACGCGTCGGTTCTGGGACTGGTGGACAACGTGGGCGTGCTCGCGGTGAGAAACGCGAACCTACAGCCGCAACCGCTGGGAACGTTCCTGCGGGACGACACGACCAGCTGGGCGCCGTACATGTATGTGCAGGATTCCTATCGCCTCAAGCCGAATCTGACTCTGTATTTCGGGCTCTCCTATGGATGGCAGACGGCGCCGAAGGAAGCAAACAATCTGCAGACGCTGATGGTGAACACTCAGGATAACAACTCCTTAATCACCGGTCCGGCGTATATTCAGGCCAAGGAATCGGCGGCGCTGGCGGGACAGATTTACAACCCGACGCTCGGGTTTGAGACTGTGACCCAGGCGAATCGTCCGGTGTATAACACGGATTGGGGCCAGATCGCTCCGCGTGTTTCGTTAGCTTGGAATCCTTCCGCGAAGGGTGGGTTCATGGGTAAATTGGTGGGCGAGCATAAGACCGTAATACGCGGCGGATTCGCGATGGTTTACGATCGATCCAACCAAGTTCAGGCCGTCGAAATTCCCATGCTCGGCATCGGGTTCGACCAGCTGCTGGTGGTCAGCACTCCGTTCTGTAATGCCACAGGTCCCGGCGGATCGGGCTGCCAAGCCTCAGCGGGCGCCGCTAATCCCGGACTATCTAGCTTCCGCGTCGGTGTCGACGGAACGCTACCCCTTCCGGTTCCATCGCCCGCGACCTCGCCTATCATTCCTGCAGTTAACCAGGAAACGCTGTCGTTCCAAGTGGATCCGAATACCAAGGTGGGACGCAGCTATAACTTCGATTTCAGTCTCCAGCGCGAGTTGCCGGGCGGCATCATCATGGAGCTCGCCTACATCGGCCGCGCGGCTCGCGACCTTCCGCAGGCGGTGAACCTGAACTCCGCGCCGTACATGTTCAAAGACCCGGCTTCCGGTCAGACCTTCGCGCAGGCTTACGACGCTGTCGCGAATGCGCTCCGCGGCAGCCAAACCCCGGCGAACCAGCCGTGGTTTGAGAATCAGTTCCCGGGTCTCGCCACTCTCAAGGGTGCAGCGAGCGCGACCGCCTACATCTACGGCGCCAACAAAGGGTTGTTCACGGCCGGCAGCGTCGGGAACCTGTTCCTGAACCTGGATACCTATCGAAGCCAGCTGCACTTACCGATCTACGACAACGATGAGGCGCAGGTGGAGTTCATGCGCAGCTACATCGGGTATTCGAATTACAACGCAGGGATCATAACCCTTACCAAGCGGATGACGCACGGATTCACGATCAGCGGCAACTACACTTACGCCAAAGCGCTGGACGATGGTCTGTCTAATCAGAACAACGCCGGATTTTACTCCAACAGCTATAACACCAGCGTCCAGTACGGGCCTTCCAGCTACGACCGCCGCAATGTGTTCAACATGTACTATCAATACGATCTGCCCGCCGGTAAGGGACATGCGTTCCACACCGGGAATTTCGTAGACAGCATCATCGGCGGCTGGTACACGTCGGGCGTGTTCTCGGCTTGGACCGGACTGCCGGACAAGGTTTCCGAGGGCAGCCAGGTTTGGGGCGGCGGAACGAGCACCATCGGATCCACGGATTACATGGTTCCGCTCACCGGGCTTCCGTCCGGCAACAGCATCAGCCATAACGTCGCGAACAACACCACCTGCACCAACCAATACAACCCCAGCGGCGTCACGGTCGGAAGCGGTACCGGCGGCGCATCGGGCACCAACATGGACATCTTTAGCAACCCGGGCGCGGCCTATTGCGGCTTCGGATACGTGCAGCTTTCTTCGACCGGAAGGACCGGGAGCGCGAATCCGTTTTACGGGCTGCCCTTCTGGAACTTCGACGCGCGCCTAGGGAAGACCACTTCGATCAAAGAGCGCTACAAAGTGGGTTTCTCGGCGGATTTCTTCAACATCTTCAACCACCAGAACTTCAACAATCCGTCGCTTAGCTACGCCAGCCCGGCATCGTTCGGGGTGATCACGGGCACTTACACTCCGCCGAACCGCACGAACGCGGCGCGGTGGATTGAATTGGGTCTGCGTCTGGACTTCTAGTCTGGGCTTAAGGCTTACAAGGCTGTTACAATCAGGGGTCGGGTTTGGGCGCTGTCTGCCCTGCCCGGCCCTTTTCCTTTTTCGATGAACATTTCCGTGAAAGGCGAGTACGCCCTGCAGGCGATTCTGGATCTCGCTTTGCAACCGCCGGGCACCCCGATCAAGATTGCCGATGTCGCGCGGCGGCAGAAAATCCCGCAGAAATTTCTGGAGTTGATTCTCGCCGCCCTCAAACAGGGAGGCTTTGTCGAATCGCGGCGGGGAGCCGAGGGAGGGTACCGGCTGGCTCGCTCAGCCGACAAGATTACCGTGGGCGCGGTGCTCGAATTCATCGAACAACGCAAACGGGCGAAACGGCATCCGGCGGACGCACTGGGCGAATTGTGGAAGCGTGTAGACGAATCCATCTCGGCGATTCTTGACCACACGACGTTCGCCGAGCTGGCGCTTCGCGTGGAAAGAATCGCAGAAACGCTATGTTCCCAATTGGGAGATTTAATGGTTTACTCGGATAATTCATTCAGCATCGGACGCACGCCGCTGGTGCGGCTGAACAGGGTGACGGATGGCGCGCATGCCACGGTGCTGGCCAAGATCGAGGGCCGGAACCCGGCGTATTCGGTGAAGTGCCGCATCGGCGCATCGATGATCTGGGACGCGGAGCGGCGCGGCATTCTGAACCCGGGGAAAGAACTGATCGAGCCGACCAGCGGCAACACCGGAATCGCACTGGCCTTCGTCGCGGCGGCGCGCGGATATAAGATCACGCTGCTGATGCCGGAGACCATGTCGATGGAGCGGCGCAAAGTTCTGAAAGCGCTGGGCGCGAACCTGATTCTGACTGACGGCGCGCTGGGGATGGGCGCGTCGATCGAGCGGGCCGAACAGATGGTGGCGGCAGATCCTGAGCGAGTGGTGCTGCTGCAACAGTTCCAGAATCCCGCCAACCCGGAGATTCATTTTAAAACTACGGGTCCTGAAATTTGGGATGACACGGACGGGAACGTGGACGCGCTGGTGGCGGGCATCGGCACGGGCGGCACGATCACCGGGATCGCCGATATTTCAAGCTGGAAGCGCAAGCGGCCATTCTCTCGGTCGGCGTCGAGCCGGAAGGGAGCCCCGTCATTACGCAAACTTGGCGAGGCGAGCCTCTGCGTCCGGGGCCGCACGGCATACAAGGAATCGGAGCCGGATTTATTCCGGCGACGCTCGATCTGAACATGGTGGATCGGGTGGATCTTGCGGGAGATGACGAATCGATCGAGATGGCGCGGAGGCTGGCGCGCGAAGAGGGAATCCTGAGTGGGATCTCCTGCGGAGCCGCGGTCGCCGCCGCGGTGCGGCATGGCGCGCGAGCCGGAGATGAAGGGTAAGACGATCGTCGTGATTCTGCCGGATGCGGGCGAGCGATACTTGACTTCCGTCCTGTTCGACGATTAAGCCCGGCGCGATAAATCGCGAACTGTGGGACATTAAATAGCAAATGGTTATTGAAGTATTAGACAAGTGAACGCCAATATGCCATCAGGCTTATGCATGGACATTGAGGCAGGAATCAGTCGTGCGGAGAAAGAAAAAGCGGGCGCTTTCTATGGGTGAAAAGGGGTGAGAGCGCCCGCCGTCGTAACGGGGATTTAGTTATATGTACAAACGAATCCCAGCGCGTAGGGGTTACCATTTCCAGAAAAAAATCAGTCGATTTTTTCATACATCGACTTTGGCGCGTGCGGCTAGACTAAAAATATGCTGACCGGCAAGCGGCGCGTGCTGCAATCGCGTTCAAACAGACATCTTATGGGAGCCGCGAAAGAATATCTTTCCGCGCATGCGGAAGTCCTGGTGACAGCGCCTAGCCATTCGGCAGGGGAAGAATTAGCACAGCGAATGTCCCAAGCGGCGGGCATTCACAGATTGACGCTGGTGCAACTGGCGTCCGATCTTTCGCGAGCATCCATGGCGGCGATGGGGCTCGCGCCGGTGACGATGCTCGGCCTCGAAGCTCTGGCGGCGCGCGTGGTTCACGCAGCGTTGGCCGAGGGGGAACTGGCGTACTTCAAGCCGGTTGCCGCGCTGCCGGGGTTTGCGCGAGCTTTGGCGCGAACCATCGGGGAGCTGCGAATGGCCCGTGTTGAGGCTTCCGCGCTCGCGGAAACCGGAGCGGCAGGCGAGGATCTGGCCAAGCTGCTGGCGCGTTACAATGCGGAGCTGGAATCGGGAAGACTCGCCGATATGGCGCGGATCTTCGAGCTGGCAACGCGCGCGGCGGGGGAGCCGGGGTGCCGCTGGATCGGACTACCGCTGTTGTCGCTCGACGTGCCTCTGACGACGAAAGCTCAACGGGAGCTCTTCGAAAGCGTGGCATCCCGCGCGCCGTCCGTGCTGACTTGCGTGCTGGATGAAAGTGGCGGGAGCGATCCGGAGCCGGTCTCAGAACTGGAACATTTGAAAGCCTATTTGTTCTCGGCTACGCCGCCGGCAGCGAGCCGCGACGGCGCACTGGAGCTCTTTTCCGCGCCCGGTGAGGGGCTGGAAGCGGTAGAAATCGCGCGGCGGATCCTGAAATTAGCGCGCGACGGCACGCCGTTCGATCGTGTCGCGATTTTGCTGCGCAGTCCGGAACGCTACCAGCCGATGCTCGAAGAGGCGCTGCGGAGGGCGCAAATCCCGGCGTATTTCAGCCGCGGCACAGCGCGGCCCGATCCGGGTGGACGCGCGTTTCTCGCTTTGCTGGCGTGCGCGGCGGAAAAATGCTCGGCATCGAGATTCGCCGAGTACCTTTCGCTGGGTCAAGTGCCGGCGGCTGGTTTCGAGGCCGCGACGGAATGGGTTCCGGCCGCAGACGAAATGCTGGCGGACGTTTCAGAGCCGGAGCAAGCGGACCGGGAGGCGGACGAATCTACGAGCGTGGCCGCGCCGGCGTCATGGGAGAAGCTGCTGGTGGATGCGGCCGTGATCGGCGGGCGAGACCGGTGGCAGCGGCGGCTGCGGGGGCTGGCTCGCGAATTCGAGCTGCGGATGGAAGCGCTCGATCGCGACGACGATCCTCAGCGGGAGCATCTGGCGCGAAGACTCGACCAGTTACGGCAATTGGAGACCTTCGCGCTGCCTCTGATCGACGCACTGTCCGCGCTGCCAGGCAAGGCAGATTGGAAGGAATGGATCGCAGAGCTTTCGGCGTTGGCGCGCGTGGCATTGCGAAAGCCGGAGCCAGTGCTGGCGGTGCTGGCGGAGTTTGCGCCGATGGGGGACGTGGGGCCGGCGGGGATCGAAGAAGTGGCCGAGGTGTTGAGCAGCCGGCTGCGTTTCCTTCGCCACGACCCGCCGCGCCGAAGGTATGGATGTGTGTTCGTCGGCTCGATCGAGGAGGCACGGGGGCGCGAGTTTCGAGTGGTGTTCCTGCCTGGCTTGGCAGAAGGATTATTTCCGCGCCGCGCGCTTGAAGATCCGCTGCTGCTGGATCAGTTTCGCCGCGCACCGGGCCTTGAGGCTCTTCCACTTCGTGACGATCGCGTCGCCGAAGAACGATTGCGCTTGCGTCTGGCGGTGGCCGCGACGGGCGAGCGGCTGGTCGCGTCGTATCCGCGAATGGACATCGGAGAGGGGCGGCCGCGGGTTCCATCGTTCTACGCGCTGGAGCTTCCGCGGGCGGTGGAAGGGCGGCTTCCAGAGCTGAAGGAGTTTGAGAGGCAGGCTCGGGAGGCTGCTCCGGCGCGGCTCAACTGGCCTGCGCCGCGCGAAACCGGGGACGCGATCGATGCGATCGAATACGATCTGGTCATCCTGAAACAATCAAAAGGCGCGCGCTATCTGCTCGACACCAACCAGCCGCTGGCGCGGTCGCTGCGCGCGCGGTGGCGGCGGTGGGAACCAAAATGGACCAGCGTCGACGGATTGATCACGCGCGATGCGGAGGCGATGGCGGCTCTGGAGGCGCATCGGCTGCGGGCGCGGGCATGGTCGCCGTCGTCGCTTCAGCAATTCGCGGCGTGTCCGTATCGATTCGCGTTGCACGGAATCTACGGGCTGCGGCCGCGCGAAGAAGCCGCGTCGATCGAGCAGATGGACCCGCTTACGCGGGGCGCTCTGTTCCATCAAGTGCAGTTCGCGCTGTTCGGCCAGCTCAGGAAATCGGGGACTCTTCCTGTGACTCCGGAGCGGCTTGGAGAAGTGCTGGAAGTTGCGGATCGCGTGCTGGAGCAGGTGGCGGCTAAGTATGAGGATGAGCTGGTCCCCGCAATTCCGCGAGTTTGGAAAAGCGAGATCGAGGATCTGCGAACCGATTTGCGCGGGTGGCTGCAATACGTCGCGGCGAACGACGCGGGCTGGGAGCCGATCCACTTCGAGTTTGCATTCGGCCTGGCACGGGATCAGAATCGCGACCCGGCGAGCACGCAGGAAGAAGCCGATCTCTCTGAATGCGGAGTGCGTCTGCGAGGCTCGATTGATTTAATCGAGCGCGATACGGCGCGCGGCTTACTACGCATTACGGATCACAAGACCGGTCGGGCTCCTGAAAGTACTCCTCACCTGGTTGGTGGTGGACGATTTCTTCAGCCGCTGCTGTACGGGTTGGCCGCGGAAAAGCTGCTGGGACAAGCTGTCGAGAGCGGACGCTTGCTGTTTGCGACCGAGCGGGGCGGGTTTCAACCCATCGAGATTCGTCTGGATCATCGCGCCAGGCTGTTCCTGGGGAAGCTGCTCTCGAATATCGACGGAGCGATTGCGGACGGGTTTCTTCCGCCGGTTCCGCAAAAGGACGCGTGCAAGGCGTGTGACTACGGGATGGTCTGCGGTCCCTACGAGGACCAGCGGGCGGACCGTTACAAAGATCGGCGCGATGAACGATTGGAGCCGCTGACTGAAATTCGAGGCATGGCATGAATCCGGCGATGCGGGCGGGCTCCGATGAAGCGGCGCGTCACCGAATCCGCACATCGCTCGACGAGAGTCTGATTGTCGAGGCCTCAGCCGGCACGGGCAAGACCACGGAATTAGTCCACCGCATCGTCGCGGTGCTGGAGCATGGCGCGAAGATCGACCAGATCGCGGCGGTGACGTTCACGCACAAAGCGGCGGGCGAGTTGAAGCTGCGCCTGCGCGAGGAGCTGGATACGGCACGGCATCGCGCGCCGGTGCTGGAAGACGCGCTGAAGCGGTTGGAAGAAGCCTCGATCGGGACCATCCATGCGTTCTGCGCGCAGATTCTGAGGGAGCGGCCGGTGGAGGCCAGAGTCGACCCGGCGTTCGAGGAATTGAACGAGCAAGAGAGTGCTCGCCTCTACCAGCGGGCGTTTCGCGCGTGGCTGGAGCGCCGCTTGAACGTGGAATCGCCGGGTTTGCGGCGAGCTTTTGCGCGGCTGGCATGGCGCGATTCGTGGGACGATTCGCCTCCGCTCGAACAATTGCAATGGGCCGGGAAGAAGCTGGTGGAGTGGCGCGATTATCCCGCTGCCTGGCATCGCGAACCTTTCGCGCGAGAAGAAGAGCTGGGGACAATGGCGCGGTTGGTGCGCGAGCTCGCAGACCTTTCGTCGCGCCCGCGCCGGATCACCGACAACCTTTATAAGAGTCTGCTGCCGCTGCGGGGTCTGGCGGAGTGGATCGAACGGGGCGAGAAAGGCGGGCGCCGCGACGACGACGCGCTGGAGGGGCGGCTGCTGAAGCTGGCGCGGGAACTCCGAACCAACCTTAAAGGATCCGGCGCGTATGGAGAGGGAGCGTCGCGTGAAGAAATTATCGCGCGCCGCGACGAGCTGCTTCGGTGGATCGGCGAGTTTCGACGCCGCGCGGATGCAGATCTGGCGGCGCTGCTGCGTGAAGAAATGACGGAGCTGGTGGAGGAATACCAGGACCGCAAGCGCAGGTCCGGCAAGCTGGATTTCGTGGATTTGCTCACTTCGGTTCGCGATCTGGTGTGCGGTCAACCGGAAGTCCGGCGGTATTTGCAGAACCGGTTTACGCACTTGTTCGTGGATGAATTTCAAGACACCGACCCGCTGCAAGCCGAGATTCTTCTGCTGCTGGCGGCCGACGATCCGGCGGAATCGGATTGGCTGCGGGCGCGGCCGAAGGCCGGAAAACTATTCCTGGTGGGCGACCCAAAGCAATCGATCTACAAATTTCGACGCGCGGACATGGTGTTGTACCGGCAGGTGAAACAGGGATTGATGGATCGGGGCGCGGGCTTCGTGACGTTGACCAGGAGCTTTCGGGCGGTCCGGAACATACAACAATTCGTCAACGCCGCGTTTGAAACGGAAATGACCGGCGATGCGGAGGCGGGTCAGGCCGACTGGGCGGCTCTGGAAGAGTTCAGGCCGGAGCCTGAGAATCGGCCGAGCGTGATCGTCCTCCCAGTTCCCCGCCCGTATAAATCGCGGATCGCGAAAGAGGCGATCAATCGATCGCTGCCCGACGCGATCGCCGCCTTCATCGCATGGCTTCTGGATCATAGCGGGTGGCAGTTTCGTCCCCGCGATATCGCGGTGCTGTTCCGGCGCCGCACGCAGGCTGGGTCGGATCTGACTCGCGAATATGCGCGGGCGCTGGAAGCGAGGCTGATTCCGCACCTGCTGGCTGGGTCGAAATCGTTTCACAGGCGCGAAGAAGTGGAGACGATGCGCGCGGCGCTGACCGCGATTGAATGGCCGAACGACGAGCTCAGCGTGTTTGCGACGCTCAAAGGCTCTCTCTTCGCAATTCCCGACGAGGTCCTGCTGCGCTATCGCCACAAACATGGACCGCTGCATCCGTTTCATAAACCCGAAGACGCTGCGTTCTCCACCGTGATAGAAGCTTTGGCGCTGTTGGGCGATCTGCATCGCAGCCGCAATCGCCAGCCGTTTGCGGCCACGGTGAATGCGCTGCTGGAGGCCACGCGGGCGCATGCCGGATTCGTGCTGCGGCCGGGAGGCGACCAGATTCTGGCGAATGTCGCTCGGGTGGCCGAACTGGCACGCACTTATGAAATGACTGGCGGAATTTCTTTCCGGGGGTTCGTCGAAGAACTGACGGCACAAGGTGAAAAAGAAGAGGCCGCTGAAGCTCCGGTGCTGGAAGAGGATTCCGACGGCGTCCGGTTGATGACCGTGCATGGCGCCAAGGGATTGGAATTTCCCGTGGTGATTCTTGCGGATTTGACTGCGAACCTTGCGGCCAAGGAGCCGGATCAGTTTGTGGACGGGAACAAAGCGCTTGAGCGCTACTCGTTTGCTGCGTTGCGCGCCGCGCGAATTGTCGGACCATGAGCCGCAGGAAAGCGCGCGGGAACGTGCCGAGGGGGTGCGCGTCGCGTATGTGGCGGCGACTCGGGCGCGGGATTTACTGGTGGTTCCCGCGATTGGCGATGAGGCGTTTGAGGGATGGCTGGGGCCGCTGAATAAAGCCATTTATCCTTCGCGTGCGAATTGGCGTCGCGGCTCCCGGGCGGCGGGCTGCCCGGACTTTGGAAATACGACGGTGCTCGAGCGGCCGATGGAATATGACCGGGAAGAAGAATTTTCAGTGAAGCCGGGGCTGATCGTGCCGGAACATGGGGAGCACAAAGTGGTTTGGTGGGATCCAGCCACACTTCGACTGAATGTCGACGCAGGGCTGGGACTGCGCCAGAAAGAGCTTCTCGCCGAAGACAACGGGGTTAGCCTGGCCGCCTATCGCGAATGGGAAGCACAACAAGCCGCAACGCTTGCGGCGGGTGCGGCGCCGCAGTATCGCGTGCTGCTGGCGAGTCAATCTTTGGATGCTCCGCCGGGTGAACCGGCCGCGGTAACGATCGAGTTTGCGAGCGTCGAATCGCGGGCGCGGGGGAGGCGTTACGGGACGCTGGTCCACGCGGCTTTGCGGGATGTTGAAACTGGACGCCTCCGCCGAATCCATCGCGCAATTGCTGGAGCTGGCGGCGCGGTCGATCGGGGCGCCATCAGAGGAGCGGGATGCGGCGCGCGTGGCGGTGAAAGCGGCGCTGGCGCATCCGTTGTTGCGTCGTGCACGAGCGGCGGCGCGGTGTCATCGCGAATATCCGGTAACGCTGGAGCTGGAGGGCGGCGGGCTGCTGGACGGCGTGATTGATCTGGCGTTCGTCGAGAACGGGACCTGGATTATCGTCGACTTCAAGACGGATATCGGCGTCAATTCCGAACTTCGCGAATCCTACACGCGGCAGCTTCAGTGGTATGGCTACGCGCTGACGCGCATCACGGGACTTCCGGCTCGCGCGTTTCTGCTGGGGGTGTGAATTTCTTAGGAATGTCCCAGCACGGGGTGAGGCTGATACGGTTCCTCAAGCTCCTTCAACTCGGCCGGGTCCAGCTTCACGTCCAGCGAAGCCACGGCATCGTCCAGATGCGACAGCTTGCTCGCCCCTACGATCGGCGACGTCACTCCGAGCTGGTGCAGGAGCCAAGCCATCGCGATTTGCGCGTTCGGAAGGCCGCGGCGCTTGGCCACTTCGGTCAAACGGTCGACCACTTTGAAATCGGACGGCTGGTAATACAGGCCCTTGCCGTAATCGTCGGTCTTAGCGCGAATCGTCTCGCCGGAACCGCCGGGCGTGCGATTTCCCGCCACAAAGCCGCGCGCTAGAGGACTCCACGGAGTGACGCCGATGCCTTCTTCGCGGCATAGCGGCATCATCTCGCGCTCCTCCTCACGATAGATCAGGTTGTAGTGATTCTGCATGGAGACGAATCGTGTAAACCCAAGCTGATCGGCGGTGTAGAGCATTTTCGCGAACTGGTAGGCATGCATCGAGGAACCGCCCAAATAGAGCGCTTTGCCGGCTTTCACTACATCGTGCAGAGCTTCGACAGTTTCCTCAATCGGAGTCAGCGGGTCGAAGCGATGAATGACGTACAGATCGATGTAATCGGTCTTCAGACGCCGCAGGCTCGCATCGATTCCTTCCATAATGTGCTTGCGCGACAGGCCTTTCTGGTTCGGCCCGTCGCCCATGGCGTTGAAAACTTTCGTCGCGATTACCCAGTTCTCGCGCGGTCCAAGCTCATGCAGGGCGCGGCCGGTGATCTCTTCGCTCACCCCGCGCGAATACATGTCCGCAGTGTCAAAGAAATTAATCCCGAGCTCGACGGCGCGCCGGAAGAAGGGCTTGGCTTCGTCTTCCTCCATGACCCATTCGCGCCATTTCTTCGACCCGTAAGTCATGGTGCCGAAGCAAAGCCGCGACACTTTCAAGCCGGTGGACCCCAGATTTACGTAGTTCATAGTCTGCTCATCGAAAGGATACCATCAGCCTATGGATGCCATGCGCGAGATGGGAATGTTAAATGCGGTGGAAGCTTTTCAAAATGTCGCGAGTGGAATAGCGCAGCGCGATAGGACGCCCGTGCGGGCAGCTCATCGGGCAGGAAGTCGCGGCCAGCGCGCGCAGCAGCCAGTCGATTTTCGCCGGTTCCAGACGCATATTGATCTTGATCGCCGCGCGACACGCAATGGAAGCAGCCATCCCGCGGCGTAGATCGTCGAGGGAGGCGCCGCGCAACTCGCTCTCAGTGATCTCTAAGATCTCGAATAATACTTTTTCCACATCGCCCGCACCCACGCCCGCAGGCGCGGACTGGATGGCGACGGTGCGATTGCCGAACGGCTCGGTTTCAAATCCGAGAGCGTTCAGCTCATCCGCAATGCGCGCATATTCGATCTGCTGGGCCGCGCTGAGCCCGATGACCAAGGGGATCAGAAGGCGCTGCGTCTCCACTTTCCCGGCGCTGCGGGCGGCCAGAACCTGTTCGAACAGGATTCGTTCGTGGGCCACATGCTGATCGATGATCCACAAGCCGTCGCGACCCGCGGCTACGATGAAGCTATCGTGAATCTGGCCGAGCGGGCGCAAATCCTTCAGCGCTTCCAGGCTTTCGGGCTCGGGAACATAGGCATCCGGCAGCAACGGCCCATGGGTTTCGGGAATCGCAGATTTCACCGGCGGCAAAAGCGGGGCGTCTGAGAAATCGAAACGCGGGGCAGGCGCCATCGGCCCTCTCAGGTCGAATTCAGGCAGAACCGAGGGGTCCGCAAGATCCGGCGGGGCGGCTGAAAAGTTCATATTCTCGATGCCCTGGCTGAATTCGGAATACGGCAGCCCCGCACCCAATTGCGGCGAGCTGGGAATCGACATGTTGGACGCCGGCCGCTGCGCCATCAGGGTCTGGCGGATGGTGTCGCGCACGAAATCGTGAATCAGCGACCCGTGACGAAACCGGACCTCGGTTTTCGACGGGTGTACGTTCACGTCGACCTCTTCGAGATCGCAATCGAGAAACAGGAGCGCGAACGGATAACACGCGGGCGGTATCAGGTTGTGATAGGCAGAGGAGATCGCGTGGAGCAGCAAACGGTCACGGATCAGGCGTCCGTTGACGAACAGGTAAATCGAATTGCGGTTCAGCTTTTGCACTTGCGGTCCGCTGACGAAGCCTCGCAAACGGAAATGGCGTTCGATGAATTCTCCCTCATCGAGAGGCAGCTTCGAGATCGCGCCCTTGATTCCCCAGGTCGACCAGGTCTTCGAGGACCTGGCTGCCGAATACCTGATAGACGCGCTCCCGCAGCGATGGGACTGGGGTGACCGAAAGGAGCTCGGCGTTATTGTGCCGCAGCAGAAAGCTCTTGGAGGGATGCGCCAGGCTGTAATGCGTCGCGAGCGAGGCGATGTGCGCGATCTCAGTCTGATCGGACCGCAGGAATTTCTTTCTCGCGGGAACGTTGAAGAAAAGATCGCGGACCGTGATGATGGTCCCCA
>CAVPKR010000093.1:0-12458 GCA_963705675.1 Terriglobia bacterium
AGAGTAAAGCCCCACCCTACGGTCTCCCCCGGATAAGCAGTTAAGTTTCCATTCGTGGGGATGGTCACCAGTGAACTGGTGGTCGCCCAACCCGCCGGCGCCAGAACTAGAGCGGCCGCCGTCGCCGCGATCCATATTGATGTCTTCATCGTGATAGGCTCCTGTTTATCTCTTACTGCCCCTGGCTGAGCAGCGTCATCGTGCCGCCGTTCGCTCCGCCGTTCGCGACGAATGTCGCCACGGCTTTAAACCGTACAGTCGAGGCGCATCCAGTGAAATCGATATTTACGGTTCCCGTGCCGGTCCCGCCGGAGGCGGCGATTGTCCCGATAGTCGGCAGCGTTCCGATAACCGGCGTACACGCCGTTCCCGCCGTTTGCGTCAAAGTGAACCCGCTAACCGCGGTATTATTCGCCGCCGCCGTGTCGTGGTTGGTCACCGTAATGGTCCACGTGCGCGAACCTCCGACGGTGCCGGTCTTCCCTGTAAGCAAGCCAGTCAGAGTCATCTGCGCCGTTTGGCCGATCGCGACCGTGTCGCTCGCCGAATTATTCACGGGATTGGTATCGCCTCCGCCGGAGACCGTAGCCGTATTGGTCAGCGGAGTAGACGCGTTCGCATTCACGTTCACCGCGATCGTGATCGTCGCATAGCTCGATCCTCCGGCCAGCGCATCCGTACGAGTACACTGCAGCGGCGATGTCGTGCAAGTCCAGCCGCCGCCGCTGATCCCGGTGACCGTAAACCCGGCCGGCATCGTGTCCGTCACCGTCACCATTGACCCGTCCGTCGCTCCGGAACCCACATTGCTTACGTTCAGGTAGAACACATCGCCCAATTGACCCTGCGCGAAGTAGCCCGAGTGGGTCTTCGTGATCGCCAGATCCCCGGCAGTTGCTACCGTCAAGCCCGCACTAGCCGTATTGCCCGTGCCCCCGTTGGTCGAGGTCACATTGCCGGTGGTATTGGTATAAGAACCCGGGCTGGCCCCGGTAACCATCACCGGAATCATGCATTGCGCATTCATCGCGATGGTTCCGCCCGACAACGTGATCGTCCTCGGTGCAGTGGTCGTCAGTGTCCCGCTACCGCACGCGGCAGTGGACCCCGACGCTACCGTCAATCCGGTTGGCAGCATGTCTGTAAACGCGACTCCCGTCAGCGACGCCGGATTTCCAGTCGGATTCGTGATCGTGAACGTCAGCGTGGTCGTGCCACCCGCCGTGATCGACGTCGGACTGAATGCCTTCGCGATCGACGGAGGCGCCTCGATCAAGAGCGTCGCGCTAGCCGTTGAACCAGTACCCGCTTCATTCGAGGTGATCGCACTCGTCGTATTGTTATAGGTGCCCGCCGTGGTTCCGGTCACGCCGACTGCGAAGCTGCACGATGCGCTGCCCGCCAGTGTGCCGCCCGAAAACGTGATGGAGTTTCCTGATACCGTCGCCGTAATCGAGCCGCCGCAGGTATTCCCCGACGCCGCCGAAGAAATCGTCAACCCCGATGGAAGGGTATCCGTGAATCCGAGTCCCGTCAGGCTGGTCGAATTCGGGTTGGTGATCGAGAACGTCAGTGAAGTGTTTCCCCCCGCCGGAATGCTGCTTGCGCCGAAAGCCTTCGAGAAAGTCGGCTCCGCGTCCACGATCAGAGTAGCGCTCGCTGCCGTCGCGGTGCCTCCATTGGTGGAGCTAACCGTAACAACGTTGGTCTTCGAACCCGCCGACGACGCGGTGACGCTCACCGAAACCGCGCAGCTTGAGCCTGCAGCTAGAGTGCCGCTGGCCAGGGTGAGGATCGATGCTCCAGCATTGCCCGTGGCCGTCCCTCCGCAAGTATTGCTCAGCGCGGGCGTGGCGGCGATCACCATCCCGCTCGGAAAAGTATCCGTGAATGCCAGCCCGGAGAAAGCGGAGTTGGTGTTGTTGTTCGTGATCGCGATCGTCAGCGTCGTGTTCCCGCCCACGCCGATCGTACCCGCTCCGAACGTTTTGACGGCCGAAGGCGGATTGATCACCGTCAACATCGCCGATGCTGCCGTGCTGTTTCCCGCGTCGGTCGAGTCTAACGTCACGCTGTTCGTCGCCACTTGATCGGTCGACGGCGCCGTCACGTCGACTTTGATCGTGCACGCCCCGACCGCCCACGTCGCGTTGGTGAACGTGATCGAACCCGATCCTCCCGTCGCCGTAACCGTACCTCCGCAGGTATTGCTCACGTTCGGAGTGGAGTTAACCGTCATTCCCGACGGCAGCGTATCCGCGAAACTGGCATCGATGGTCGTCGTGTTCGGATTATTCAAGCTGAAGGTAATGGTGCTCTTTGCGCTAGGCACCACCGTCGTCGGATTGAAACTCTTAGTGATGGTAGGGGGTGCTACCACGTAGACCGTCGTCGACCCGATCCCGCTATCCACCGTCGCGCTGAGGCTCACGGTTCCCGGAGTCGAATTCGCATTGAAGTTCGCTGTCGCCGTAAAGTTGCCTTGAAGGTTCGCCTGTTGGTTCGACACAGATCCTGAACTGGTCCCGCCGTCGCCGAAAGTGATGGGGAGGCTCGCCAGCACTGCCAGATTGCTCGTAGCGATCGCTGTCCCATGGTTGTCTTGAGCGATGCTCGCAGTAAGGGCCGTCGTCGTATTGATCTTGACGTAGGGAGTGGGATTCGCCGTCAGCGTCAGGTCGATCCATGGGTCAAAGCAAACCTTCCCGGCAGTCGCCGGGCAGGTCGACGTCGAAGGGCTGATTACATTGCCCGGCACATCCGTGCCCCACCAATTGTCCTGTGCGGTAACGATAGCTCCGGTGCCGCCACTCTGGTCATCCAATGCGGCGGTTCCCATCACACTGCTGGTGTTCAGCGCGATCCGGCTGTAAGTCATGTTCAGCGTACCGCCGCTATTGCCTGCGAAAATCCCCCCGCCGGCCCCCGAGGTCGATTTGTTCCCGGCAATCGTAATATTCGAAAAGGTTGCGGTATCCGGAGAAATATTCATCCAGATGCCTCCGCCATTCGCGCCGGCCGTGTTGGTGTTGATGTTCGCCTGCTGATCGATGGTGATCCCGGCGCTCATCTCAATTCCTCCGCCGGTAGTGGCGGCGGAATTGCTGGATACCGAGCCTCCATGAATCGTCGACTGCGTGGCCCCAGCGGCCGGGCCGTCGAAAAGAATTCCTCCCGCCAACCCATCCGTCCCGGTGGCGTTATTCGAGTCGACGTGCGTCCCGCTCAGGGTAGTCACTGCCGGTATATTATTTGAGATCGACACCCAAATTCCCCCCCCGGCGGCGCCGCCCCCGGTAAGGGCTACCGAATTACTTGTAATGGAGCAGTTGGTGAACGTTGACGCGCCTGCGCCGCTGGTCAGCGGATTCAAGTAATTAAACAGCGCGATGCCTCCGCCCGATCCCTGTAAGGTCTGGTTGTTCGTCAGCGTCACACCGTTCATCATCAGGGTCGCGGTTCCCGAAGTGCCCGTGTCGAACTCCATCCCTCCGCCGTCTCCATCCACCTCTGCAGCGCCCCGATTAGTTCCATTCTGCATCGTTAGATTAGAAATACTGGCGCTCGCATTCGTCGTGGGATTGATGTCCTCATTGACAGCCATAACCATATCCACCCCGCCCCCCGCGCTGGTGCCGGCTTGAATGATCGTCGTAGCCTCATTGGCGCCCATAATGTTCATGGAACGATTGACATACAGAGCTCCGTGATACCCCGTGTAATCCCGGCCCGCATTCGTGATCGTGAGCGTGTAGGTGGTGCTGGCCGCCAGCATGATTGTGTCCGTCACGGAGTCTGCATTGGCTTTGAGCACCGCTTCCCGCAAACTGCACGTCGAAGACATATCGGTATTGCTCGTATTGTTGCAAACCGTCGAAAGAGCCGGCGGCGTCGGATCTGTCGTGATATTCGGATAAAACGTGTTTCCGGACGCAATCGTTACCATGGGAGCCATCCCGCCGTGGTTTACATAGACCAATCCCGGCCGGACGTCGAAACCCACATGGGCCGCCACCGCGGCCGCCGCATTCGCTCCCAAATCGCCGCGGTCGATCACTACACCCGATCCTGGATTCAGATCGGAATGTACCACCGCCGACAGGCGCGCCGCATTCAACAGGACGATGTCGTCGGCGGTGTTGCTCGAAATCCGCGTACGCATCATCAACGGCGTCTTGCCGTTTGCGTCCACCGTCCCTACCGCCGGATAGCTCTCCATTTCCTTCCAGCTCACCGGGACCTCCGCCGGCGCCGCGACTGGAACTGAAGAATGCTGATGCGTCGCCCGCCGAAGCGCCAACGCTTCGTCCTGCGTAAACGGCCGGGTATCCAGGTTGTCGCGGGTCAGGATATGCAAGCTCCCGTCGCTAGCCAGCAAACCCATTTGCGACGGTCCGCCGCGATCGAACAGGAACCGCCCCAGCACCGCCGAGGACACCGTATACGGCACGTTTACCGGCTCCAGCGTTTGGCTTCCGCCATGCAGAATCGAGATATGTCCACCTGACAGCACCAGTACGTCGGGCGTATTGTCGCTATCTAAGCTGCCGGAAACAAACGAGGTAGCGTCGCCAGTCAACGGGAAACTCGAAACCTGAGACAGCCCCGCATCCGATCCGCTGTAGATATCCAGCTCAGGACCATTCGGCCCATGCGCCCCCACCACCACCTGCGCATACTTCCCGGCTTGCAGTTGATGAACGCTCAGCGCGGTGACCGTTCCCGCGGCCGGGACCGATTGCACGACGCCCATTTTCCCGTTCGCGCTCGCCAAAACGTAAAGCATGTTGCCGCCCCGCGCGGCCGTCACCATTCCATGACCGTTGTGGCCGAAAACATCGCCGCCGGCCAGAAAATCGGGCCGCACCGGAATTTCCACCAGCTTCGCATCCGGTAAGTAAGGAGACGGACGATTGCCACTCGCGATCGCCTGAAATGTCTCTGCGCTCTGCGGAGCGTACGCATCAAGATTGCCCCGGTGAATCGCGATAACGCCGCTGCCTTGCGGCGTCCCAAAGCCGATTGCCAGATCTCCGATGCCATCCACATCGAAGTCCTCGGATGCCATCGATAGCGGCGTCACTTGCCCCGGCGACATCAGGGCCATCGCCCCGGCGGACCCCTTGTACACCGCCGCCACCTGGCGCGCCGCTACCATTTGTAGCTGAGCCCCGGCCGTATCGGCGTGTACCCGTCGCGAATTCTGCGTTATCTGCAAGCCGATCGCCTGCGTCAAGACAAGCATTATCGCTAAACTCCGAAAAATTCGCGACTTTTGCGCATTAATCGGCTTCTGGGTACGTTCAAACTTCATTGGATTTGTTTTACCTCGAAAGAACAGGAGCGGGAAATCATTCGCAGCGTCGCGGGACGCATCGTCCTAACGGCGTAGATCGGCGGAAAAAACAACCTTCATTACCCCCGAATCGCTGCACTTCTCTACTGCGGACGCGTCGTGCGCTGCCCGCTACATTTTGATCCAACGTTGACGGTCTGCAACCTGGCGCGCCGTCTACACACCACCGCAACGTTGGTCAAACCGACGAATTTCTTCGTCTGTTGTGTATCTAGGTATACCATAAGGCCCTTTGCAGATCAACGAATTTCAGCAGGGGTACGGGCCTCCTGGACCTACCCCGTACTTTGTGCATTTTTTTCGCGCGCCCTTAGTTTCCATCGGGTTTCAGCGAGGCAAGCTGCCCCTCTGATACGCGCCCAGAAACAGCCTCCGCAAGCACCGGTTTAGGACTTCCATGGACGGATAGGTCCGTTCCAGTTCATCCCGGTGCGCCCCCGCATACGCCAGGGCCAGCGTCAGCGGCACGTCATGCCGCGGGTTCCCGCTCAGCTCCGCCTCCACTTCCTGCGCCGCCGCTGCTGGAACAAAAATCGTCGGGACCGTCTCCACCGGCGACGAAAGCGGAGCTTCACAGAGTTCCTTAGGCGTGGTGACCAGGTACTGCCGGCAGGCAAACGGCCGTTGCCGGTAAATACTGCACGCGTCATCCTCCAGAAATGGACAAACCAGGCCCAAATCAAAGTAATGCGCGCGCATCGCCAACCCCTGCTCCGTCGGCACGGATCCGCGCCCCTCCAGGTAATCTTCCGCCAGACCCGCGGCTTTCAGGCGCTCCACCCGGTCCGAAAATCGAGCCAGTACCTCAGACCGCCGCGGCTCCGGCAATTCCTCCACCAGCAGCAGAATCGCGTAAGCCTCGGCCGGCGTTACCGGAACCAACTGGACGCGGCAACACGCCGAGCATCCCTTCGAGCATGTAATCGCCTTCCCGATCTTCTCCACCACGATGTCGACCGCCTGGTCGTCCAGCGCTTTCAGGATCGGCAGGACTTCATCCACTCGAATCCGGTCCGCCAGCGGCTCGGCTGCGACCGTTACCATGCGGTCCAGGATCCGGAATCGCATGTCGAGCTTTTCCATCCAGCCCGATTGTAAACTAGAAAGTTGGCAACCGAATGGTCGCTTCGACCTGTAACCGCGGACGACGAAGCCTTTGTTTCTCAGGTTTACGCCAGCACCCGGGCGGATGAAATGGCCCAGTGGGGGTGGCCGCCGCAACAGCAGCAGATGTTCGTCCGCATGCAGTATGACGCGCGCCGCCGTGCGTATTCAGCAGCTTATCCCTCCGCCGATCACAGCGTTATCGTAACCGCCGACGGACCCATCGGGTCCCTCATCGTCGCTCGCGCCGCTTTCGAGATCCGGCTGGTCGATATCGCATTTCTCTCCCAGCATCGCGGCCGCGGATTTGGTTCGCGGATCCTCACCGGCTTGGTCGAGGAGTCCATTCGCTTGAAATTACCTCTTCGCCTCAGTGTCCATCGAGGAAATCGCGCGATTCATCTGTACCAGCGGCTCGGTTTTGTGCCCATCGATTCCGATGACGTGTATATTGAAATGGAACGGTCTCCCAGTGCCCCAACAACTCCATAGCGCGGATTTTGTCCCGCAGCTTCACACTACCTTTCAGGTCGCCGTCAATCCCGATCCCCATACCCATCGAGCTCTTCGAAATCGAAGAAAAGAATGACTCGCCGAAAGTGGAACAGTTCTCGCTGCTTTTTCGCGGCCCGCTCGCCCCAATCCTCGCGCAACGCGTCCATCGTCTGACTCACCACCATTTGGGCGAAATGGAGATTTTTCTGGTCCCCATCGGCCCCGACAGCGCCGGAATGCGTTATGAAGCGGTTTTCAACCGTATTCGCCAGCCCGAATGACGATCCGGCGTCGTCCCGTCGAGGAATCGGATCGGCCTTTCCTTCTAGAGCTTTACGCTTCCAGCCGGGAAACTGAGCTGGCGCCCGTTCCCTGGACCGCTGAACAAAAGCGGGCTTTTCTCGAAATGCAGTTCGCGGCGCAGACCAAGGCCTATCAGGAATCCTACCCGGGCGCTACTCACGAAATCGTCTGTGTGGAAGGCCGTCCAGCCGGACGTCTCTATCTTTCCCGCCAACCCGCTGAATTCCATATTCTGGACCTCCTCATCGTCGCCGAAGCCCGAAGCCAAGGCGTTGGTTCGCGAGTCTTGGCGGAAATACTTCAGGAAGCCAACCAGGCCGGAAAGCCCGTGACTATCTACGTCGAATCCTTCAACCCGTGGTTGAACTGGTTTAGACGGCTGGGTTTTGGAGTGGCGTCGGAACACGAATTCTTGCTGCTGCTGCAGCACCCGCCAGCCCCGTCCGGCCCGCTGGAATCCGGTAATTCGATGGAAGCGGACCCACCAGGTGATTGATGATCGCCGTATAGCTCGCCGCACCCGAAGGCACCAGCAACAGCGTGATCTTCCCCAAGGTCTGGCGCTGCAAGCTGTAAACGCCTTGAGTTAGCGGCGCCCCGACGCCCTGGAACTCCAGCGCGAAAGTATCCATCTGTGGAACCCCGGGACCTTTGACGCTCGCCGCCGAGGCGGTTGCGCCTGGATTCAGGTTGGCCCCATCCTCCACCGCCGTCAGCGTCAGCCAGGTGGGCTTCAGGGAACTCGCATTCGCCACGAAACTGGACCTCAGCAGCGGCGTAAAGCTATCCCGCGTCATCTTTAGCAGCGGATCGGAAAGGAACGGCCGGGTGTCCGGTTCCCCTGCGAAGATCTTTCCCGGCATCGCCGCGGCTGCAAGACAAGCCTGGCCGAGACGGAATAAGTGGCGTCTGGAGTAGTGCATTTAGATCGTCTCTCTTGAGCTTCAAGCGAAGCTCGTGATATACTACCACGGTTGCGTACCCGTCAGTCAAGATTGAGGGTACGGGAGTACATTCAGGAGTTTTATGGGGTCACCGTATGTTGGCGAAATTCGGATGTTTGGCGGAAACTTCGCACCTGCGGGATGGATGTTCTGCGAAGGCCAGCTTCTCCCGATTTCTGAGTATGACACTTTGTTCAACTTGATCGGAACTACCTATGGCGGCGATGGACAAAGCACCTTCGCCCTTCCCGACCTTCGCGGCCGCTTGCCGCTTCACCTGGGCTCTGACCCCAACGGGAACACCTACACGTTGGGCCAGAACGGCGGGGCCGAGTCCGTCACTTTGACCACTCAACAAATTCCCGCGCACACCCACGTCCCGCAGGCGCAGTCCTCCAACGGCAGTCAAGCCAGCCCGGCAAACAACCTTTGGGCGGCATCGCCCTTGAATCAGTTTTCATCCGCCACTCCGGCTTCAGCAGATGCTTTCGCCAGTTCGATTGGCCTCACGGGTGGTTCCCAGCCTCACGACAATTTCCAGCCGTATCTCTGCGTAGATTTTATTATTTCCTTGTTCGGAGCTTTTCCAGTTCAGTAATTAATTCTATGTCAACCCCGTTTTTAAGCGAAATGAGACTTTTCAGCTTTGGCTTCGCGCCCAGGGGCTGGGCGATGTGCAACGGCCAAACGCTGCCGATCAACCAGAACCAGGCGCTCTTTTCGCTTCTTGGCACTACCTACGGCGGCAATGGACAAACTACCTTCGCCCTGCCGGACCTTCGGGGCAGGGTTCCGATGCACGAGGGCTCGGGGTTTACTTTAGGGGAGGGTGGCGGGGAGGTGTTCCATACTTTGACTCAATCGGAGATGCCAAGCCACACCCACAATGTGACTGCCACCAGCGATGTTGCTAGTAAGACCACTGCCACGGGAAATTTATGGGCCAAATCCGACGCCGCTCCCTTCGAGACATCTTCGAACGCTTCGATGAATCCCGCATCGATTTCGACCGTAGGAGGCAGCCAGCCGCATGAAAACCGGGCGCCCTACTTGACCCTGAATTATTGCATCGCCTTACAAGGTATATTCCCGAGCCAAACCTAACGAGAACGTATGTCATCACCATTTGTCGCCGAGATCCGAATTTTCCCGTTTAATTTCGCCCCCAAAGGGTGGGCTTTCTGCAACGGCCAGATTCTGCCCCTCAGTCAAAATACCGCGCTTTTCTCGCTCCTTGGAACTACCTATGGGGGCGACGGAAAATCCAACTTCGCGTTGCCGAATATGCAAGGCAACGCGCCCATGCATCCCGGTCAAGGTCCGGGGCTGTCGCTTCACGATCTCGGTGAAACGGGGGATCGATATTCGTTACCCTTCTCCAGTCGGAAATGCCCCAGCACAACCACGCTGCCTATGCGGCCTCGACGGGTGGCCTTTCGGGTCCGGCTTCCGCCAGCCCCGCGGCCTGGGGATCGGTAGGAAAGGGTCACCCGTCCGCCTACGCACCCCCGGGGACCGCCGTTACGATGTCCCCTCAGGCGCTGTCCCTGACTGGCAGCAGCCAGCCCCATAACAACCTGCAGCCGTACCTCACCCTCAATTTCTGCATCGCGCTGCAGGGAATTTACCCTCCCCGCACGTAGCTCTAGGGAGCCTTCGTAAGAATCAGGATGTGCTGGCGCGGCAGCGTCTCCAGCACCTGATCCAGGTGAAAACCATCCGCCTCCAACTCGATCTTCACGTCATGCACGCTCATCTTGTGCTCCGGCCGGATCGGGATGGTCGGATCTTCCTTCCGGTACTCCAGCAGCACCAGCCGCCCGCTGGGCTTCAACTCCTCCCGCATGCTCCGCAGCATTCTCTGCGGCTGCGAAAACTCATGATAGACGTCGACCAGTAATATAAGGTCCAACGCGCTCGGCGGCAGCTTCGGATCGCTCTCCGTACCCAATACCGTCTCGATATTGGTGAGTTTCGCCTTCTCGGCATTCTGCCGGAGCCGCCGCAGCATCTCGGGTTGAACGTCGACCGCATAAACTTTGCCGCCCGGAGCCACACGCTTCGCCAGGCGCAGCGTCATATACCCCGTACCGGCGCCGATGTCCGCCACCACCATGCCCGGCTTGATACCGATCGCGTCCAGCGCCACCTCGGGATGTTCTTCCATTTCCCGCTCGCCGCGATCCAGCCAATCGGCGCCTCCAGTTCCCATCACTTGCGCGATGGGGCGGCCGGTCAGAGGATGTACGGCCTGGAACGCCCAGCCCGTGCTTATGGCGATGAAACCTAACACCAGCCATCCGCGCATTTGCCTTTGGACCCCGGACCAGATAGATTGTGGGATGATCCTCATGATGTTTAAACGTGAACCAGCGGCGTATGTCCTGCTCGCCGCCGTGCTGTCCCTGTCGACCGGCTGCGGACCCAGACAGGCTGAAACCCGCAATGAATACGAAATGGGGGAAAGAGTAACCGTCGGTCCATTGACCTACAATGTCGTCGATACCGCATGGCGAAGTCAATTAGGGTCCGACTTCAAGCTTCGCCTTCCGCAGGACCGTTTTCTCCTGATCACCATTTCCGTAACCAACGGCGGAGGCAAGGAGATCCCGGTTCCACTCCTGGCCCTCGAAAGCCAGAACGGCAAGGTCTATCAGGAATCCGACAATGGGGAAGGCGTGGATAACTCGTTCGGCCTGTTCCGCAACCTGAGTGCCGCCCAGACCCAACAAGGGAAGCTTCTCTTCGATGTGCCGCTTACCAGCTACCGTTTGCGGGTTACCGACGCCGGCGATCCCGGCAGTGAAAAATTTGCCTACATTAAAATTCCCCTTCGAATGGACGGAGATTCCGGCCTCGACAGCACGCCTTCCGTTCCCGTGCCCGTCAAGTAGGTAACCTTGCGAAGCGGCTTGATGATCGCCCTGCTCGCCGGTGCCTTGAACGCTCCCGCCCAGTCTAAACTCGCTCTAGACGCGGCCCTGCATCAGTTCGAAGACGGCCCCATTCTGGCGCTCGACTATCATTTCGTCCCCGGCGAAACCGCCTACCTGAGTTGCCGCATCACCGGCTATCAAGCTTTGAAAAGAAGCAGGCCCAATCCATCAAGCTCGCTTGGCAGGTCCGCATGCTGGACCCCGCGGGCGTGCCCATCGAGCAGGATAAATCCGGCGTGATCGAAGAGAACATCTTGCCCCAGGACAAGGACTGGAGACCGAAATTCCTCGCGAGCTTTATCATCCCCGGCTTCGCCCCCACCGGGGTCTATCATGTCGCCCTAACGGTGAAAGACGAAATCGCCGCCACTCAAACGACCGCGGATGTGCCGTTCCAAGTCCGCGGACGCACCGTACAGCCGAGCGAAACCCTAATCACGCGCGACTTCGCGTTTCTGCGCTCCGACGACGACAAAGTGCCTATGCGTCCGGCAGTTTATCATCCGGGAGACACTCTATGGGCGAAATTCGATATTACGGGTTTTAAATTCGGTCCCAATAATCTCTTTTCCGTCAGCTACGGATTGGCCATTCTGGACGCCGAAGGCAAGCAGGTATTCGAGCAGCCCGAAGGCGCCTCCGATTCCAAGGAATCCTTCTATCCCCAGCGTTACGTGGCCGGAAGCCTAAGCCTCTCGCTGGACGCGAACGTCGCCAAATCGGCCTATACCCTGGTGGTCACCGTGCGCGACAAGATCGGGCCGGCGCCGGCCGCCGACTTCATCTCCAGCGTTCCGCCGACCAGCAACAGCCGCTCGCGCATGCCGTCGAGGCCGAGGCTGCGGTAGCCGCCGGCCTTCGCCGTCATGGCGCCGACGTCGAAGCCGCAGCCATTGTCCTCGATAATGACCTGCAAGGTTGTGCCGACGCGCCGGATGACGACGCTGACATCGGCAGGATGCCTGGCGTGCTTGACGATGTTGGTAAGCCCTTCCTGGACGACGCGATAAATCGCCGTTCCGATTTCGCCCGGCACCGCGTCAAGGTCCGGATCGTCGCAGTGAAGATCGACCTCGGTGCCGCACCGCTCGCCCCAATCGGCGATGTAGCTCGCCACCGCCTTGCGCAGGCCTAGTTCGTCGATCGAGGGCGGCCGCAATTCCCAGGCAATGCGATGCAGCGTCTTGCCCGAGTTCCTCCATCCTCTTGCGCACCAGATGCAAGCGGTCGCGCGCCGGGCCGAGCACCAGCGCATCGATCTGTTCAGTTCCAGGATGGCGGCGACAGCAATACGTACTTGACGAAGTAGACGGCATACAC
>CAVPKR010000094.1:0-13872 GCA_963705675.1 Terriglobia bacterium
CTATCACTGAATTACTCCCGCTTGCCTGCTTTTTTCTTCTACGTACCTGTTTTCAAAGCACTTAGGCCGCTCTACTGCAAGTCGATTTCGTCTAATTGCGTCCGTCTTCACCGCCAACTCGATAGGAAACTCGCCTCGTACCCCTCGTGCCCGAAGTGTACGCTTACTGCTCACTTTCCTATCCATTCCACGCCAACCACAAACATATCAGACTGCAAATCGTCGTGAACCCCCATTTCCTTCGACTAGGGCTCCATGAGTTGGTCGCCTCCCGCTTGCCGAGCGCGAGTTGCAACCGGACTGCCCGACGACCAACCAGGGTGAGCATCCCGAAAGGCCGGTCAGATTCCATGGACATCGGAAGTTTGATCCCTGTGGCAAATCGACCGCGATGCCAAACTGATATCTACTTCCAGGCGCAAAATAATTGGCAGCTGCTTCGATCAGGCGATAGACCTTGCCTCAAGGCTAGTGATATCGTGGCGACCCGGGAGTAGTGCGCGGCATCAGCATAAAAGCTCGCCCGAACCCGGACGGCAGTGTTGCCCGTATTATTCGATATAAGGCTTGACGGACACAACGTGTTTGGCTTTGGACGCCGCTCCGCTAAAAATCTCGAAAGCGAGATCCGTGGACGTTCGCCAGTGGCCCGTGACCTTCGTTTCATTTCCATCGAGAATCGCAGCCCGGGCGGCTTCTAGCCAATTCGAACTTCGATAAACGGGTTATTAAAGCTGGCGGGCGGACGCTACTCGGATGGCTCCGCTCGATAGCTGCCTCGCTATAGCTGAAAGATATAGCCGAAAGAGGACGGCCTTCTATAGAAAGGCACGGACGATCGGCCTAGAGTGTATCGAGGCGGCAATGCAACTCGACCAGTTAGTGGCCGTGATCGCTGTGGCGATCGGGCTTCTTGTGATAGTCTCGCCCGCAAGTGCTGCCAAGATATGGGGGCGAAGACAATTCGATGTTATGCCGGCTGATCGCAAGACGCTGTACACGTTTCTGTATCGGCTACTTGGGATCGCGCTCTGCCTGGCAGGCGGGTTAATCATATTGGAGTCTCGCCTTTCAGCCGGCAAACCCGGAAGCCGTGATGTTCAATCAGAGATTGTCAGACCGGATCTAAGTCTGTCTTATCGGCGTCCTTTTCCAGCAACCCGAAGCCCCCCGATTTTCCCCAAAAAATCCGGGAATGGTTCATCCAAATTAATGGTTCGTCAATGCGATCGCCAGGACGATCAGCGATTTGATGCCCGGAATGATGCTGCTCGCATCGTCCTCTTCCTCCAGCCGATGGGGCATGCGTTCTGTGGTCGCGCCGATCGCCACCGCAGGGATGCCTATCGCCACAGCGTTGTTGGCGTCGGTAGAACCGACATCCTGCGCCACGATCTCCGGTGTGCCTGGTTTGCGGAAGTAGTTGCTGATGGCCAGCGCCGTTTGCACAAGCGGGTGGTTCAGCCGCTCTTTTTGCGGCAGCGCTTTCGAGTAATCCATCGCCATTTTCCGCTCCATGCGGAACCCGACGCCTTCCTGTTCCCCAATCCGGCGGACGGTGGAAACCACGGCGGTTTCCAGGCGATCCTGCGTGGCGCTGTCCAATGAGCGCAAGTCCACCGTGAACCAAGCCTCGCGAGGCACGGCATTCACCACCGTGCCGCCGCCCAGCATGCCCACGTTTAAGACCGGCAGCTTGAACGTATCCAGGCCCTGGGCCACCGGCGGCATCGGAATATCGTAGAGCGCGTTAATCGCCTTCGCAACTGCCTTCGCAGGACTCGGAGCGCCGCGGCTCTCCATCGTGTGCGCTCCCGGCGCCGTGTAGAAGAACTTATACTGGCTGATCCGGAGCGCGCCATACCAGACTTCTCGCGAGGACACATCCAGCGCGACGAACATATCCGGCTTGTACCCGCTCGTCTCCAGCCAATGTTTGGCGCCGAGCAGTCCTAGTTCTTCCTGAACCGACGCGAGAAAGATCAGGTCTCCTTTAGTCTTGATTCCCGCGCGGTTGAGCGCACGGAAGGTTTCGAGCGTAGCCATCAGGTTCGAAGTGTCGTCCCCGACTCCCGGTGCGCGAAGAATGTCGCCCGCGCGCTTCACCTTCACGTCGGTTCCTTCGGGAAAAACAGTGTCCGTATGAGCGGCGAACACAACCGTGGGGCCACCCCCCGTGCCCTTACGGACCCCGCTGACATTGGACATGTCATCCGTCCGGATTTCACTCAAGCCCAGCTTTTCCATCTCCGCGCGAATATACTTTGCGCGTGCCTGCTCCTTTCCGGAGGGAGCCGGTATCTCCACCAGCCGGATCCATTCGTCGACGATTGCGTCCGCCCGGCCGTCCACCGATTTCAGCGCAGCCCGTATTTCCGGCTTCTCGAGTTGCGACGGTTCGAACCAGCGGCTCTGTCCACACAATGAGAAACTGCCCGCCAAAAACAGGAGCAGCGGCGATTTGCTGATGACCATATGGAAAATGATACCCCGCATTGAGGGTAAACCAAGGCCGCAGATCGAATTTATCCTCTGTGCCACCCTAACGACATTATGTTTTCGGCGCGAACCGTCGATAAATGCTTCTGAATGGAGTGGCTGCGGCAAGGACTTCGCGTAGCGGCCTCGATCGGCATCGTCTCTGCCATCCTGGCCGCTGAATTTCACTTACACGGTCTGCGCAATACGACCGTCACCTATTCCTTGCTCCTTGCCATCCTGTTTTTTGCCATCCGATGGGACCGGCTGGAGACCATCATTGCTTCCCTCGTGGCGGCACTCGGAGTCCTCAAATATTTTCAGCTTCCCATCGGAAGCCTGAAAGCTACCGATCCGCAATCCTACGTCGCCGTGGCCGCTTTCCTGATCACCGCCGTCGTCGTAAGCCAGACGGCCCTCGCTGCCAGGCGTCGCACGATCGAAGCGCTCGAAAGCAAGCGCGAGACTGAGCGCTTGTACGAATTGGGCCAGGCCGTGCTCGCCAGCGACAGCCTCCAGACCACCGCCTGGATCGCAACGTCCCAGATCACCCGGATCTTCGGCGGAACCGGCGCTGCGTTTTACCTGCATGCGACCGGCGAAGTTCACAGGGCCGGGGAGAGTACGGCCATTTCCGACGACACCCTCCGCGCCGTCGCACGGAAGCGCGCGGCCATCAATGATGCCTCTCAAAACTTCGCGGTGATTCCCATCCGGGTGGGCGGCGAAGAACTGGCCGGAAGCCTCGGCATATGCGGCGTGCGGCTGTCCGATACAGTCTTGAAATCGATCGCCAGCCTCCTGTCGGTGGTGCTCGAACGGGTGCGCGCCGGTGAGAAACTGATGCTCGCCAAACATGAGCTGGAACAGCGCCATCAGCAGGTGGAGCAGGAAAAACAGCTCTCGGAGTCTCTGTTGCTCAATATTTTGCCCGGCGAAGTCGCCGAGGAATTGCGCGCCAAGGGCATGGTTTCCCCGAAATACTTCGAAGACGTGACCATTCTCTTTACCGATTTTGTCGGCTTCACGCTTTCTACAGAAAAGCTCGCCGCGGAGGAGTTGGTGGAGTTGCTGCACGACTACTTCACGGCCTTCGACCAGATTGTGGCGCGCTATCGTCTGGAGAAGATGAAGACCATCGGCGACAGCTACATGTGCCTCAGCGGCCTTCCCGTCCGGAATCCGGCGCACCCTGTAGACACCGTGCTGGCCGCCTTCGAAATGCTGCATGCGGTTGAGGAGCGCGCTCGCCGCCACGGTCCGGCGCAGTGGAAAGTCCGCATCGGAATTCACACCGGTCCCGTGATCGCCGGTGTGGTAGGCATCAACAAATTTGCGTTCGACATCTGGGGCGACACTGTAAATCTCAGCTCCCGGATGGAGGCCAACAGTGAAGCCAACCGCATCAACCTCTCGGAAAGGACCTACTCCCGCGTGAAGGACTTCTTCGACTGCGAATGCCGCGGCAAGGTGCTCACCAAAGAGAAGCGCGGACTGGAAATGTATTTCGCCAACGGCATCTTGCCGGGACTGGCAAAGGGTTCCACGGAACCCGGCTTTCCGGAAGCCACACCGCGGGCTTTTGCCCGGCGCTATAACGTCTACTTCCAAAAAGATCCGCCGGCGTTTCCGAAGTTTCTGGTGGATCAGGCGAACCAAGTCCCAGTGGCTGTGAGCCTGCCCTTGGCATGACGGCGCCGGCCTCGCCTATTAATCTAGATTCTGGTACAACAGCAGGAGGAGACGCATGAGCCACGGAATGGATTTTGAAATTGTTTGTCCGAACGACCACGACCAAACGGTTACATTCAGCAAGGAAGAATTCGAAGCCGAGCTGAAATCGGGGGCGATGGTGTTCCACTGTAATACATGTGAGGCGAACTGGCCCCCCTCCCATGAAGAAATCGCCAAGTTTCGAAAAGAGCTGGCTAGGAATCCCAGCTAGCGTCGGCGTCACGATTTGACTACGGAAGTCACTGCGCGATCAGCCTCCCAACGCCCCAATACGAGTAAGTATAGGTGAAGGTCCCGTCGCCGTTGCTGATGCCGGTGTACTCGGTCCCGGTCGGGCTGTCGTACAACAGGACGTCCGTCTTGCCGTCGCCATTCACGTCTTCGGCGATCACGTTGTCGTAGCCAGGGCTCCAGAACAGCGACTGGAAGGCGAATGTTCCGGTCCCCGTGCCCGTCCCGAAGTACGCCGCCGCACTGATCTTGTTGTACACCACAAGGTCCGCCGTGACGTGGCCGGTGAAGTTGCCCAAACGCGCCGTTGTGAATCCCGGGCTAAAGACCAACGGCGTGAATGCGAACCCTCCGGTGCCGTTGCTGATGCCCGCCGCCGCATTGCCATTCGTGGAGTTGTAGAGGAAGACATCGGCCTTGCCATCGCCGTTCATATCGCCACTATCGGCCAGATTGTACCCGGGGCTGATGAAGAGCGGCTGAAATGTGAACCCTCCCGTTCCGTTGCCGGTACCCAGGTAACCCAAGCCGTCTGATCTCCGGTAAAGAAACAGGTCGGCCTTGCCGTCACCGGTGAAGTCGGCCAGCCGCACAAACGTGAAGCCGCTACTGACCAGCGAGTACTCGTAGGTAAAGCCACCCGCGCCGTTGCTGATTCCGGTGTACATGGTTCCCGTGGTGCTGTTATAGAGGACCACATCAGTCTTGCCGTCGCCGTTGAGATCGCCGGTTAGGACCATGTCGTAGCCGGGACTCCAGAACAAGGATTGGAAACTAAACGTGCCATCTCCATTGCCGAAACCAATGTACGCGAGAGCGGTTCCGGAGTTGTACAAGATCAGGTCTGCCTTCCCGTCGCCATTGAAATCGCCGGTACGTAGCGTGGTAAAGCCGGGGGAGAAAAGGTTGGGGACGAAGGTAAATGTGCCGTTGCCGTTGCTCAGCGCGGTGTATTCCTGGCCGCCGGTCGGATCGTAAAGCACGGCTCCGGAGCGGCCGTCACCCGCGAAGTCGTTGACGACGGACGGCGTATTAAATGCGTACGCCGCCCCCGTCGTCGAAACCCTCCAGGTGGCTCCGATCAGCGCCGTGCCGCCGTCCAGCGACACAGAAGACCCGAACCAATTCATATTGACACCGTCGGCAGCGGCCAGTTCCTGCTGTTGGGTCCAAGTGCTGCCGCTTCCCACAAACACATATGCCGCGCCCTGACTGGGATTTCCGCCGACGGTTTTGTAAACCGCCCCGACCAGCGCTCTGCCTCCGTCCACTGCGATGGCGTAGCCGAAATTGTCACCCGCCGCCCCGTTGGATGCGGTCAATTCCTGCTGCTGGGTCCATGTGCTGCCGCTGCCCGTGAACACATATGCGGCGCCCTGGGCTGCGTTCGAACCGACCGTCTTATTCGGAGACCCGATCACCGCAGTGGTCCCGGTCACCGCGACGGAATAACCGAATTGGTCGTTCGCTTTCCCGTCGGCAGAGGTCAGCTCTTGCTCCTGGCTCCACACGGAGCCGAAGCGCGCAAACACGTATGCCGCGCCCTCAAAAGTATTCGAGCCGACCTTTTTGTTAATCGCCCCGACCACCGCCGTGCCTCCGCTCACCGCGACGGAATAGCCGAACTGGTTGCTCGTAGTCCCGTCGGAAGCGCTCAATTCCTGCTCCAGGCTCCAAGTGGAGCTGCTGCGCACGAACGCGTATGCCGTACCCTGATTAGGGCTCATTCCCACGGTCGAGCCAGCGGCGCCTATCAACGCCGTGGTTCCGTCGAAGGAAACCGAATAGCCGAAATTAGTACCGTCCGAAGCGGTCAGTTCCTGTTGCAAGCTCCAGTTGGAACCATTCAGAACAAACACATACGCCGCACCCTGGGAGACATTCGAATTGATCGTCTTCTGAGGCGCGCCGATCACCACCGTGGTCCCGTTGAGCGAAACCGAATAGCCGAACTCATCGCCCACCGCCCCGTCGGCGGCGGTCAGCTCCTGCATCTGAGTCCAGGCGGTCCCATTGCGCGCAAATACGTACGCCGCGCCCTGGCCGGTCTTCGAGCCGATCGTCTTCGAAAACGCCCCTATGACCGCTGTGTTCCCGCTGACCGAGACCGACCAGCCAAAATTGTCACCCACCTTGCCGTCGGACGCGAGCAGCTCGGCCTCCTGGCTCCAAACCGGATCCACCACCAGTGGATATTCAGCGCCACGGTCTTCGACCACCAGCCGGACCTCCCGCTCACCTGCTTGAAGCCTTGCAGGCACGGCGCGGCCTCGGGCGTCCCAAGCGCGCAGGCCCGAATACCGCAACACCGTTCCCTGGCCCGACCGGAGCAGTACCGAATCGCCGTCCGCCGCCAGTTCCGGACGCAAATCCCCGGACACCCCCAGAACCATCACCAGCGGTTCGCCCTCCCGCGACGTTCCCGGCGGATGCGCCAGCGTGAAGCCTTGCTCCAGGCCGCGCGCATCGTTCGCATACCACTCGCTCAATTCGCCGCGATTGTACTGCACCCGGTTGCCGGAGACCGCCGGCGTGGCTTTGGCCGGCGTCCGCAACCGCTTCCCGTAACCGTAGCCAGTCAGCCGCAATGCGGTGTCCCCTTGCGGATGTTTCAGCCGTGCTTCATTGCGGTCGAATTCGAGCGTCAGCCGCTGCGCCGGATTCACCCCCTGGCAGCGGCCTGCCCCGGAGTCGTTCAGCCGGTAAAGCACGCGTTCGTAAGCCTGGCGGAGTCCGTCGTCGGCTCCTGCCTGGTTCCAAGCCGCGTTAGGGTTCTTGATTTGGCCGGCGCAAGTAAATTCCGCCAGCGCGATCCAACACAGAAGCCGGGAATGAGCGCGCATCGAGCCAGTCCTCCTCGATCCGTCCGTCGATCGTGGCAGGTCGCAAAGGGATCCGCCCGCCAGGAACGAGATAACCCAAGGCATTAGGCCGTGTTCACGGCAATCAAACCGCAGCGATTATATCACGCAACTTTGCCGGAATGCCGTGATCTTTTGCGGGGGCCTGCCATTTATGAAAGACCGATTCGCACGCATCGCGGACGACGCCTGTAGCGGTTCCCTTATGACACGCGCAGTGCACTATTCTGCGGGCATCGTGAATCAGACGGCCTACGCGCGGCTGGGTCGTAACGCATCCGGGGGAGATATTTACGGTCTCGATAGACAAAGTGTTAATGCGGGCCGGATCGATGCTTCGCATTTACCAGGAGGCCGCGAATCTTTCTGCATTAGCCGTTTGTAAACGGGAAGGGAAGTATATTTTGTCAACGCCCTTACGGCTCCAGATCGATTCGATAGGACATCAGAAACTGGAGAATATCGCTGGCCTCCGCCATGTTCTTCGCAGTGAAGCGAAGCGTATGGGAATCCACGCGCGTGAACACCTGCTTCAGGTAACAAGCGGCCTCTACCGGTGTGATGCTCTTGAACGAAATGTTCACGGTGACCGGTTCAGAGACCTTGTACGGCTTGCGCTCGGCCAGCTTCGTCACCGCCGCAGCGGCTTTTTCACGGATCAGTTTCTGCGCGGCTTCAGGCGTCAGCGATTCGGCTGCATGGAAACCGAGCGTGCGCTTGGTTTCAACCGCCTCGATTGGTCCAATGCTCGCGCGGACCTCCGCGACCGCCGCGTCGTCGCCTGATATGAAGATCACCGGCACGCCGAATTGGCCCGCCAACGCGGCGTTCCAGGCGCCTTCCGTTACCGGATTTCCATTTATGGTGACTCGCGTGAAGCGCGCGCTGGAGAACGTGTGCGCGCGAACTCCACTGGAATTGTGCGTCGAAGCATGATAGCCGACGAACATCGCCGCACCGAAGCTCGCGTCGAGGCCACCCATCATCCCGAGTGGACGCGGCGATCCGCGCACGATTCTGACATCCGCCGGGAACAGCTCGATCAGCAGATTCTGCTCGTTGCCATGCGCGTCGGTGACCACGAAATCGGTGGCTCCAGCTTGTCTGGCGCCCTCAATCGCGGCTACCGCTTCCGCCGTCATGAAGCGGCGAAAGCGCTCATACTCGAAGGCCCCGGGCAGCAGTTGATCCGCTGAAACCACGCCCGCGATGCCTTCCATATCCACCGAGATCAGGATCTTCAGCTTGCGAGCCGGCTGTGCGCTGATCGCAGTCATCCCAGCAAGAAGCAAAGCCAATACATAACCGCTTCGGGCCCGCATAGTCCGTCCAGTATACATTTAAGTTTGTCCGATCGGCGTTAATCGGCGCCCATCTGCGGCTAAATTGACTGTTTCAATCTCACGCAAAGTCCGTCCGCAGCTTGTGAAGGAACCTGCGCACCTCGGCGACGCTGCCCAGCCGATACAGCGCCCGTGTGCGCCGCGGGCTTCCCACGCGAATCGTAATCCCGTGCCGTAACGCCGCAAATGCAGGCTCATCCACTTGATCGTCGCCCAGGTAGACCGCGATTGCATGATTTCCCAGCATAGCCAACTGGCGCTTCACCGCTGTGCCCTTATCCTCAAGTTCGCGAGGCAGAACTTCCCACACTTTCTTGCCCTGCTCGATGCGGAACCGATCCCCGCAGGGTCCTGCAATCGCCTCGACAATGGCGCGGGCTCGCGGAATATCCGGCAGCGCCATCTCCCGGTAATGAACCGCGAAGGCGAACTCCTTGTCTTCGATCCACAGTCCGGGGATGCCGGCCAGGCAAGCTCTCAGTCGCGACAGAAGCGCCGGTAAACGCCGGCGAGTGTCCTCACCGAGAGCCTTCCCGTGTCCCTCCCAGCCTTGAAGCCCCAGGTATTGGATACCCCGCACACCGATCCTGGCGCGGATGTCCGCTTGCCGCCGCCCGCTGATGATCGACACGTGAAAACGCGGGCTGCGCGCTAGCGCCCTAAGCGCCAGCCGAGCGGAGCCATCGAGTACCACTTCCTCAGGCCTTCGTTGGATCCGCGCCAGCGTTCCATCGAAGTCCAGAAACAAAGCCACCTTATTACTGGAGCTCAGCCGCTTGCTGATTTGGCTCCAGTGAATGAATACATGGCGCATGGCTCACGGATAACCGGCGCCCGTGTGAACCAGCGGAGCCTTGGTCACCCCGTTACTGGTGCGGATCGCGCACAGTCCCCCGATCAAGCTTCCGGCCCAGCGATAAATGTTGCGCTCCCGCACCGTCGCCCGCATGTGCCGCATCCGTAAGCGCCGCTCTTCCGGCGACATTTCGAGCGCGCGATGCATCGAATCCGCTAGTTCCTGCGTGTCATAAGGATTCACGATCAGCGCGTCCGACAGCTCATGGCTGGCGCCCGCGAACCGGCTCAGGATCAGCACCCCTTGATCATCCGAACGCGACGCCACGAACTCCTTCGCCACCAGATTCATACCGTCATGCAGGGAGGTCACCAGGCACAGGTCCGCCGTCCGGTAGTAAGGCTGAATCTCAGCGTGACTGTGCTGCCGCAGCAGCAGGATAATCGGCTTCCAGTTGGCGGTCTGGAAGCGGCGGTTGATCCGCTCCGCTTCCTGCACCACTTCCTCCATAACGTCGTGATAACGCTCGATCTGGGTGCGGCTGGGCGAGCCGATCTGCACGAACGTGAACTCGCCTTTATACGCCGGGCACTTTTCGAGGAAAGTTTCAATGCCCCGGAACCGTTCCGGAATTCCCTTGGTGTAATCGATCCGATCCACCCCCACGCCCATGAAGGTCGCATGAACCCCCAGGCTCTTCAGCAGCGCGGCCCGCTCCAGGTGCGGCAATTCCTCGGAAACTTTGTCGATATCCGACCCCTCCGGCGAAACGCTGATTGGAAATGGCTGGACCAGCGTCAGGTGCCCGTCGCGTAAAACCCCGAACCGTTCGCGATCGATCCTCGATTCGAGCGCGCGATCCACTGTATCCAGAAAATTATTGCAATGGCCCTGGATGTGAAACCCGATCAAATCCGCCCCCAGCAGACCGTCTAAGAGTTCTTTTTGCCACGGACAAATCCCAAAAGCCTCCGAATTGGGCCATGGAATGTGCCAAAATATGGCCACCCTGGCGTCCGGACGTCGCTTTTTCAGAATCCGAGGCAGCAGCGCGAAGTGATAATCCTGCACCAGCACCGCCGGAGATTGTTCGTCCGCGATCTCTTCAAGCACCGCGTCCGCGAACTTCTCGTTTACCGCCTTATAAGCCTCCCAGTCACCCACCCGAAATGTAGGCCGCGTATGCGCGATATGGCAGAGCGGCCATAATCCTTCATTCGCGAAACCCAGATAAAATCCGCGCTCCTCCTCTGCGGTAAGCCAAATCCGGCGCAAAGTATACTGCGGATGATCCGGCGGCACCTGCACATGATCGTGTTCATCCACCGTCTCCCGGTCGGCGTCCCCCGTGGCCTGGGCGATCCAGGTTCCCCGGCACGCCCGCAACACCGGTTCGAGCGCCGTCACCAGCCCGCTCGCCGGAACCACGCACTGGATCCCTTCCTGCCTGTATACATGCTCATACGGCTCACGATTCGAAACCGCCAGCAGCCGGTCCGAGCCTAATCGGCTTTGCACGAATTTGCGAAGCAGCTCCGCGGTCCAGCTCGACTCGCCCGATTCGCGCAGCCGAGCTTCCTCCTGCGCCGCCGCGCGCGCAGCCACCAGACTGGATGCCAGCCGTGTGACTTCCAGGGTCAGCGGCTCGAATTCGCGCGATTCTGAGATCGCACGCCCTCCCGAAGGCACTCCCGTCCGTTGTTCCTTCAGCCATTGCGTCATGCGAACCAGCGGCCGCCCGAAGCCCCAGCGTATCGTCAGCAGCGTAATAAAGCCGATCAACAGGGTCTGGATCGCCACTCCGACCATGGCACGCCGCCACAGCCCTCCCGCCTGGCGATCGATATAAGCGGTGTCGTGGAAGATGGACAAAACCCCGATCACCGTCAGATCGTCACGCAATGGAAACGCAACCACGTGCATCCGGACGTGCATCGGATCTCCGCTCAACTCGAAAAATCCGTTATGGGTCAAGCCGTCCTTCAGCGCGTCATAAACCGGCAGCGGGACTCGATCCAGATGTGCCGAAAGCCCGGAGCTGATCGCCCGCACATCGCCGTTAATGCTATATACAGCGATACCCGCCAGCTGTTCGCGATCCTTAAACCGGTCGACCAATCGCTGGAGCTCGCGAAACGACCCCGTTTCCATCAGCGGCTCGGCCGACTTTGCCATCGACTCCGCCAGCACCAGCGCGTGCCGCTCTAATTCGCGATTGAGGCTGCGCATGTCCGCGCGGGTCTGCCAATAGGCCAGGATCAGAGACACGGCCGCCACGCTACTGATTAAGGACACGCACAGCCGGAAGGTAAGGCGCATTTTGGACGCAGATCGCTTCTGTAAGCCGGCGACCACAAGTGGTGCAAGTCGGAGGCCACACTTCAAATACAGACGAAGTCCCCACGCTTCAAGCTGTTAAGAAATACAATCTAATGTGCGGCCACCGGCAGATTTTTCTCAACTCAGCTATGCGTGAGCCCTGGAAGGGGTAAGAATTCCTTAGCCTTAGACTCCGTCGACGTGGCACCCGAGAGAGCACTTCCATGCCTCCGAGCCTACGAAAGAAGAAGGCCGACGGTCAAGCCCTCCGCAAGGATCCAGCCGGCCGCTAACAACCAGCATCGGTGTCCGAATTGAGCCGCCATGCGTAGCATGCGGTCCGCCGCGATTTGACGTAGCCTTTTCGGGCAGACGCGAAGAACCTCACAAAGGGCTCATTCCTCCAACGGAGCCCTAATTCTCCGTTGGCGTGCGAGCCACACTATCGATCACCATCGCTCGAACCGTCAGCTTCACCGCCTTCAGCCGCAATCCTGTCTGCTTCTCAAGGGACCCCGATAGCCCACGCAAGTCAGCCACCGAAACATCCGGTGACGCGGAAGGTCGCATTCGAGCGCCAGGAAATCGCCCTGCCAAGTCACGCGGAAGCACGTTAACCGAAGGCGCCGGGAGAACCAGACGAAAATCAAACCGCCCTTCGATCTCCGTTTTGTCGGTTACCGGAACCGATCTATCCCCGTACGTCATGCTCAACATGTCCGCCAACTGCATCATCAAGCACCGATGGAACGACGTAGTTGTGACCCCTGACTCGTAGTCATACGCCACACCCCACGTACCTTGCCCATCGATAATCGGAGCTCCATCCCGATCCCGCTTGAGGGGCCGGGCGGGCACTCCCGGGTTCGATGGCATGGGCTCCTCTTTGGCAGTGGAAGGATTCAATTTGAATCCGCTCTGACCGATAGTCAGATCGAACCCCTGCACGTCCTTATCTTCGTCATGAAACTTCAACCCGAATCGCTCGATCAACAGGTCCTGAAGCATCTGAGGAACATCCTTCGCGGTGCTGCCGGGCGGGATCGTCGCCCCCACAGAATACTCATTCTCGATCCACACAGGACCCGAGATCCGCTCGCCGAACTGACCGTACTCGGGATACGCCCACGCGATCAGGCCCCTAAGCGAGATCCGCGAACAGACGAATCGCCCAAGGTCCCCTGAACTGGGGCCCGCGTTGCTGTATGGCACCTTGCGATCAACCGGCTTAATCGACGCTACCTCGAAGTGAAAGTGATCCTCGCGAGGCTGCGCGAATGCGCCCGGCACGCCCAACAGAGCGCATGAGGCCACACTAAGCAGACTTACAAACTCGTGGCGTGGCGCATTGCATCTGCTCGTCCGCCGCATATTATTCGAAGCATACACCGGATTTATCGTGTCCTGGCAGTCCGTTGGAAGCCATAGGTTCTACTCGGGTCTCACAAACTGGTCTCTTGCGAGACGCCTCCGCTAAGAACGCCTCCATCCTTTATTTATCAGCCAATGCTCCCACCACTGCCGATTGTCCGCGATCTTTCGCTGCTCTTCTTCTGGCAACTCCGGACCGGGTTCCGGAATAGGATTCATCGGCCCGAGCCCTACAGCCGCTCGTAGCTCATTCACCCGATCCGGCTCCGCCAGGCTCCACGGGCGAATTCGGCCATCCCGCGGATCATCCATCCACTGCGTGCCGTAAACTTGCGGTCTGCCCTCATACATCGCAATCCGATCTTCCAAATACGCTACCTGCCAAAGTGGAATGCGTTTTTCGCCGGCGCAAGCGCCCAGCAGGCGCAGCATTTCCCGCTGAAACTCCGGTTCACCGATCGCGTGCTGGACGATGAGCCATGCCGCCTCGGCCCCATCCTTGCCCGCAATGGTCTCATCAGGCCAACCGTGGACAGCAATCAGCTCTCGAAGTCGCGTCGCATTGCGTCTGTGTACCGCTTCCATCCGCGGAACATAGCTGCCACCCAGCTCGCCGGATTCCAGCAGTTCTTGCCGGACGCACATATCCTCGGCACGCATCTCCAGAAGCTCCCGGCGTAACTCCTCATCGATCACCAGCAGATTGTACACCGCCGGTGTTGGACAAAGAGTCCTTTGT
>CAVPKR010000095.1:0-16961 GCA_963705675.1 Terriglobia bacterium
GGCAGAACCGGCATCCCGGAGGAGGATGACGATGCCCATGAACTATTTCTCTATGAACACAAAAGCGCGCCAAGCCGAGGAATTAATTCCCTCGATGTCTTACCGGACGCTTCTCGAAAACTTGTCTCGATTAACCGAATTGGGCGTCATCGCGCCCCAGAATCCCATGACCATGCTGGTGGCAGCGCGGCTGGTGGATCGCTCGCGAATCCTGCGGTCCGGCGTCACCCGAGCGAATGCGCGACGCGCTGGCGGCCTACAAGCGCGTCGACAAACCGATCCTTGGAGTGATTAAAGCGCTGGAACAGGCGGCCGCTACGGCCTTAGAAAATGAAGGCCAAACCGCCGCGTACCATGCGGGTGAGTTGGTCAGCAGGGCTTTGCGGCTGGCCATATCCAGCGGCAGATAGCCCTGCGCCAGCATATTACGAAGCTCCGCCGTCGCCTCCAGCCGTCCGCCCATGCCGGAAAAGAACGGCAACGGCTGGCGGAATCGGATATTTAAACCGGTCGACTGGCTGATGTCCTGTGTCATGTAAACATGATCCGGCATCAAGACGCGCGGGTCGGTCCAACCATAGCTGGTCATCACGAAAGATCCCGTCCTCGGCAGCGTCCCCGAAACGCCGACGCCAGCCACGGCCGATCCACTTCGTGAATCATCGCGCGTACATCGTCCGCCGTGCTTCCCGCAGCGGAGCGTCCATCTACCGCGAGGGCTCCCGTATGCCCGGCCGCGAAGGATGCGTCAACATGACGTCCCAGCGATTGCTTGACCGCCACCGTATAGCCGACTCGATCGTAACTGCCGACGTTGAATAGACGATCGTTGGCGCCCAGATCGGGAAGACTATCGGTCAGCGGCAGAAAGCCGTTGGGCGCGGATAGCAGCAGCGCGGCGTTGCTGATCGATTCCCCGTACACGCTCGCCGAATACTTGCGAGTCCCTTCCACGTACTGATAGCCGAGCTCGAAGTCCTGGTTGCGCTGCACCTGCAGCCGGTCGTCGCGCCGCGAGATCTGCGGCAGCATCGCCAGCGCCGCCAGATCCTGATTGAGCGAATCGTTATTTAAAGCCCCAGCTTCCGGATTCGCGGTATGCTCGGCCGCAAATGAAGCCGGCTGCGTGCCGCTCGAATAGCCGAATTTTACCGCACCGAACCGGCCCAGGTCGTAGGTCACCCGCGCGAACGGACTCATATATGTGACCCGTTCCAGGAAACTCAAAGACTCGACGCTGACCCCGTATTCCAAGCGCAAATTCTCGTTGATCTCCGCCGAGTCCCGCAGCCCGAGCGATGCCGTTCGCAACACCGGCTGCCCGGTTCCAATCGAGGGATCCGGAAGATAGAGTTGCCGGACCGTAAGCGTCACCTGCGCGCCACTTCCGTCCGGTCCACGCGAATAGGTGGTCCGCAACCCCGCCGCGGGAATGGCCGAATTGCCTATATAGGCTACATTGCCGCTGAACTGGATCCTGCCGGTCCCGAAAATCGAGGTCGCCACCGCGAACGCAGTTCCTAAGTCCTGCTGGCTGCCGCCCGCGAAGGATTCTCCATCCCCCGCCGACACCTGCACTAACCCTGTCGTGTCCGAGAAAATCGACCCGGGTGAGGCCGCACTTGAGGTACTGGAGGCTGGCAGCAGCCGCAGGATCGGCCGCGTCGATTGCGACGACCGCAGCACCCACTTCCAGTCGTCGGTCATCAATGTGCCGCGCGAGGGACCCGAGGAAACCAGGTCCACCGTGCTGAACAAGTTCGCCAGGCTGATCTGGAGCAGGTTCTCAGACCCCGCCGCGACCGCGATATTCCGCCGGATCGCAGGAACGAAGCTGGCCAGGGAAACTCTGATGGAATATAGGTCGGGTGTGAGCTGATCGAAGGCGAACTTGCCTTGCTCGTTGGTCAGCGCCCGCCGCACCAGTTGATCGTAACGGTCATACAACAGGACGCTTGCGCCCATCTGGACGACGCCCGGAGCGTTCTTCACCTGTCCGAAGATGCCACCGGAAAACGCGGGCGGGCCACCGGCGCGAGCCTGAGGCGTCAGGAGCAAACTACCCGCGACTAGGACAAATGCTATAGAAAGCGTCCGCATGGTCCGCGCGCGCTCACCTTTATCTGAACTTATAGTACCTTAAAAGCCGCGGTCTCGTTGAGCGTCTGGTTTCGCTTCGAATCCGTGACTTTGATCTTCAATGTGTAATCGCCGGGCGCGAAATCCGTCAGCGGCAGCCGCTTCTCGATTCGCATCTCCGACGCCCCGCCTTCCAGTTTACTCAGCGGCTCGCTGTACTCGAATAGCTTATCGGCCGAGCCATTCTTGACGATCTCGTAATCCACCGTGCCCTCGGGTTTCTTGGTCAGCTCGTCCGTCTCGAAGTTATAGAGCTGTAGATAGATCCCCAGCTTGTCGGTTTTCTTGAAGGTGGAATCCAGCTTAGGCCGGACCTTCGACGTCCCGATCACGAACTGGCCCGTTCCGATGCTCTTGGTCGGCACCTTTTCGAGCACGTCCGCCAGGATCAGGGAACTCGCCGACAGCTTATCGTCTTCCATCTGCGGAACGTCCAGCGCCATCGGATAAACCGTCTGATTGCCGCCCACGACGTCCTTGGCCGCGATGCTCAGCCGGTAGCGGCCCGGTTTAAGCGGCAAAGTTTTCTGGAAAATTTCCACGCCCTGAACCGCCTGCTGCAGCATCTCCGTCGGCAGATCCACTTGAACCAGGTTTTCAAACTGCAACGCCGCAGGCGCGACATGGTCGTGACACTGCCGTAGAGGTTTACGGTCGCCGTCGAGACGCCTTCCTTCTGCTTGAAGTTAAGATCCTTGCGCTCGAACTGGATGGTGATGTTGGTCAGCACCGACGCTCCCGTGATCGGGATGTAGTCCACCCGCACTTTCATGGGCAACAGGTTGTACTTGACGCTGGATGCCACCGCCGCTTCCAGATCCTTATATTTGATGGCTGGCGGTTTCTGGATCTTCGCGTATTGCTCCAGCCGCCCGAACTCGCTCATGCTCTCGGGCAACGGCGTCGATCCGGTCCCCAGGTGGGTGCCGTCCGTGCGCGTGAAGCGATCGTTCTTGCACGCCATTCCCATCTGCTTCCATCGCCGTCAGACCGGCCCCTGGAACATACAGCAGCGCGTCTTTCTCCGACGGATCCATCGACAGGTGATACTCGCCCGACATGGTCGTGTCCACGAATTCGAGGTTCACATCGTTGCCGATCCCCTCGATGTAGCGATAGCGCCATTTCTCAAATGGATAGGTCGATGTAGTCCCGCCGCCTTCTTCGTACGGCCTCTCATAGGTGCCGCCGGAGGGATGCGATTCCACTTCATCGGCAGGCCCGTATTCGATATAAATCTTCCCTCGGTCCGTCTTCCAGCCGGGAATTCCCGACGCGAACCGTTCGTTCGCATACGCGATCCGGCGATAATGCTCTTCCCGGAATTCGTTCTCTTCGGTGTCAGGCGTAGGATCGCGCCGGAGCCAGAACTGCTCTACGAACTGCTCCCGCTCTTCATCCGTCTGCAGGCCTTTGAACGATTTCTTCTCTTCATCCGAGATGATATAGACCACTTCCTCGTTCAGCCACTTTTTCCACGGCGTTTCCAGCTCTTTGCGGAGTTTGTCCTCCTGCTTTTTCTTCTGCTTCGCCGTCATCGGCTTGGCGACGGTTTCCTTCCCCGGGGCCGTTGCCGCGGGCTTCGGATCCTGTGCGGCCGGACCAGCCGGAGCCGCCGGTGGCGTCTGGGCGGCTAGACGCGGCGCCAGCAGAATCGACACGGAGCAGAAAGTGACGAGCAGAATCGACCGCATAGAATGAACCACCCTCAACCCTGTATTTTACGCTGATATCTTGGACGACGGCAATGGGGCCCCGGTTTCAGGAATGGATTAGGTAAATCTTCCCCGTAGTACTAAGCGCGCCACAGGCCTAAAGCATCGTCGAAGACCCGCCGATGTTCCCTTTGAAAGGAATCTTCCCATGCGCATCCTATCTTTTGCTTCCCTTGTGATTCTGGCTGGTTCAGCCGCATTCGCCGGTTCTCGTCCGGAGACGGCCACCTATATCGACGGCAATCTTCCGGGCGTCTCCCCGAATACCGGCGGCACGCTGATGTTTTCCGACGATAAGGCCATGTATCTGCACACCGGCATCGATACCATCGCGATTCCCTATGCCGGGATCAGCAATGCCGAGCTGGGCGCCGTGAAAGAAACCTCGCATGACGTTCCTCTCTATAAAGTTTGGGCCCTGCACAAGCGCTTTTCGAAGCCCAGACCCAATTCCTGATCGTCAACTTCAAGAATGAAGCCGGTGAGGATAAGACCATGACGCTGGAGCTCGCCACCACGTCCGCGTCCAACTTGCTTTCCGACCTCGAAACCCGGAGCGGCAAGAAATTTACGGCCGATCCGGCGAAGACTCAGGTCGCCGCCGCGCCCAAGAAACACTCCAAGCCCGAAGCGGCCGCGTCCACCGCGAAACCTGCCGCCGCCGATGAATGGTGGGGCGATTCCATCTGGAAGACCCACCGCAACGCCGATAAATGGGACAAGCCCACGGGCACCATCGCTCCCGATCAGCAGCAGTAATTCTGATCCGCGGCGACCCCGCGTGTTATTCTAATTCCGAAAGTGTCGTCAAATGCGCTTGCGGATCGCGCTGGGAGCGGTTTTTTCCGGGCTGATTTTTTCGATCGGCATCCTCCACGCGCAAAGACCTTTTAAAGAATATCCCGCCGTCGAGTACGAGAATTTCCCAGTCCCGTCGGATTGGAATACCTCGCACGAATGGGTGCGCGCGCGGCTCCGCTATCCCGATGTCTACGGTTATCCGAATCGCGTCCCCTTCCGCTTACAGGGCGGCCGCCCCTGGCCCGGTCAATGGACCATGGATTATCCCCGCTCAGACCGCCATCTGCTCGAAGGCGTCCGCCGCCTGACCCGCATCGATACCCGATCGGTGGAGCAGGTGGTGGATCTCGACGGCACCGACGATATTTTCAATTGGCCCATGCTGTACGCGGTCGAAGTGGGCCACTGGGTGCTGCCTGCGGATCAGGCCGCGCAGCTTCGCGATTATCTTCTGCGCGGCGGATTCCTCATGGTGCGACGATTTTCACGGATCCGAGCCCTACGACGACATCCTGGGACCCCTCAACGAATGGCAGACCTTCACCGCCAGCATGTCCCGGGTTTTTCCGGATCGCCCGATTGAAGAGATCCCCAACAACGACCCGATCTTTCATACCATTTATGATCTGGACGACCGTTTTCAGATCCCCGGCTCCTACAATTACTGGGAGACTCATCTCACTTACGAGAAAGGTCCCACCGGCAAGCAGCCGCATTGGCGCTGCATCCGCGACGACAAAGGCCGCATCATCGTCGCCATCTGCCACAACATGGATCTGGGCGACGGCTGGGAGAACTCCGACGATCCCAAGTATGAAGAAAAGTGGTCCTCGCTGGCATATCGCATCGGAATGGACTACTTATGTATGATCTGACTCATTGATTGAGGAAGCATGCGCTGGCGCTCCGTGTTGGGTTTAGCGATTCTGGCAGTCTCCGCCTGGGGAGTCCTTCGCGCCCAGCGGCCCTTCAAGCAATATCAGGCCCAGGAATACGAGGATTTCCCGCTCCCTCCCGACTGGAACCAGAAAACCGAGTGGACCCGCGCCCGCCTGCATTATCCCAGCGTCTACGGCAATCACCGCTGGGGCCTCGACCTCAACTGGACCATCGATTATCCGCGCTCGGACCGCCATCTGCTGGAGGGCGTGCGCCGGCTGACGCGCATCGATACCCGATCGGTGGAGCAGGTAGTGGATCTCGACGGCACCGACGACGTTTACAACTGGCCCATGATGTACGCGGTCGAGGTAGGGCACTGGGCGCTGCCCGACGATCAGGCGGCCCAGTTGCGCGAGTTTCTGCTGCGCGGCGGATTCCTGATGGTCGACGATTTCCATGGCGACGAGCCGTACCACAACGTCGTCAGCGAATGGCAGGTGTTTCTCGCCAGCATGACCAAGGTTTTCCCGGACCGCCCCATCGAGGACCTGGAAAATTCCAACCCGATCTTTCACACCATTTACGATCTGGACGAACGTTTCCAGGTCGCCGGCTGGCAATGGCAGCGCAGCGGCCGGACCTACGAAGCCGGGCGAGACCGGGAAAGACTCCCCACTGGCGCGCGATCTACGACGATAAGGGCCGAGTGATGGTCGCGATCTGCCACAACATGGACCTGGGCGATGCCTGGGAGTGGTCCGACGACCCGCGCTACCCCGAAAAATGGGCCTCGCTGGCCTACCGAATCGCCATGAACTATTTCATGTACGACCTGACACATTAAGCCCTGTGACCGCAAAATTGCTCCCTCCCGCACCCATCCCCGCCCGAGCCGCGACCACAGGGAGCGGTCGGTATAGCGCTGACGGACAGAACTCGCTCTGTCACCGAAAACGCTACGAGCGTCAGTTGAAAAGCGAGTTTATCCTATTGCCGGCACACATCCCCGCCCGAGCCGCGACCACAGGGAGCGGTCAATATACCCCTGCCGAACAGAACTCGCTCTGTCACCGAAAACGCTACGAGCGTCAGTTGAAAAGCGAGTTTATCCTATTGCCCGGCACACATCCCCGCCCGAGCCGCGACCACAGGGAGCGGTCAATATACCCCTGCCGAACAGAACTCGCTCTGTCACCGAAAACGCTACGAGCGTCAGTTGAAAAGCGAGTTTATCCTATTGCCCGGCACACATCCCCGCCCCAGCCGCGACCACAGGGAGCGGTCGGTATAGCCCTGAGAGACAGAACCCCCCGCCGCGCCACGGCCGTGACCAAAGCGACCCGCAAACGTCGTCAAATTCAGGACCTGTCCTCATGAAGCCCTTTTGCAACGCTGTGCTATTCTGGAGCCGAATACAGGCATAGATGCGCCTTCGCTCGGTTTTTTTGCTGGTTATCGCGGGCTTCGCAACGTGGGGAGTCTTAAGGGCGCAAAAACCTTTCAAGGACTACCACACCGAGGAGCAGCACGCCGAGTATCACCTGCCCCCCGATTGGAACGAAACCACCGAATGGACCCGCGCCCGCCTCATTTACCCCTCCATTCTCGCGCCCCACGGATACCCCGACGGGTACCGCCGCTGGACCATCGACTATCCCCGCTCAGACCGCCTGCTCCTCCAAGGCATTCGCCGCCTTACTCGCATTAATACCCGATCGGTGGAGCAAAGCGTTGAGCTCGACGGCAGCGATGAGGTCTTCAACTGGCCCACCCTCTACGCGGTCGAGGTAGGCTACTGGAACCTCACCGACGAAATGGCGGCTCAGCTCCGCGAATATCTGCTCCGCGGCGGATTCTTCATGTGCGACGATTTCCACGGCACCATCGAGTGGAACAATTTCATGGCCAGCATGAGTAAAGTCTTTCCGGACCGGCCGGTTGTAGATCTTGATAACAAAGATCCCATCTTTCACGTCATATATGATCTGGACGATCGCTACCAGGTTCCAGGAGCGCAATATCTGCAAACGGGTTCCCATTTCGAATACGATGGCTACGAAGCAAAATGGCGCGGGATCTATGACGACAAAGGCCGGGTCATGGTTGCGATCTGCCACAATATGGATCTGGGCGATGCCTGGGAATGGTCTGACGACCCGCGCTATCCGGAAAAGTGGGCCTCGCTGGCCTACCGGATCGCTTGCAACTACTTCATGTACGATTTGACGCACTAAATGTTCGAGTTACTGTTCAAATATCCCGCCTCCGTTTTCTCAAAGGGAACTTTCGTCTTCCTGGGGGGATGGCCGGTCTGGCTGATGATCGTGACCATCCTCGCCGCGGGCCTGGGCCTCGCCTGGCTGGTCCGCAGCCGCTCCGCCGGATCCGTGCGTGTCGCGGGACCCCGATCCGTGATCGTCTGGCTGCTCCAAACCCTGCTCGCCTCCATCCTGCTCCTGATGCTGTTTCATCCCGCGCTCAGCGTCGCGACCCTGCGGCCGCAGCAGAACATCGTCGCGGTAGTGGTCGACGATTCAGCCAGCATGGCTCTCAACGATGCCAATGGAACCCGTCACGATGCCGCCCTGCGCGTGCTGAACTCCGGCCTGGTTCAGGAATTGCAAAAGCGTTTTCAAGTTCGCTTCTATCGCCTCAGCGACCAGTTGGAGCGAATTCAGAAGCTCGACCAGCTCAATACCTCGGGCCAGTCGACTCATATCGGCGAGAGTCTAAGGCAGGTTCTGGCCGATGCTTCGAGCCTCCCGATCGGCGCCGTGGTCCTGCTGAGCGATGGCGCCGACAATACCGGCGGCATCGATCTTGAAACCATCTCCGAAATTCGCCGCCAGCGTATTCCCATCCACACCATCGGCTTCGGACGCGAAAAGATGGCCCACGATATCGAGATATCGGAGGTCCAGGTCCCCCAACGCGCCCTTCCCGATTCCCGCCTGGCCGCGCAAGTCAGTTTTCATCAACACGGCTACGCGGGCCAAAGCGTGAAGGTCAATCTGCGCGACGGCCAGAAGCTGCTTGGGTCGAAACAGGTGACTCTTAAAGCGGATGGCTCCGAGCAAACCGAGACCATTCTGTTCAACGCCGGAACCGCGGGCGTCAAAACGGTGGAAACTTCCATCGATCCGATGCCGGGCGAAGAAAACCTCAAGAACAACAAAGTCACGCGGCTGGTGAACGTCGATAAGCGGACCGGCGTCATCCTATATATGGATGGCGAGCCTCAGTGGGAATTCAAGTTCCTGAAGCGCGCCATCGAGGACGACCGCAACGTCCACGTCGTCAGCATCCTCCGTTCCACCCAAAACAAAATCTACGTCCAGGACGAGCACGGCGATGCCCCCAAAAATATCAAGGACGGCTTCCCGACCCGAGTCGAAGACCTGTTCGCGTTCGACGGCTTGATCATCGGGTCGAGCGAAGTGGCGTATTTCACCCCCACGCAGCTCGACTTGATTCATCAGTTTGTCGACCGTCGCGGCGGCGGCTTGCTGTTCACGGGCGGTAAAGACGCGCTCGCCGATGGCGGCTACAAGCAATCCGTGTTGAACGATCTTTTCCCGACCATTCTGCCCGACAAGAAGACGTTCGTGTACGCTCCCGCCGACGTCGAGCTCACCGCCGCGGGCAAAGACAGCCTGATCACGCGCATCGAAGAGGACCCCGATAAGAACGTGCAGAAGTGGAAGAAGCTTCCCTACCTGATGAATTATCAGTTCGCGGGTCAACCCAAACCCGGCGCGGTCGTCCTGGCAGAAGCCCTGCCGAGGCAAGGTGGGCGGATTCCTCTGCTGACCATTCAGAATTTCGGACGCGGCCGCACCGCTGTATTCGCGACGTCGGGAAGCTGGCGCTGGCGGATGCTGCTCCCGCTGGCCGATAAGAGCCATTCCATTTTTTACACCCAGCTCCTGCGCTGGCTGGTGAACGATACTCCCCGCCACGTCGTCGGCTCCACGCCGCGCCAGGTTCTGTCCGACGAGACCAACGTAAAGCTTCGCGCCGACGTGAAGGACCGGACCTATCTTCCCGCCGGTGACGCCAAAGTCGAAGCCCACATCCTGGGACCCGAAGGCATCGCGGAGAGCATCGAAATGCAGCCCGATCCTCTTACGCAAGGAACCTTCACCGCGGACTGGACCATCCCGAAGCCCGGCTCTTATCTCGTCGAAATGACGGCCAAGCGTGGCACCGAAGAACTGGGCCGCGACGTCCTGACCTTCCGCCGCGAGGATGGCGTCGCCGAAAATTTCAAGGTCGAACAGAATCGCGAATTGCTGGAAAAACTTTCGTCTGAGACCGGTGGACGCTATTACTCTCCCGACGACGCGCAGAAGCTGGGGAAGGATATCAATTATTCCGAAGCCGGCATCACGGTTCGCGAAACGCGCGATCTTTGGGACATGCCGGTGGTCTTTCTGTTGCTCCTGATGCTGCGATCCGGCGAGTGGCTCCTGCGCCGCAAGTGGGGTGTAATTTGAAGAAGTTCCTGTTGTTCCTGGCGCTCGCCTGCGCTCTGCGCGCCGAAACATTTTACGTAACCGTCGCGGGCCTGGGCGGTGAAGCCGAGTACGAACAGCGTTTTACCGGATGGGCCAAGGATATCGACAAGCTTCTCAAAGCCTCTGAGCCGAACGCCAAAGTCGACACCCTGTTCGGCGTCGGCGCGACCAAGGATCTGCTGGCCGCGAAGCTGAAAGAGATCGCCAAGGAAGCCAAACCCGACGATTCGCTCGTCTTGATGATGATCGGCCATGGAAGCTTCGACGAGACCGACTACAAGTTCAATCTCCCGGGTCCCGACCTCAGCGGAACCGAGCTGGCGAATTTGCTCGATCAGATCCCCGCCAAGCATCAATTAGTCGTGAATATGACCAGCGCCAGCGGTGGATCTCTGGTTTCTCTCGAAAAACCCGGCCGCGTGGTCATCACCGCGACCAAGTCCGGCACCGAAAAGAACGCCACGTATTTCACCCGGTTCTGGGTCGAAGGCTTGCGCGATCCTACCGCCGATACCGACCATAACGACGTAATCAGCGCCCTTGAAGCCTTCAAGTACGCGGAACAAAAGACCGCCAAGTTCTTCGAGACCCAGAATCGCCTGGCCACCGAACACGCCATGATTGAGGACACCGGGAAGGGCGAAGCCGTCAAGGCTCCCTCGGCGGAAAATGGCCAGGGTCTGGTGGCGGGACACTTCGCGCTGGTCCATTTAGCGGGCGTCACCGAAATGGTGAACAATCCCGCCAAGCGAATCCTGCTCCAACGAAAAGAAGAGCTGGAACAGGCCATCGACGTCCTTAAATACAAGAAGGCGTCCATGGATCTGAATCAGTACCGGCGGGACCTGCAGGCCCTACTGCTGGAGCTCGCCAAAACCCAGGAGGCTCTCGACAAGTGAAGTGGTATGTAGTCCTTGCGAGCGTCCTGCCGCTGGCCGCCCAGTCCTTTGACCCCGCCCATTGCGCCGCCTTGCGTCATCATGGCGATCCCGACGCCTCGAAATGCTATCAGCAGCTAACCAAATCCCCCGACCCCGGCGTTCGCGCTGAAGGCTATTGGGGTGCTCGCAATTACACCCGGGCCAACGAAGAATTTCGCGCCGCCGTCAAGGCTCACGATAAGGATCCCTATCTGCGCGTCCGCTGGGGACGCATGTATCTGGAACACTGGCAGCCGGTCGACGCGAAGGGTCTGTTCACCGAAGCCCTTCAGATCAAAGAGGACTACGCGCCTGCTCTCCTAGGCATGGCGCTGGTTTCCGCCGATGGCTTCGAAGCCAAAGCCGCCGAGCTGGCCCACGCCGCGCTAAAGAGCGACCCGAAGCTCGTCGAAGCCCAGGAACTTCTAGCCCGCGTCGCGCTCGAAGATAATAATTCCGAAAAAGCCGAAGCCGAAGCCAAGCAGGCATTAACCATGTCGAGCGAGGCTCTCGACGCGATGGCGATCCTCGCTACCATCGACTGGCTGAACGACAAAACCACTACGCCGTGGATCGACAAAATCCTGAAAATCAATCCCATGTACGGCGAAGCCTACGAAATCGCGGGGCATTTTTTCGTCATCAACCGGCGTTACGAAGAAGGAATCAAGTCCTATCGCAAAGCCATCGAAATCGAGCCGACCCTGAACAGCGCCCGCAGCCAGCTCGCCATCAACCTGATGCGCCTGGGCCGCGAGCAGGAAGCCCGAAACTCTTCTCGAAGAGTGCTGGGCCAACGGCTATCAGAGCACCGAAACCAAAAATTCGCTCACCCTTCTCGACAGCTACAAGAATTTCGTCACCTTCGAAACCCCGACTACCATTCTTCGCCTCCACAAGAAGGAAGCCGCGCTTCTCCGCCCCTACTTCGAATCCGAGCTTCAGCGCGCCATCGCCACTTACGAGAAAAAGTACAAGTTCAAACTCGACGTGCCCGTGCAAGTCGAGGTCTATCCCGATCACGAAGATTTCGCCGTCCGCACCATGGGGATGCCCGGCCTGGGCGCGCTCGGCGTCACCTTCGGCACCGTCGTCGCGATGGATTCCCCTAGCGGCCGCAAGCCCGGCAGTTTCCATTGGGACAGCACCATGTGGCACGAAGTGAGCCACGTTTTCGTCCTGACCATGACGCAATCATCGCGTCCCGCGCTGGTTCACCGAAGGCCTCGCTGTGTATGAGGAAACCGGCAACGGCAATCCCGATTGGGGCGATCGTCTGGACCCTGACGCCATCGCCGCCATCAAGAACAAGAAGCTGCTGCCCATCGCCGATCTGGATCGCGGCTTCATTCATCCCACCTATCCCGCCCAGGTGATCGTGTCGTATTTTCAAGCCGGTAAGATCTGCAACTTCATCGATCAAAAATGGGGTTACGATAAACTCCTGGCGATGATCCACGATTATGCGGACCTGAAACCCACCCCCGAAGTGATCGAGCAGGAATTCAAGATGAAGCCCGAGGAGTTCGATCGCCAGTTCAACGCCTGGCTCGACGCCCAGACCAAGGTCACGGTCGACGGTTTCGAAGAATGGCGCAAAAAGATCGCCGAAGTCGCCAAAGACGACAAAGCCAAGAACTGGGACAAAGTGATTCAGGAAGGCACCGCGATCCGCGACCTCTATACCGATTACGTCGAGACCGGCAGCGTTTATGAATTCCTCAGCGACGCCTACCTGGCCAAGGGCGACAAGGTCAAAGCCGCGGCCGACCTCGAAGCCTACGCGAAAGTCGGCGGGCGCGATCCCATGCTGCTGAAACAGCTCGCCACCCTGCAAGCCGAGCAGGGGAACAAGGCCGGCGCCGCGAAAACGCTGGAGCGTCTGAATCTGATCTACCTGAAAGACGAGGCCGCCCACAAGCAGCTCGGCGATCTGGACCTGGAGCTGGGAAATCCCACCGGCGCGATGCGTGAATTTCAAGCCGTCCTGGCGGGCGGCACCGTCGATCAGGCGGGCGCCCATTATGAGCTGGCGCGCGCCATGCAAGCCGCCAAACGCACCGACGACGCGCGTAATGAAGTGCTGGCCGCGCTCGAGATGGCTCCGAATTTTAAGCCGGCCCAAAAATTGTTGCTCGAATTGAGCGAGAAGGAATAAGTCACAATATTCTAATGTCCACAACTACAGCTACACTCGATTCCTCTGAGCTGAAGGACCGCATCGCGCGGTTTCAAAAGGTACGCGACGACATTATCGTGCAGGTGCGCCGCGTCATCGTCGGCCAGGACGAAGTGCTGGAGCAGGTGATGATCGCCCTGTTCGTCGGCGGCCATTGCCTGATCACGGGCCTGCCGGGAACCGCCAAGACTCTGCTGGTCAGGACCCTTGCCCAAACCCTGGGCCTGGAGTTCCGCCGCATCCAGTTCACGCCGGACCTGATGCCGTCCGATATCACCGGCACCGACATCATTGAAGAGGATCCCGGCACCGGACGCCGCACCTGGACCTTCGTCCCCGGCCCGATTTTCGCCAACGTGCTCCTAGCCGATGAAATCAACCGCACGCCCCCCAAGACGCAATCCGCCCTGCTCGAAGCCATGCAGGAGCTGTCTTGCACCGTGCGCGGCAACCAGTACAAGATCCGCCCGCCGTTCTTCGTGCTCGCCACCCAGAACCCGATCGAGCTCGAAGGCACTTATCCGCTGCCCGAAGCCCAGCTCGACCGCTTTATCTTTAATACCTTGCTCGACTATCTGACCCCGGATGACGAGATGAAGGTCCTGGGCCTCACCACCACCACGGCCACCGCGCAAGCCGAAGCCGTCACCACAGCCGAGGAGATCCTGGATTTCCAGCAAGTGGTCCGCATGATTCCCATCGCGGATTCGGTGGCCCGCTATGCGGTCGACTTCGTCCGCGCCACCCGCGCCACGGACGCCTCCGCCCCGATTTCATCAAGAAATATGTGAACTTCGGAGCCAGCGTGCGCGCGGCCCAGTTCTTAGTTCTCGCGTCCAAAGCCCGGGCGCTGATGCGCCATCGCTATCACGTGTCCTACGAAGACGTCATCGCGTTAATGCGCCCGATTCTGCGCCACCGCATCCTCCTGAACTTCCAGGCCGAATCGGATCACCTGACCCAGGACGATATTTTGAAGAAGCTGCTGGAGGCGATGCCCGCTCCTAAGAGCAATAACAATGCTGCAGCGACTTCTAGATCCGAACGTCCTCGCTGGAATCTCCGGTCTGGATCTGGTCGCGAAGACCGTGGTCGACGGCTTCATCGCCGGCCTCCACCGGTCCCCCGATTTCGGATTCAGCCAGGAGTTCGCCGAGTACCGCGCCTACTCCCCCGGCGACGATCTGCGCCACGTCGACTGGAACGTCTACGCCCGTACGGAGCGCATGTTCCTCAAGCGCTATCGCGGCGAAACCAACAGCCAGCTCACCATTCTGCTCGACGCCAGCCGCTCCATGAAGTTCGCTTCGCACAACGTCGAAAAGCTGGATTACGCGAAATTCCTCGCGGCTTCGCTGGCCTATATGGCGAATTCCCAGCGCGACGCCGCGGGCTTGATCGTGTTCGACGACGAGGTTCGCAACTACGTGCGAGCCTCCACGCGACAGGGCCAGCTCGCCAGACTTCTCATGCCATCGGCAGCGCGACCGTCGGCACCCGCACCAATTTTTCACATCCCTTCTTGACCCTTCAGGAATTTCTGCGCCGCCGCGGCGTGGTCTGCGCCATCTCCGACTTCTGGGAAAGCCCCGAGAAAATCATCAAGACCGTCGAGCCTCTGCGCTATCGCGGCAATGAGCTGATTCTGTTCCACGTCCTCGACCCCGAAGAAATCCGCCCCAAACTCCGCGATCCGGTTCTGCTCGAAGATCTCGAAACCGGTGAGGCCCTCGAAGTTTCTCCCGACTACGCGCATCACGAGTATCGAACCCGAATCGACGCGCATCTCGACGACCTGAAAACCCGCGCCCGCGCCGCCGGAATCGATTATTTTCTGCTCGACACCAGCCGCCCCCTCGACGCCGCGCTGCGCGAATACCTGGCCATCCGCAAGGGGAAGAACTAATGGGCTTTTTCACCCCCTGGTTCTTAGCCGGAATCGCCGCCGTCGGGCTCCCCATCTGGATCCACCTGCTCAAGCGGCACAAGACCGATCCCCGCCTCTTCCCGTCGCTGATGCTGTTCGAGAAGCACGAGCAAAGCTCCGTAAAACACCGCCGTCTCGACTACATTCTGCTCTTCGCCTTGCGCGCCGCGATGCTGATCCTGCTGGCGCTGTTGTTCGCGAATCCGTTTATCCGCCGTTCCTTTTCAGCCTTGCAGCAGAAGCACCTGACCGTAGTCGCCGTCGACGATTCCTTCAGCATGCGCGCCGGCGACCGGTTTCAACGCGCCAAAGATGAAGCCCTGAACGTTCTATCCAGCGTCAAGCCCGGGGACCAGGTGCAAGTCATCGCCCTCGGCGCCCAAGTTCAGGCGCTGACCCAGCCCACCACCGATATCGCCGAAGCCAAAGCCGCCGTCGCCTCCATCCAACCCTCCGACAGCCGGGCATCTTTCGGCGAGCTCTCCCGCTACACCCGGACCTTATCTGAATCCCTCAAAATGCCGATCGAATTGGATCTGATCAGCGATTTTCAAAAATCCGCCATGCCGCCGGGGTTCGCCGACCTGAGGTTGGACGCCGGAACGACCCTGGTCCCGCATCAGATCGGCCAAGCCGCGCCCAACTGGACCGTCGAAAGTGTAGTCGCTCCCCGCCGCGTCTACGATGCGAAAAAAGTGCGGATTCAGGCGATCATTGCAGGCTCCGGCACGCCCCCCGCCAAGCGCACCGTCTCGCTGCTGCTCAATGGAAAAGTCCAGCAGACCAAGACCATCGACATCGGCGAAAGCGGCCGCGCGCCGGCTGAATTTCTAGGTCTCGACGCGCCCTACGGCTTCAGCAAAGGCGAAGTGCGTATCGATTCCGCCGACACTCTGCCCGCCGACGATCATTTTATTTTCGCCGTGGAGCGCACCGATCCGCGCAAGATTCTGTTCGTCGACGACGGCCGCCGCCCCCGCGCGGAGCTATATTATAAGGCTGCCCTCGACGCGTCTCCCGATGCCGCGTTTCAGCTCGAATCGCTGCGCCCGGAGCAGGCCGCGAACGTCAAGTTTGCGAATTATGCCGTGATCGTTCTCTCGGATCTCGCCTCCATGCCTTCCGGCTTTGAGGATTCTCTCAATCGCTATGTAGCCGCAGGCGGCGCGGTCTTGGTCGCGCTCGGACCCGGCTCCGTGGCGATGCCCAAAGTTCCCGTTCTCGACGAAACCGTTCAGGCTTCCAGCTACGCCGGCCGCGAAGGCGAGCGCTTCCTGTCAGTCTCCGATGTCGACACCGGACATCCCGTCATGCGCAGCACGGAGCGCTTCGACGGAGTCAAGTTCTATCAGGCGATCCACGTCAACGCCACCAAATCCCGAGTCCTCGCCCGCCTCGACGACGGCACCCCGCTGGTGCTGGAGCGCCAGATCGGCGAAGGCAAGGTTCTCGTGTTCGCGTCGACGTTCGATGATCTGTCCAACGACCTTCCCTTGCACGCCGCCTGGGTCCCCTTCGTCCAGCAATCGGCGGCCTATTTAGGCGGAGGCGGAGCCGAGCAGCCCGTCAACGTCATGGTCGATTCCTACGTCGAGCTCCGTTCGGGTAATAGTAAAGGCTCGGCGGCGGAAGTACTCGGGCCCGACGGCAGCCGCCTGCTGTCGCTTGAAGAAGCCGCGTCGGCGAAAAATTTCGCGGTTCGTAAGGAAGGCTTCTTCGAGCTCAAAACCGCCAGCGGCCGGTCCAGCCTGATCGCCGCCCACGCCGACCGGCGCGAATCCGATTTGACCGTAATTCCCAAAGAAACCATGGACCTCTGGAAGGCCACCGGCGGTAACGATTCTTCCACTGGCGCGTCCACTTCTGGGGACCAGGACGATA
>CAVPKR010000096.1:0-17419 GCA_963705675.1 Terriglobia bacterium
GGTGGCGATGCCTCCCGCCATGTTATGGGGCGTCAGGCTGGGGATTGGGCTATTTCTCGCCGGATCGCTGGACGGGGTCGCGATGCTCGTTCACGGGGCGCACACGGTGGGTCTGGCCGACGGAGGGCCGGGGCTGCCGATGGTGAATTGGAGCACGCGCGCGGGCGATCTGCGGGTGGCGCACTTTTTGGGTTTGCATGCGATGCAGCTGCTTCCGCTGGCGGGCTGGTATTTCGAAAAAGTGTGGCCGTCGCGGGCGGTGGCGGCAGTGTTCGGGTTATTCGCGGGCTGGCTGGCGATTTTCGCGATCACGCTGATTCAGGCGATGGCGGGCCTGCCGTTGCTCGCGCTATGAAGTGGATCGCCCGGCTGATCTCCACCTGGTTCTATTGCGGGTACGCGCCGGTGGCGCCGGGTACGGCGGGATCGCTGGCGGCAGTGGCGATCGCATGGGCGCTGCATGAATATGCGGGGGTACCGGCGTGGGCGTTCGCGATCTTCGGGATCGTGCTGGCGATTCCGGGCACTTGGGCGGCGGATGTGACGGCTCGCGAATTGGGACGCAAAGATCCTGGGCTGGTGGTGGTCGACGAAGTGGTGGGGCAATGGATCACAATCGCGGGCGCGGTCCAGTTGAATTGGAAATCCTGGCTGATTGCGTTCGTGCTATTCCGGTTGTTCGACATCTGGAAACCCGCGCCGGTAAGGCAACTGGAAAAATTGCCGGGAGGGATTGGAATCGTCGCGGACGACGCGATGGCGGGAGTTTACGGCGCCGTGGTGTTGTTCGGCCTGGGCTGGTTCCACCTGTATTAACGTATATTGGATCTAGAAATGGCATTCCGGAAGAACAACGACGCGCGTCCGCAGATTTTGGAAGTTTCGCCGGCAGCGGCGATTCCTGGGGGCGAATTTCAGATTCGCGGCAAGGGGCTGTCGGCGACGGCTCGGCCGAAGGTGAAATTCGGGGAAGCGACGGCGCCGATCGTGATCGGGTCGGATACGTTCGCGATCGTGCGCGTGCCCGACAACGCGGCGGCCAATGAATTGATCATCGGGACTGACGACCACTCGAGTATTCCGTGGACTTGCGGGATCGGCATACAGGTGGCCGACAGCCTGCACCCGGTTTCGAATCCGGTGGTGGACCGGTTCGGCAATATTTATACGACGTTCAGCGGGTCGCCGGGGCAGAAGACTCCGGTGTCGATTTATAAGATCGATACCAGTTATCACGCCAAGCCGCTGGTCAGCGATCTGATGAATGCGACGGGGCTGGCGTTCGATCCCGAAGGAGTGCTTTACGCGTCGAGCCGGCACGATGGCGTGGTGTATCAGATATCGCCCGCCGGGAACATGGCGGTGTACGTCGAAGGCATGGGCGTGGCGACGGGCATCGTGTTCGATCCGGATGGGAACATGTACGTCGGCGACCGCAGCGGCACGGTGTTCAAGATCAGCCGGGAGCGGCAGATTTACGTGTTCGCGACGCTGGAGCCGTCGATTGCGGCGTATCATCTGGCGTTCGGGCCGGATGGATATTTGTACGTAACGGGGCCGACCACGTCGAGCTTCGATTCGATTCAGCGGATTTCAAGCGCGGGACACGTGGAAATTTTCTATCGCGGATTGGGGCGTCCGCAGGGGATGGCGTTCGACGCGCAGGGAAATTTGTACGCGGCGGCTTCGCTGGGCGGGCGGCGCGGCGTGGTGCGGGTGTCGCCGGCGGCGGAGGCAGAGCTGTTCCTGTCGGGTCCGGCGATTGTGGGGCTGGCGTTCACGCCATCAAAGGCGCTGGTTCTAGCGACCAACAATTCCATTTTCCGGGTGGATGTGGGGATTGAAGGCCGCCGGATTCCTTAGGCGTAATCGTGCGAGACGCTGAGATCATCGCCGTCGGGTCAGAGTTGTTAACGCACGATCGTATCGATACCAACTCGTTGTTTATCACCGAACAACTGAACGCGCTGGGGGTCGAAGTGTCGCGCAAGGTGATCGTGGGGGACGATCGGGCGCGGCTGGAGGCGGCCGTTCGAGACGCACTGGCGAACGTTGAAATTGTGGTGTTGTCGGGCGGGCTGGGTCCTACAGAAGACGATCTGACTCGCGATGCGGTGGCGGCGGCGCTGGGCCGGCCGCTGGTGTTCAGTCAGGAGATTTGCGAATGGATCGAAGAAAGATTCCGGCGATTCCAGCGCAAGATGGCGGAGATCAATAAGCGTCAGGCGTACCTGATCGAAGGCGCGGAGGCGCTGCCGAATCCTCGCGGGACGGCGCCGGGGCAATGGATCGAAAGAGACGGGCGCATCGTGATGCTGCTGCCGGGTCCTCCGGGGGAGCTGAAACCGATGTTCACGGAACAATGCGTGCCTCGGTTGTCGAGGCATCTGCCGCCGCAGGTGATTCGGACGCGATACTACCGGGTGGCGGGAATGGGCGAATCGGATTTGGATCAACTGATCGCGCCGGTGTATACGAAATACCTGAATCCGGTGACGACGATTCTATCGGGTCCGGGCGATATTCAGGTGCATCTGAGGGCTCGCGGGGCTACGGCGGAGGAGGCTGAAGCGCTGCTGGATGAGGTGGCTCCGCCGATCGAGGAGCTGCTGGGGGATCGGATATATTCGCGCAATGGAGATTTGCTGGAGGCGGTAGTCGGGGCGAAACTGCGGGAGCGCGGGGCGACTTTAGCGGTCGCCGAAAGCTGCACGGGCGGGATGCTGGCGGAGCGGATCACGTCGGTAGCGGGAAGCTCGGATTATTTCCTCGGCGGATTCCTGGTGTATGCGGATCGAATGAAGACGGCGCTGCTGGGTGTCGACGCGGAGTTGATCGAGAAGCACACCGCAGTGAGTGAAGAAGTGGCGCGGGCGATGGCGGAGGGGGCGCGGGCGCGGACGGGCTCGACGGTTGCGATTTCGATCACGGGGGAAGCCGGGCCGAGAAGCGCTACAGGCGCAGCTCCTGGGACGGTGATTATCGGGTTCGCGGGAACGGATGGATCTGAGGCTCGGCGATTCAATTTGCCGGGGGATCGCAAGCGGGTGAGAACGCTGGCGTCGCAAACGGCTCTCGATTTTCTGCGGCGGCGGATTTGAACGTTGCGCGCCGGCCTTCGTCTCAATAATATGACGCGCTGGATTGGTATCCTCTGTTTACTGGGACGGCGGACACGCTGACCGTGCGGGACCGCAGAAGGTCCACATCCCGTCGGAAACGCGGACGTCACGCTGGAACAGCCGGTCCCGTTATAGCGGCGGCGGTCGAATTGCAAACGTGAATGCATGCGAACTCTCGTCCTGCTCTTATTTCTCACCCTCTCTGTCGACGCACAGTCTTTTCAACGCAACGACGTTACTTTCAGTGGCGGCACGAGTTGGAATGTCGGATCCTACTTCCAGAACGCCACACCGGTGAGTCTGGGGGCCACATACGGTTTTCGCTTTACCCCGATGATTGAGGCTGAGGCGGGCGTATTCGGCGGTATCAATCCTGTCGGGACGAACTGCGGAAGGAATGGATGCTTCACGCCCGATACCCATTTCATCTGGGCCCCCTTCGGCGTCCGTTTCATTTTTCCCTTGAAACATGATCGAATGGAATTGTCGGCAGGCGCGGGCGGCCTGTATGAAAACTTTTCCGGCGGCGAGACGTTTTATGGAACGATCTCCAGTTACAACGGATTTGGCGGATACGCGAAGACTTCGGCTGCGGTGGCGCTCGACCGGCAGCGGCATTTCTGGCTCGGCGTGACGCCGCGTGTGATCATTGCAAACGGGAACTACGCCAGAGACCGCTGGTTCATGCTGACTGGAGACATCGGCTTGCGATTCTGAATGACGAATAATTCGCTGGGTAAAGGCAAGATCAAAATTCTGCTGCTGGAAGGCGTTCATGCGAGCGCGGTGGATGCGTTTCGCGCGGACGGATATAGCCACGTCGAACTGCATCCGAAGTCGCTGGCGGAGCCCGAGTTGATCAAGGCGGTTCACGATGCGTATTTCATCGGGATACGTTCGGCTACGCAGTTGACGGCTCGGGTGATTGAGAATGCGCCGAAGCTGACGGGGATCGGGTGCTTCTGCATCGGGACGAATCAAGTGGATTTGAACACGGCGCAGGATCGCGCGATTCCGGTGTTTAACGCGCCGTTTTCGAATACGCGCAGCGTGGCGGAGCTGGTATTGGGCGAGATCATCATGCTGATGCGCGGGATTCCGGAGCGCAACGCGGCGGCGCATCGAGGCGGATGGGTGAAGACGGCGGAAGGTTCTCGCGAGGCTCGCGGGAAATGCCTGGGCGTGGTGGGATATGGGCACATCGGCACTCAGATCGGGCTGTTGGCAGAGGGCTTGGGGATGCAGGTGGTGTTTTACGATGTCGAAACCAAGTTGACCTTGGGGAATGCGCGGGCGATTCCCACGCTCGACGGGCTGCTGGAGATCGCCGATGTGGTGACGGTTCACGTTCCAGAGACTCCGCAGACCAAGGGAATGATCGGCGAGGCGCAGATGGCGCGGATGAAGGACGGCGCGCTGTTGATTAACGCGTCGCGTGGAACCGTGGTCGATATCGAGGCGTTGGCCGGGGCGCTACGGTCGAAGCACCTGGCGGGGGCGGCGCTGGATGTGTTTCCATCGGAGCCGAAGGGCGCGGGGGACGAGTTTAAATCGCCGCTGCGCGAGTTCGACAACGTGATCCTGACGCCACACATCGGCGGAAGCACCGAAGAGGCCCAGCAGAATATCGGGCTGGAGGTTTCCGGGAAGCTGATCAAGTACAGCAATAACGGGTCCACGCTGACGGCGGTGAATTTCCCGGAAGTGTCGCTGCCGGAGCATCCGGGGAAGCATCGTCTGCTGCACACGCATCGCAATCAGCCGGGCGTCCTGTCGAACGTCAACGCGATCTTTTCAGCGGAACGGATCAACGTCGCGGCGCAATATTTACAGACCAATGCGCGGATCGGTTACGTGGTGATCGATGTCGAGACCAAGGGGCGCGCGGAATCAATGGCGTTGAAAGACAAGCTGGACGAGGTTCCGGGGACTGTTCGCACCCGCATTCTATACTGACTGAATGCAGGTCGCGCAGCACAAGGATGCCCCCTGGTACCGGCAACTGACCCGCTATCACTGGCTGGTGCTGATTGTGTCGGCGATGGGCTGGCTGCTCGATTGCATGGATCAGCAATTCTTCGGGCTGGCGCGGCGGCCAGCCATGCTGGATCTGCTGCACGTGCGTCCCGACGATGCGGCTATGGCGGGAACCGTCACCGAATACGCGGGCTACGCCACCATGGTTTTCATGATCGGCTGGGCGGTGGGCGGCGTCCTGTTCGGCATCATGGGAGACCGGCTAGGGCGCGTCAAGACCATGATGATCAGCATCCTGTTCTATTCGGCGTTCACCGGGATGAGCGTGTTCTCGACTGGGGTGTGGGATTTTTCGGCGTACCGGTTCCTGACGGGGCTGGGGGTGGGCGGCGAGTTCGCGGTGGGGGTCGCACTGGTAGCGGAAGTGATTCCGGCGGCGGCGCGGCCGTACGCATTGGGGGCTTTGCAATCATGCTCGGGTGCGGGCAACATGATCGCGGCGCTGATCGGGATCTTTCTGGGGAATTTGCAGCAGGCCCATGTGATCGCGAGCTCCTGGCGGATCATGTTCATCATCGGCGCGCTGCCGGCGCTGCTGGTGGTGGTGATCATGCGGAAATTAGAAGAGCCGGAGGCGTGGCGCAAGGCCAAGGCGGAAGGGCTCGCGCACAAGGTGAAGCTGGGGTCGATGGCGGAATTGTTCGAAGATCCGCGTTGGAGACGAAATGCACTGGTCGGGCTGGCGCTGGCGTTTTCGGGCGTGGTGGGGATCTGGGGGATCGGATATTTCAGCTACGACTTGTTGAGCTCGGTTCTGGACAAGACGTTTCGCGCGCAGGGATTATCGGACAGCGTGATCGCGGGGAAGAAAACCGTGTGGACCGGAATCATTTCGCTGATGCAGAACTCGGGTGCGTTCCTGGGGGTTTACGCGTTCACGTATTTCACGCAATGGACCTCGCGGAGGCGGGCGTTTGCGGTGTCGCTGGTGGCGTCGATGCTGACCACCGCCTTTCTGTTCTGGCGATTGGACAAAATGAGCGACGTGTTCTGGATGCCTCCGCTGATGGGATTTTGCCAGCTCGCGCTGTTCGCGGGGTATGCGATCTATTTCCCGGAATTGTTCCCGACCAGGCTGCGGAGCACGGGGACGTCGTTCTGCTACAACGTGGGTCGAGCGGTAGCGGCGGTGGGTCCGGTAGCGCTGGGGTTATTGACCAGCCGCGTGTATGCGGGGACAGCGGAGCCATTAAGATACGCGGGGATCACGATGTGCGCGGCGTTTCTGATCGGGCTGGCGGCGCTGCCGTGGGCTCCGGAGACTAAGGGTCAGCCGTTGCCGGAGTGAAGATGGGTGGGATCACCTTTGAGTGGGACGCGCGAAAAGAGTCAACGAACTTGCGCAAGCATGGCGTGAACTTCACGGAGGCCCAGACCGTTTTCGGAGATCCGCTCTCGATCACGATTGGCGATCCCGATCACGCCGCCGACGAAGAGCGCTTTGTGATCGTGGGACGATCCGGCAAGCCGAGGCTGCTGATCGTGGTTCATACTGTAGTTGGGGATCGGGTTCGCCTGATCAGTGCCCGAGCTGCCACGAAGCACGAAAGACGGAATTATGAAGAAACCTTCCAAGCGAACGGTTGAGATGAGGGCGGAGTACGACTTCACGGGCGGAGTAATGGGCAAGTATGCTGCGCGATACGCGCGCGGAACGAACATGGTCCAGCTCGATCCGGAATTGGTGGCGGCGTTCCCGGATTCGAAATCGGTTAATGACGCGCTACGTGCTCTTCTCGCCATCGCGAAGCGCGCGAACCCCCGTAGCCGCAGTTCTAGCGGTGCAAGCTCCAATCGTCCGCGATAATCTCAAATCGATCTAAGGCTGCGCGAGCTCGAGCTTTTCGAAATCGCTCAGAGTTGCCATAGATCGCCTTAATTGTCGCTGAAAGCGGGCGCCTTTCCCGCGGCCGCCGCCGAGATTTCCCAGGTGCGTCGCGCTGAATGCGGCCGGATACTTCAGGCCATAGCCTAAAAGCCGGTCTAGCCCAATGTGAGCTGTCCAAATGCACGCGTAGGGGAGAATCGCGGGTCGATCCAGGGCCAGGGCGGCGATGGCGACGGCTAGCGGCAGGACGTAGTTATGGGCAAGATTGTAGGCAGTCGAGCCGATTCGGGGGTTGATCAGGTAGCCGAGCATCGACAAATCGGGAACCAGCAGGAGGCCGAAGAATATCCACCAGCTGGCGCCGAAATGGCTATAAAGGAGCGCGCTCAGCGCCAGAACCGAAAACCCTTCCGCTCTCAGCCAAATACGGACCGCGCCTGAAACCGCCGTAGCATTCATGGAAAGTACTCCCGATGTTACACTTAGTATTCAATTATGGCTATCAGCAAAGACCTGCTGGAAATTCTTGTCTGCCCGCTCTGCAAGGCTCCGGTGGAGCTGAAACAGGACGAAAACGGCTTGAAATGCGTCCAGTGCAAACGGGTCTATCCGATTCGCGATGACATTCCGGTAATGCTCGTGGACGAGGCCCGCATCGAAGAATAGGCGTGGGAAATCTTCTGGAGCGGCTGCCGTCCGGCTCGCGGATCGCGGTGATCCGTCTGCGTTCCCTGGGCGACTGCGTGCTGACCACTCCGGCGCTGGCGCTGCTCAAAGAACATCGGCCTGACTTGAAGATTACGGTAATCGTCGAGCCGCGCTTCGCCGCGTTGTTCGAGCATAATCCCGATGTGGCTGAGATTCGATCGGGGGCGTGCGCGGCCGATCTAACTTTGAATTTCCACGGCGGAACGCGCAGCATGCTGCTGACCGCGGCGGGACGCTCCAAGATCCGGGCGGGGTTCGCACATCATCGGTATAGCTTTATTTATACGGATAAGATTCCGCGGGCGCAGGAGATCATGGGGGTGGATCGGGCGGTCCACACGGCGGAACATCTAGCTTCGGCGATGTTCTGGCTGGGGGTGCCGCAGACGGGGATTCCGCGGGCGAAGCTTTTCGCGCCTGCGATGGCCCGGGCGGACGCCTTACGCGGTGATTCATCCATTTGCGTCGGCTCCGGAAAAAACCTGGCGGGCGGAACGGTTTGTGGAGGTCGCGCGGCAGCTTAGCGGGACTCAATTTTGTCTTCCTGGCGGGTCCGGCCGACGATACCAAGCCGTTTGAAGGCTTCGAGGTTTGGAAGAATGTTTCGCTGGAGCGGGTGAAGAGCCTGATGGCGGGTGCATCCTTATTCATAGGGAACGACAGCGGACCGGCGCACATCGCGGCGGCGTTCGGCGTGCCGGTGGTGGCGATTTTCGGAGCCTCGATCCGGTTACGTGGGGTCCTTGGCGGCACCGAATCGCAGGTGCTGCAATCGGCCGGGGGCATCGCGGATATTTCCGTTCAGTACGTGATGGACGGCGATTGAAGCGCTGAAGGCTCGCGCATGAGGGAGTTGTCGCGGCTGCTGCGCTATTCCCGGCCGTATATCCCTCATCTGACTGCTTTCCGTGCTGCTGATGATGTGCGTGGGGGCGGCGCAGGCGGCTGACGGCGCTGCTGATCGGGCCGATTTTCGACCGTGTGCTGAATCCTGCTTCGGCGGATGCGCCAGTGCTGATCGTTCGACCATTCCGGTCTGTCAAGCACAAGGTCTATTTGGCCAGACCTGATTCCGCGACATATCCACAACGTGTGGACCATGGTCGCGATCGCGATTCTCAGCGTGTTTGCTGATCAAGGGCGTGTGCGATTATTGCGGCAATTATCTGATCAACTACGTGGGGTTTTCCGCGGTCACGGACCTGCGGCAGGCCGTGTTCACGCGAGTGCTGCATCAGGACGCGAATTTCTTCGAGAACAATTCCACGGGACGCGTGATGTCGTCCATCATGAACGATCTTGAAAAGATTCAGGTGGCGCTGTCGCATATTCTGGCGGATTGGCTGCGGCAGAGCTTCACGGCGGCGGCGCTGCTGATCGTCGTGTTCCAGACGGACTGGAGGCTGGCTGCGTTCAGTCTGACGGTCCTGCCGCTGGTGCTGGTCCCGACGATTAAGCTGGGGCGGCGGATCCGCAGGACCACGCGTCGCGCGCAGGACGATGCCGCGGAGCTGAATCAGGTATTGCAGGAAACGCTGAGCGGCAACCAGGTGGTGAAATCGTTCGGCGCGGAGGAGATTGAATCCAACCGGTTTCGCGATCGGGCGCAGCGACTGCGTAAGAGCAATCTGCGGTATGTCGCGCAACAGGCGGTGGCGTCTCCGCTGATCGAATTTTTCGGCGCGGTGACCATCGTGGGCTTGCTCAGCTATGCGCGCACGCAGATCATATACGGCGCCATGACCACGGCGGGCGTTTACCAGTTTTGTGATCGCCCTGCTGATGCTGATATGAGCCGGTGAAGCGGCTGGCTGGAATCCATAATATTTTTCAGCAGGCCCTGGGTGCGTCGCAGAAGGTGTTCGAGTATCTGGATCGCGAGCAGCAGATCAAGGAGACGTCCCGGCATGCCGCGAAGCTGGCGCGATTTGAAAAATCCATTGTGTTCGAGCATGCGAGCTTTCATTATCCGAACGCGCCCGGCGGGTTCCTGTTGGATTCGATTCAGCTTGAGGTGAAGGCCGGGGAAATTGTCGCGCTGGTGGGGCCGAGCGGAGCGGGCAAGACTACGCTGGCGAACCTGGTGCCGCGATTTTACGACGTTCATCAAAGGCGCGATCAAGATTGACGGGCGTGACGTGCGCGATCTGAGACTTAGCTCACTGCGGGAGAAGATCGGGATCGTGGCGCAGGATACTTTCCTGTTCAATGACACGGTCGCGAACAACATCGGATATGGGCTGCCGGAGGCGACTTCCGAACAGATTCGTGAAGCGGCGCGCAACGCGATGGCGGAAGAATTCATTACGCGGATGCCGCAGGGCTATCGACACGATGATCGGCGAGCGCGGGCAGAAGTTGAGCGGCGGCCAGCGGCAGCGGCTGGCGATCGCGCGGGCGCTGCTGAAAAACGCGCCGATCCTGATTCTGGACGAAGCCACGTCGCATCTGGACACGCGAATCGGAGATGCTGGTGCAACGCGCTCTACAGATCCTGATGGAGCATCGCACGGTGATCGTGATCGCGCACCGGCTGTCGACGATGCGGCGCGCGGATAAGATCGTGGTGCTGGATGGCGGGCGCATCGCCGAGACGGGAACGCACGAAGAGCTGATCAGCGCATGGCGGCATATACCGGCGCCTGCACGAATTGCAATTTCTGGAGCCTGATACAGTGGTGAATCCTTAAGATGACGCCTTCGCTTCGCAGCATGACCGGCTTCGCGCGCGTGCGCCGCCCGCTGGGCGATGGCGAACTGGTGGTCAGCTTGAAAAGCGTGAATCATCGCGGGCTGGATATTCAGGTCCATGCGTCCTCGGCTGCCGATCCGTTTGAGAACGCGATTCGCGCGGCGGTGAAAGCTCGAGTGACGCGCGGTCACGTGGAAGTGCGGATCTCGCTGCCGCAGAACGCTTCGAGCGGCGTTCTGGTTTTGAATCACGCCCTGTTGGGCGAGTACGTGAAGGCGTTTCGCGAAGCGGCGACGGCGCATGGCCTGGACACTCAGCCGGATTTGAATGCGGCGCTGCGCATGCCGGGGATGTTCACGGAAGTCGCGGACAGCGAGGTTCCCGGCGAAACCGAGGCGCTGCTGGCCTACGCGCTGGATGAGGCGCTGGTGGAGCTGAACGCGTTCCGCGCGCGCGAAGGAGCGGAGATCGCGGCGGAAATGCGCCTGCCACAACGCTCGCGTTGCGGCGGTGGCGGAACAGATGGAGCGGATCCGCGCGGGAGCGACGGTCGCGTTCCAGAAGCGGCTGGCCGAGCGGCTGCAGGAACTTGCTGAAAGGCGTCGCAGATCGACCCGCAGCGGCTGGCGCAGGAAGCCGCGATTCTGGCCGATCGCAGCGATATCGGCGAAGAACTGGCCCGGCTGAAGATTCATTCGGCGCAGCTCGCGGCGCTGCTCGAGGCGGGCGGCGAGGTGGGCAAGAAGCTCGATTTTCTGCTGCAGGAGATGAATCGCGAGACCAATACGATTCTTTCGAAGACCAATGGCGCGGGCGAAGCCGGGCTGAAGATTACGGAGCTGGCGCTCGAATCGAAGGCGGCGATTGAGAAGGTCCGCGAACAGTCGCTAAACCTGGAATGACGACGGTCTTTATCATTTCCGCGCCATCCGGCTCGGGCAAATCGACACTGACGCGGCAGTTGATCGAGCGGGTCCCCGGGCTGCGATTCTCGGTTTCCTACACGACGCGGCCGCCGCGCGGGCAGGAGAGGCACGGGCAGGAGTACTTTTTCATCTCGCGCGAGGAATTTGAGGAACGGCTTCTGCAAGGGCGAATTCCTGGAGCATGCCGAGGTTTTCGGGCAATTATTACGGCACCCATGCGAGCGAGCTGGAGCGCGCGGCGGTGGAGGGCGTGGACCTGGTGCTCGACATCGACGTCCAGGGTGCGCGACAATTAAAGAGGAAGTTCCGGAAGCGGTATCGATTTTTATTCTTGCGCCCAGCCGGCAGATTCTGGAAGAACGGCTGCGGACCCGATCGCAGGACTCGGATGACGTGATTGCGCGGCGGTTGCGCGGCGCTGCTGAAGAGATTCGCGATTACAAGATTTATGATTACGTGCTGGTGAACCGGGTGGTCGAGGAGTCGGTGGACACTCTGGTGTCGATCGTCAAGGCCACGCGCAGCCGGCGCGACCGTATGGAAGAGCAGATCCGTCCAATATCTGGAGACGTTTTTGTAGGCCTCGCGCTAGCCCGCGAGCTTCGAACAGAAAGACCATCAACATGCCCGAGTCTAATTTCAGAAATACCGCCGCCAGCGTGATTCCGGACGATCCGGAAGCGAGCGCGTACCGGTTTATCATTGTCGCCGCGAAACGGGCGCGCCAGTTGCAGAACGGGGCGCGCAGCTTCCTGCCCACCACGTCCAAGAAGCCTACCGTCGCCGCGATGGAAGAAGTGCGCCGCGGGCTGGTGCAGTACGACGATCCGGCCATCCAGCGCATGCAGATGGATCCTGTAGAAGAATAGCCTGAGGCTATTTTCGGTAGCAACTGACCCATGAACGTTGCACTGGGCGTCGGCGGCGGCATCGCGGCATATAAATCCGCGGAGCTGGCTCGCGCGCTGATGGCGCGGGGATTTTCCGTCCAGGCCGTGATGACGTCGTCTGCCGAGGAATTCATACGGCCATTGACGTTGGCTGCGCTCACCGGGCGTAAAGTGATCACGGGCCTGTTTTCGGCGGGCAGCGCCGAGGATACACTTTCGAGCGCGATCGAACATATCCGGGTGGCGCAGGAGAACTCGCTTCTGGTGGTGGCGCCCGCGACCGCGGATCTGCTGGCGAAATTCGCGCACGGGCTGGCGGACGATTTTCTCACCACCATGTACCTGGCGTTCACCGGGACCCGTAGTGCTGGCTCCGGCGATGAACACCAACATGTGGAATCACCCGGCGACGCAGCGAGAATCTGCGTATTCTGCGGGAGCGCGGCCACGTGATCGTCGAGCCGGGCGAAGGCGAGCTGGCTTGCGGCATGATCGGGCCGGGACGCCTGGCGGAGCCCGAAGACGATCGCGGACATCGTGGCGTCGGATCGCGTATCCGCCGATGCAGGATCTGGATGGCGAGACGGTGCTGATCACCGCCGGACCTACGCAGGAGCCGCTCGACGCGGTGCGCTATCATCACCAACCGCTCCAGCGGAAAAATGGGCTACGCGCTGGCTGAAGAGGCTGCGTCGCGAGGCGCGCGCGTGATGCTGGTGTCGGGTCCGGTGAATCTTCCTGAGCCGCGCGGCATCGAAGTGATTCACGTCGAGACCGCGGTCGAGATGCGCAAGGCCGTGATGGACCGGCTGGAAGCGGCCACTATGATCGTCAAGGCTGCCGCGGTGGCGGATTATCATCGCGACCGACCCGCCGCGCAAAAAGTGAAGAAGACTGCCGCGCGGCTTTCGCTGGAGCTGGACCCTACGCCCGATATTCTGGCCGAGCTCGGCGCGAAGAAGGGCGACCGGCTGCTGGTCGGGTTCGCGGCGGAAACGGAAAATCTGGTCGAGGAAGCCCGGCGCAAGCTGGAACGAAGAATTGCGATATGGTGGTGGCGAATCTGGTGTCCAGGAGGGAATCGGGATTCGAGTCGGACGAGAATGAAGTGATGCTGGTGCTGCGCACGGGCGAGATGATTCCCGTGACGCGCGCTTCCAAACGCGCGATCGCGCGACGAATCTTCGATCGAGATGATCAAGCTGCGCCTGGCCCTGCATGCGCGCGACAATGAATCGCGGACGAACTGCGGCAGTAGCTGGAATTCTATCGTGACCTGGGCGTGAAGGATATTTACCGACGCGAGCGCTGCCGAATGCCGCCGCATCGAGATGCCAAGCCTTCGCTGCGTCGTGATACTCCCGTCGCTTGCGCCCGCCGGCGATACGCTCGACAAGATCCAGCGAGGATATCGGCGGATTGCCGCCGCTGCCGGTTGTGCGAAGCGCGGACGAAAATCGTCTTCGGGTCCGGCAATGAGCAGGCGCAGCTGGTGTTTGTGGGCGAGGGTCCGGGCGCGGATGAGGACGCGCAGGGCTTTCCGTTCGTCGGCCGCGCGGGTCAACTGCTGACGCAGATGATCGAAAACACGGCGGCCAAGGAAGGCATTCCGATCCGGCGCTCCGATGTTTACATCTGCAATGTGGTGAAGTGCCGGCCTCCCGAGAATCGCACGCCGCTGCCGGATGAGATGGAGATCTGCGGCGAGTTTCTGTTCCGCCAGTTGATGACGATTCAGTCCGAAAGCGATCTGCGCGCTGGGTTCGACGGCGGCGAAGGCGCTGCTGGCCACCAAGGACGGCGTCACGCGGCTGCGCGGGAACTGGCACAAGTGGCGCGATATTCCGTTGATGGTGACGTATCATCCGTCGTATCTGCTGCGGCCTTACAATCAGAACGCCAAGCGCGAGGCTTGGGAAGATCTGAAGAAGGTGCTGCATTATGTCTATGACTAGGCGCGCACGGCTCGGAAGGATGCCGCTGCAAGATCATGCGCGGCCGGTTCATCACATTTGAAGGTCCCGAGGGCAGCGGCAAGTCGACGCAGATGCGGATGCTGGCGGCACGGCTGCGCGCCGAATCGCATGAGGTGTTCGAGACGGCGGAGCCGGGCGGAACGCCCATCGGCATGCAGATCCGGCGCGTGCTTCTCGATGCCAAGAATCGCGAACTGGCTCCTACCGCGGAGCTGCTGCTGATGTTCGCGTGCCGCGCGCAGAACGTGGATCAGTGGATTCTTCCCGCGCTGGCCGAGGGGCAGATCGTGCTGTCGGACCGGTTCACGGATTCGACGCTGGTGTATCAAGGAGTCGCGCGCGGGTTGGGCACGGACGTGGTTTACGAAGTGGATCGCATCGCGTGCCGGGGGCTGGTTCCGGATCTGACGCTGGTGATCGACATCGAGACTGAGATCGGGCTGAAGCGCGCGCATGCGCGCAACCGGCGGACGAATGATGTGGAGACGCGGCTCGACGAACAGGCGATCGAGTTTCACAGGAAGGTTCGCGACGCGTATCATCAGCTCGCAATGGATGAGCCGAAGCGCGTCCGGCTGATTGATGGCAGCCAGGACGAGAACGCGGTGGCGAGCGTGGTTTGGGAGACCGTGGTGCCGCTCCTCACACCCGCCTAGAATATTCCCATGGAACATTTGCCGCGCCGCCTGGCTATGATCCTCGCCGCCCTGGCGTTGACGATCGGCGGCGGCACGGTGGGATTCGTCGTGATCGAGCATTACCCGGTGTTCGATGCGTTCTACATGACGCTGATCACGATCACCACGGTGGGCTACGGGGAACTTCACACGTTGAGCCACGCGGGCCGGGTGTTTAATTCTTTCCTGATTCTGTTTGGGGTAATCACGTTATTGCTGGCCGTCGGCGCGATGACGCAGACGGTGATCGAGCTGGAACTCAACCAATTTTTCGGAAAACGGCGGGTCAAAAGCATGATCGAGAAACTGCACGGGCACATTATTCTATGCGGCTACGGACGCGTCGGCGTGGGCGCGGCGGAGGAATTGACGCAGGCGGGCGCGAAATTCGTGGTGGTCGACAGCGATGACGACCGTGTCGAGCGCGCCATTAAAGCCGGTCTGCTGGCGGTCGCCGCCGACGCCAATCGCGACGAGACCTTGCGCGACCTCGGCATCGATCGAGCGGTCGGACTGATCGCCACGCTGGGGACCGATGCCGACAATTTGTTCCTGATCCTTTCGGCCAAGAACCTGAATTCCCGGCTGCATATGTCCGCGCGCGTATCCGCGGAAGCTTCCCAGGAGAAGCTGCGCCGCGCGGGAGCCGATTTCGTTTTCGCTCCTTATAACAGCACCGGGCATCGCATGGCCCAGGCTCTGCTGAAGCCGCATGTGCAGCAGTTTCTCGATTTCACCACGCAGAATGTGGGCCTGGATGCGGGCATCGAACAGATGCGGATTTCCGCGCGATGCCAGTTCGACGGACAGAGTCTGACGGACTTGCAGACTCGGGGCGAGCTCGGTGTTATCGTGCTCGCGATTCGCAAAGGCAGCGGGGAGATGCTGTTCAATCCGCCGGCCGACTCAAGGATCGCGAGCGGCGATCATTTGATCGTGATGGGACGGCCGGACGGCTTGCGGAATCTCGAGTTGTTGCTGACGGAGATCCAGGCTTAGCAGGCGGCTGAAAAGCCAACTTAGCGCTGATCAACCACATATGGCAGGCGAACCGGCCACCCTCGGACCGTCAACTTGCACGCCGATAAGACAGAACTTCCAAACCCCGCCCACGCGGCCGATTCGGTCCCAATGAGCGCCATGCGCAGCATGCGGTCGATGTTCGTAAGCTGGCCTAAGCTGGATTGCTCATGCGAGATTGACCGCATGCTTCGCATGGCGGCTCATGGGGCGGCTGGAATTGCGAGACCCAGCTCAACGGCCTCCGACCAGCATATGGCCAGGCACAACGCCGATACGATAGATTTAGTCAGCCATAATAGAACCGTGATTCCAGTACTGACAGCCGAGCAGGCGCGCGAAGCGGACCGCCTTGCCATCGAGCGCGGCACGCCCGCCGAAGTATTAATGGAAAACGCCGGGCGTCGCGTGGTCGAGGTGATCGAGCGGGAATTTGTGCCGCTTTCCCATCAGCGCGTCGTAATTTTTTGCGGAAAGGGCAACAACGGCGGAGATGGACGGGTGGTGGCAAGACTATTGCAGGATCGCGTCGCCGTGATGCAGGTAATCGCGCTGTCGGAATCGCCAGATGTCCAGATCGAATCACCCACCATCCTGGTCGATGCATTGCTGGGGACCGGCCTCAAGGGGCCCGCGGCAGGGGCGGCGCTGGCGTGCATACGGGCAATTAACAGTCATGGTCCTGGGGCGAAAGTGGTTGCGATCGATGTGCCGTCCGGGCTCGGGGGAGGTGGCGAATCGGTACGTGCAGACATCACGGTGACGTTCGCAGCGCCTAAAGTGGAGCATTTTTTCGCGCAGGGGGCGACGGACGCGGTCGGCCACCTGATCGTCGCCGATATCGGCATTCCGGCGGATCTGATTCACTCTGACGATTTGGCGATTTCGGAGCCGCACGACTTCGCGCCGCTGATGGGTCCTCGCAAGCCTGATACCAACAAGGGTAATTTCGGGCACGTTCTGGTGATCGCGGGGGCGCCTGGAAAAGTAGGCGCCGCGGCGATGTCGGGACTCGCTGCGCTGCGTACGGGTGCGGGATTGGTCACGGTAGCGTGTTCGGATCCCTCGCGCCTCGCGGTGGAATTGATGTCGGCGTCGCTCGACGATTTCACTTTAGAGAAGATGACCGTAGTGGCGGTGGGACCGGGGCTAGGGCCGAATCGTCCGCTGCTGGAGCGACTGCTTAAAGAGGTTCGCGTGCCGATGATCATCGACGCGGACGGCTTGAACTCCATCGCCGGCACCGATTTTCACGGCCGCGGGATCGAGACGATTCTGACTCCCCATCCGGGCGAAATGGCGAGGCTCACGGGGTCGAAGGTGACGAATCGACTGGAGACCGCGCGCGGGTTTGCGAAGGAGCGAGATGTGTGCCTGGTGTTGAAAGGGCATCAGACGCTAATCGCGTTTCCGGACGGGCGCGTTTGGATCAACACCAGCGGATCGCCCGCGATGGCGAAGGGCGGAACGGGCGACGTGCTTACCGGCATGATCTCCGGCATGGTCGCCCAGTTTCCGAAGGACATCGAGCGAGCCGTGCACA
>CAVPKR010000097.1:0-56361 GCA_963705675.1 Terriglobia bacterium
ATACGACCCGGAAACCGAGTCCATCGCGTGGGCGCCCTTCATCGCGCGGAACAAGGATCTGGAAAAGGCGGTGGCGCGGATGGAAGACTACATCCGGACGCAATTGGGCGATGCGCGTCTTTTCGCTGGACAGCCCGAAGAGCCGCGCTCCGCGGATCGCAGCGCTACGGAAAGCGGCGCAGCGATGAGGGTATGTTAAAATAATTTTCGTCTCACCTGGCGCCCGTAGCTCAGTTGGATAGAGCGTCTGGCTACGAACCAGAAGGTCGCATGTTCGAGTCATGCCGGGCGCACCACTAAATTCGAAGAAATTAGTTAGGGGCAAGTCTCCGATTGGGGTTGTTGCCTTCACAATCGGACTGGCCCAGAATTGTACCCACTCAAAGCCGCACGTGCCTTCTCGATCGCGGCGCGCGTGTTATATTCCTGCGGGTGAACATACCGTTTCGTAATCGACATGTCTCGGTGACCCGCCAGGTAGGCGAGCGTCCAGGGATCCATGAACGGTGCCCATCGCGTCAGGCAGGTGTGGCGGAACGTGTATAGCGGAAAGTGAGTGACCTTGCCAAGCACGCAGGCCTTGGCGTGTTGCCCCTGAAGACTGGACGGCTCGATATGCCCGCTCCTCGTCGGTGCAGGAAAGACCCACGGTCCATCGACGTGTGCACGGCGCAAATCCAGAACCGATTGAACTCGTTGCGAGAGAGGGATGCGCAGGCGCGCATTGTCGGTCTTTCCGTACATGATCTCGATCGCGCCGTTTTGACAGTTTTCCCAGCGCAGGCGAAAACATTCTTCGGGACGGATTCCGCAATCGAGTAAGATCGTCGCCGCGTCGCGAAGCATAAAGGGGTCACGAGGCTTCATCGGAACCTCACCCCGCCCCGCGCGGATTCCATCGAGTGCACGTTGATACATTTCCAAAGTCGCGTCCCCAACGGCTTGTGCGCCATCGAAGTACGCCTTCTCTTCGTTCACGCTGATCACCCGATCCCGATGGGCTTCGCCAGGGATCATTCGCACGCGCGGCAGAACGCGCTCGACCTTCCCCCACTCCATCGCGAGCGCGAACATTCGTCGCAAGACCTGCAGCGCGCGGTTTACCGAAGCGATTTTCATTCCTGCGTCCTGGCGGCGCCGGCAGGCCGCTGCAGCAGTTCCAGGATCTTGGCGGCCTTGCTGCCGTCGCGGGCACCGTCGGCTTTCTTAGTGGCTTTGGGCGCTTTCTTGGCTTGGCTGGCCTTCTTCCCCCCGCTTGCCCTTGGCGGGCGCGACGCTGGCGCGACGTGCGCCAGCGGGGGCTTTTTTCGTGGCCTTTGGCGCCCTGGTTACGTGCACCTGGGTGGTTTCGGTAGCTTCATTCGATGTCATTTAGTTGTCTCCTTTGTTTGTGATTGCGGCGGTCAGGACATGAATCACTCTGGTGGGCGCAGAAAGCAACCGAATTCTCCAATCGGCTTGGCGAGGCGATGGAACGGCGATGGAGCGCTTCTGTTGGGGACAAGCCGGATGAATCTTATGAAGCGGGTTGCGATGCTGGAACAGCGGATTCATCCGGTGCCTCTGTCGCGACTCTTAGTGCGATAGGAAGGCCCCGGAAGCGAAAGACTAAACCGCCCCGACGAAGAAGAGGGGGATATCGGTGAGAATGATCGGGTTATCGTGGTCCGATTTGTGGAGGCGAAGGACGGGCGGCCTGCTTTAACCGAGCCGGAGAAAGCACTCGCTTTGGCATGAAATGACAGACTTTACAGAAAAGCTGACCCGTAAACAAGAGGAGGCCATCGTCGCCCTCTTTTCGACCCGCAGCGTCGAAGAGGCGGCACGGCCTTGCAAAACGCCTGTGAGGACGCTGTTCCGCTGGCTGAAGGAGCCCGATTTCGACGCCGCGTACCGAACAGTCCGCGCCGAATGGGAATCGGAAGTGACACGAACCCTGATTCGCCGCATTTCTAATCTGGAGCAGAAATGTCCTGCCCGACAGAAGGATGAGGGCCCCACTATCGGCCAAGTGATGCTCGCCAGACATCGCCGCCTAGTCGCGGCTGGAATCAGTACGTCCGTCGACAGGACTGGCATTAGCGATCACGTTCGCCGGGTGGCCGAACAGTTTCTACCTCTCTTGAAGCTACCCGCGAACCCAGCGGACAGTGCCGCTTATGCCTATTACGAGTCTCAAAAGACGATTGGATACGATTGAAGCCCGGCTGGATCCGCCCACGCGAATCCTCAAAATTAAGGTTACGCGCATTGGCGGGACGGACCGGGTAATCGAAGTTAGATTGGCGGCGACGGGAGCCCGCGTACCACAACGTCCATGACCAATCTCGAACGAAGGCTGGTGATGGTGGTTCGTATACCCGAAAGCAGTTGCCGATAATGTGTATTGTCAGGGCGACATTTCTTCGGTCAAGGCTGCGCGACCGCGGTTGCCAGGACTCTGCCGGTGCCCCAGAACGAGTATTGATAGGTGAACGGATTCGACGCGTTCCCCGTGCTGATCCCTGTGTAGGCAGCCGCATTCGTGCTGTTGTAAATCACTACGCCGCTCTCCCGCCTCCATTCAAGTCCAGCGTGTCCACCGTGTCGAATCCCGGACCCCAGAACAGCGAATTGAATGTGAAATTACCCGCCCCGTCGCTCACGCCGAGATACCCGATCGCTGTGTTCATGTTGTAAAACACCACGTCGGCTTTGCCATCTCCATTGAAGTCGAGCAGCTTCACCGTCGTGAACCCCGCCGAATACCTGTTCGATGTGAAGCTGAATCCAGATCCCGTGCTCAGTCCGACTGCAGTGGCACCCGAGGTGGGCGAGTACAACAGCACGTCGGCCTTCCCGTCCCCATTTACATCTCCCGTTTCGATCGACGTGTAGCCCGGCAATAACGACACAGGCGAAAATGTGAACCCTCCGGTTCCATTGCTGATGCCTAAATAGGCGAGCCCGTCCGTCGAGCGGTAAAACAACACATCGGCTTTTCCGTCGCCGCTGAAATCGGTTACTTGTAGGTTCGTGAAGCCACTGCTGACCAGAGTGTATTGGTAGCGAAACGTGCCGTCCCCGTTGCTGATCGCGGTATACATGGTGCCGTCGGAGGCGCGGTACAGGACGAAGTCGGCCAGTCCATCGCCATTCAAGTCGCCGGTGGCGACGGTCTTGTACCCCTGGCCCCAGAACAAACTCACTCCCGAGAACGTACCGGTTTCTGTCCCGAGCAGCACATAGCCGATCGTGGAAGTGCTGTTATAGGCAATAAGATCGGTTTTTCCGTCGCCATTGACGTCTCCGTATCGAATCACGTCAAAGCCAGGCGAAAAGGGACTGTAGACGTAGGCGAATCCGCCGAATCCGTTGCTCAATGCCGCATAGCCGTTTCCGCCGAGCGGGTCGTAGAGGTACACGTCCGCATTTCCGTCTCCGTTGAAGTCAGGCGCGACGGGGTTCGTAAAAAAGCCCGTTGCGAATGTCCACACCGGAGAGGGCGTTGACCCGCCGGCATTCTTCGCCACGATCTGCCAGTGATAGATGTTCTCGGGAAGCAGCCCAAAGAGCCCATAACTCAACTCGGTTGTGTTGACGACCAAGGGTGGCGGGGACGAGGGCCCAAGGTACACATCATATGAGTCTGCGCCCGATGCCGCAGTCCAGTGCAATGCTGTCCCATTGGTAACAGCAATATCGCTCGTCGTGGACGGCGAGGTTAGAACGGGGGCAGCCGGTGGGGGCACCGGAGAAAACGTCGTAAACGACACCTGGAATGACGTACCCGGTAGGTAGTTCTGGCCTGTAGCGTCAACGTACCAATAGTAAGTTGTGCCCTGAGTTAGCTGCGGCGGACTGTAGGAGGTGACGTCCGCAGTGGCCACTCGCGGTAGCGGAAACGTTGTCCCGAAGAAAACGTCGTAATCGGTCGCACCCTCTGAGGTTGTCCAGGTAAGCGTAGGGGTTGTCGAAACGCCGGTCGCGCCATTGTTCGGAGAGAGCACTATCGGCGAAGGCAGGAAGGGTGGGAAATAGATCCGACTGACCGGGCGGCCCGGGGCAGTGTCCGACAAACTTCCACCCGCGTCGCCGAGCGAGGTAATCGTCGCGGTGAAGCGGGCCGAGGTGGCATAATCACCAGCATTCGGCATGAGGACGAAATCGAGCACATCTCCTGGGCGAAGTGCCACTTGTATCGAGTAGCCTATGCCTACCCGGTCGGTTCCGGCAAGGAAGTGACTCCAGATTTCAGTGTGGTTCAGATAGATCTTGCCGAAGCCGCCGGCGTTGATGAAATTCGTGCCGGCGCTGGCCAGGTGACCACCGACGATCGCGTCCCCCTCTGAATGTGCTCACTAGGACTGCCCGGCGTACTCGGCGAACAACAGGTTGTCTGTCCCCAGGAATTGTTTTCCGGATGAAAAATTCCGTTGCTGCGCGGGCGCGACTTCCTGTCCTCCGATGAGCAAAGCTCGACCGGGGCGGCCATTCTTGACGAAAACGTTGCTCGCATGTTCTTTCCGAATGAGGATCCGATCGGCAGGCGCGTTACGCTTGGAATTTCCGGTGGCACCTTTTCGATTGTCGGGGTGGTGGGCGCGATCAAGAATGCCAATCTTGCCGCACCACCGCCGCCTCACATCTATTACCTTGGGCCGCAGATGCCGGTCCCCGTCGCGACCGTCATCATTAAAACAGCTGGAGATCCGCTCGCGCTAACCAGCGCGATTCGCCACGAGATCCTCGCGCTCGATCCAGATATGCCGGTAGCGCCGCAGAGTATGGAGCAAATAATGGCAGAATCGCTCGGGCGCGAGCGCTTCGCAGTCTGGTTGATACCGCTCCCTTTCGGTGGAACTGGCCTGGGGACCGAAGGAACTATCGCCTGCGACGATCGAGAGGCTCCTTCGTGGAACACTTCTGATCAATGACATAGCCGGTAAAATCAGTCGCCATGGCACTGTATGATAGTGCTGCGGTTAGCCCAGATTTTTATTGGCTGGACGAAAGCAAGAAGCACCAGACCGAATGGATCTGTTCCGGAAAAAGAAGACTAAGGCGCCTTCTTAGATTTTCGGGAAATCGTAAACGCCGTTGTGTCGGAACGCAACGCGGTTTAGCCTACCGGCACCTGCAAACGACTATTTCCTCAGATTCGCCGATTGGCCCACCACTTGCCTATCCTAACCTTCGTGATCTTTCGACGACTGTTCCTCTTCCTAGTTTTCTGCTCCGCGCTCTCCGCCGCGGCCCTGCCGATACCGCAGGCCATCTCGAATGTCTTTCAGTTCGGCGACGGCGGCGTGGAAGACTTGATCCAGATGGGATTCGACGCCGCCGGCAACCTGTACCTCGCCGGGACTGTTGATGGCGTCATGGTGACGCCGAAGACCACTTACTTTGGGCCGGTCGCGGCCTCGAATGCGCATTTCTTCGTCGCTAAGATCAATCCGGCTCTGAATTCGGTCCTTTGGGTGACGGAGATTGGCAGTTCCGGCGAAGATGCGATTGCGGCAGTCACAATTCTCCCGAACGGCGCGGTTTACGTTGCCGGCGACACCCAGGCGGCCGATTTTCCGACGACGCCGGGCGCGGCGAGCGCGGCTGGACCGCTGGGGATGCGCGGGGGATTTGCACTGGAACTCGACCCCACCGGAAAGCCCGTCTTCTCGACATATCTGGATCTTCAGCCGGCGGCAGTTGCGGTCGATTCGAACGGAAACGCCTTCGTCGCAGGTGCTTTCAACGGATACGAAATCATGAAGATGGATCCAGCGGCCATCCGGGGGCGATCACCTACCTGACAGCCCGGGTGAATTTCATGAGGTTCGATCCTTCCGGTGACCTGGTGGTGGAAGGGACCGAATGCTCGAATCAACCGGTACAGGTGACGCCAAGCGCATATGATTACCTTGGTTCGAGCTGCACTCGCATCGAGTTCTGGGGAAAGCTCAGCCCTTCGGCAACGGCGGTCACAGCGTCAACGCAACTGCCGTCTCTGTTAGAGGGCAACCGGCTCAACGTCGATTCATCCGGAAACTCGTACGTTGTCGGCCAAGGGGTGGACGGCAATCTACTGCTCCAAAGGATTTCGCCGGGAGGGACGCCGGCTTGGTCCGGCGAACTCGCAGGGGGCTTCGGCGCAAGCGGACTGGCGATCTTGGGCGATGGAACCACGGTTGTGGCTGGGCCGACAGAAGTCGCGAACCTCCAGACGCTGAACACGCTTTTTCCTTGTCCCCAAAACCTTCCGGACGTCAACACAACACATTTTCAGGGATTCTCCGGATTCGTAGCCGCGTTCGACTCCTCCGGGAACCTCACGTTCTCCACTTACTTAGGTGCGAGCCCCGATGGGTATCCTAGCTCGCTCGCAGTCGCTCCTGATGGTTCGCTCTACGTGGCCGGAGACGGCGCGACTGATTTGCCCGGGAACAACCTCCTCGTTCCTTCCGCCGCCGGCAGGGTGTTTGGATTGAAGCTTGATCTGAACGCCGTGCCGCGGGGAATTCCCGCGCCGTCGTGTATCGTTCACGGCGCGAGTCTCCGGGCTTCGGCGGTGTCGCCCGGCATGATCGTCGCGATGTACGGCAGCAACCTGGGTCCGGCAGATGGAGTGTCCTACACCTTTGATCAAAACAGCCTGGTGCCGACGCAGCTCGCCGGAGTGGGGGTCAACGTCAACGGAATCCCCGCGCCGATCCTGTATGCGCAGGCGAATCAGATCAACTTCGTGGTGCCGCGTGAAATCAGCGGGACCACGTCTAACATTTGCGTATCAGCTCAGGGCGGACAAAACTGCTTGCCGTCGCTCCTCGTGGACGCGTTTCCCGGCGTGTTCATACTTCCCACGGGCCCGGCGGTTTTCAATCCCGATTGGACGCAGAACAGCCAGGCCAATCCGGTCACGGCCGGTTCTTATGTTACCGTGCTCGGAACCGGCTTCGGGCCCTACAACTTCGCGCTTCCGGACGGCTCGGTGGTTCCATCCAACTTTTTCATCTGGGAAACGCTGCCGACGTACGGCGCACTGAGTCTGAATCAGAGCTGCGCGTTTCCAGGTTACAATGTGCCATGCCCGGTCTACAGCACGAACTTTGAGTTCGCGGGCGCGGCTCCTACGCTCATCAACGGCGTCGATCAGGCTAACGTCAACATTCCGAAGTCGCTGGCCAAAGGATGGTATCAGCTCACCGATCACGATGGCTACGTGGCCGACCTGGCCTACTTCGGTCTGGGTCAAGTGATTCGCCGGCCGGAACGCTCAACAAATCCGCCTCGTCAATTCGGCCATTAGCTTTCATCGCCTATGCTACGATGAGTACCGCTCCCTTTCGGTGGAACTGGCCTGGGGACCGAAGGAACTATCGCCTGCGACGATCGAGAAGGCTCCGCTTGCAGGAATCATCGAGCACATACGTGCAAAACAGCGTCCTTCAAGTTCTACGGCGGACCATCCCATTATTAAAATGGGAAGATGAGCAGGCCGCCTAAACAAAATCGCTAGGACAGCTTACTAGTGGCGGTACGCGGCGTGAGCATGTCGAATCAACGGCTCCTCGAACAGCCGCCAAGTGAGAGCCGCTAGCGAAATCACGGCAACCAAAGAACCCAGCGTTACCAAGACAGACGGCCCGTCGATGAGGCTCGGGTCTTTTCCGAAGACGGCCGCGTCTTTTCCAAAGACGGCGAAATGAAACAGCTGATTGATTCCCAGGTGGAAAATGTAAACCGCATAGGAAACCGTCCCGAGTTTCATCAGGGGGGGGCGCGGAGGCAGGCTTCCATCCGGCCGGGGTTCACCACCGCAAGCATCAGCAGCACCGCGAAGAACGCGTCTATCCAGGTAAGTCCGAAGGTGTAGAGAAGCTTCTCGTAGTGAGCCAGGGACGCGAATCCGCATCCCAATAATAAAAGTGCTCCGTAGAGATGTTTGCGATGAGCGGCGAGCCATGCCCAAGCACCCGCGTTGCGGCAGGCCAAGGCCGCGAGCACGCCGAATCCGAGAGAGTCGGCGCGGCAGGGGAGCAAGGTATAGGGTCCGATGTACGGATTGCCGGAGGCCGACAAAATCAGTCGGACGGCAGAATTTAGTCCCACTAAAGCACTCGCTCGATTTCCTCTTGACATCGACTAGCCTTCTCATGGAAGAAAGCGACAAAAGAGCTGCGAGGAGCGTCGAGTGGAGTGGGATGTTGTTGAGTGAGTCGCGGAAGTGGGTGTGCGCGGGCGGTGTGATCGCGCGAATTTTGTATCTTGAGCGCAGGTGGGCGTTGCCGTGGGAATGCCGTCTGATCCCTTTAGCTGGCATATATGCGATATAGTTTGTGGGTTGGCAGACAGTTCAAGAAATTCGGAGGAAAGGGGTTGTTGTCCCTGGTTTTCCGCTGTCCTTGAGCCGACTCCGCAAGAAAGGCTCGTGTGTTGTTGAAGTCCTCAGTACTACTGATGAGTTTTTCGTTCGTCTTGCATTGTCAAGTGCCCGTCATTTCCCCCGGCGGCGTGGTTAATTCGGCAAGCTACACGACCTTCCCAGACATCCAAAACCTGAACGGCAATGGAGTAGGTTTTGGAGTGGCGGGCGGGTCGATTGTTCCCATTTTCGGAACCAATCTCGCTTTATCGACACAGCAGGCGCAAACCCTCCCGCTGCCACTGGAGCTTGGGCAGACTGTGGTTACCGTGAACGGCGTTTCAGCGCCGATCTTCTACGTGTCGCCCGGCTTGATTAACTTCCAGATGCCGTCGCCTTGGCTACAGAGTAATCGTCAATCTGGCCCTGGGAACATAATAGTATCCACCCCGGCTGGTGTGAGTAAGTCTTATTTAATAGACGGTGTCGACGCCTTCGGCGTCTTCACTCAGGATTCCAGCGGCTGCGGCGCGGGTGTGGTACAGAACTTCAGACCAGACGGAAGCGTATCACTAAATACGCCCGCCAACAGCGCTACTCCCGGCGACTTTTTCGTGATCTACGGCACGGGAATGGGTATCGTGTACAACTCACCGCCAGACGGCTCACCCCTCGCTCCTGGCGCTCTAACAATCAGGGGAGAAAATCCGACTCCGGCTTTTGATTTCGCAGACAAGCCGCCAGTATTTAATGTCCTAACCTATTGGGCAGGCCGCGCACCCGGCTTGGTGGGGGTCGACCAAATTAATTTTCCGGTCCTGGATACCATCCGGGAGGGCTGCGCAGTTCCTATGCAGATCCAGACTGACGACGGATCAAGTCAACCCGTCACGGTAGCGATCCGGAACGGCGGGGGGCCTTGTGTTGATCCGCCTTCGGCCGGGTTCGGACAAATCAGCTGGGAGAAGACGGTAACCACAGTTCCGATTTTAGGAGGAGCCGGGCGCCGCCACGACTGCAATTGAGAGTCTGACAGTGTCTCTTCAGGCCTCGCCTGGAAAGCAGATCCCGACAAGCCGGACATACACAACCGGCTTCGAGCCTATGACTGCCACCTCCTTTGGACCCCCGTGCCCGGTGCCCGGATATCGAAGCCTCGCGGCTGGCAATCTGACGATTGAGGGGCCCAGCTTTGGGCCCACTCAAGCGCCGAACGTGCCGCTTCAATCCGGGGCGGTAAGTGGCCTGTCTGTTTACACCCGGACGCTGCCCAGCGGCACAATTCAGAGCGGACCTTACGTTGTCGCCGCAGATGGGGGCTCAGACGTAGGCGCGTTTAAATCGACCGTGAAGATTGGATCGCCGATCCAGATCACAACGCCGCTTGCAGGATTCGTGTTGCTTTACGGCCAACCGATCACAGTCAACTGGACCGGGGGAGATTCCACATCTCTAGTAACGATCTATCTCGTAAGCCACCTTGGCTCCCTGGACCGAGCGATTTCCTATCAGGGTCGTGTCTCCGATGGCACAATCGCGCTCACTCCCATCGATTTCATCATCTCTTCGTTCGGGATTCCGATGGGGCCAGACATGGAGATCGTACTTGAGGTAACTCCGGACCCTTCTCAAATCCCGTCGTTTGCGGCGGCCGGTTTATCTTTGGGCGGTCAGCACACGTGGAAGTATAGCTATCACTTCAAAGGTGTTACCTATTGAAACGAATCAAAAACGGTGTGGTAAGAACAACTCGTCCGCCCGGCCTGACAACGTTCGCGCATTCCCGCCAGCGCCCACGCCTAAATTGCTATTCGCTCCAGTTCGTCAAGCGTTGTATCATCGCTCGTTCGATCGTAGGGCTTGGTTGTCCGCGGTGATTCATGAGCAGCGATCGCTACCTCACACTCAATCTGTTCTCCAATTCGCGAACGAACCCCCGGATTGCCTGCCGATCCGCATTCCGCCACTGGATAGCGACAAAATACACGTGATCGAAATAAAAATACTCCGTGTCCGCTGGCGGCCGCAGCCGCTGCACCAAATCGAGCGCCAACGCCGGTCCTGCCAGCTGATAAACCCGCACGTCGAGCACACCTGATCCCTCGTAAGACCCTCGCCACGCATGTCGGATCGCCTTCGCGGGGACGGGATCTAGCGCGCTCGGCGGGGCTAAATCCGTCAGTAACGTCCGACGCCATCCTGCGATCGGCTCATCGAGCCCGCTCGATGCCGGCATCTCGGACCGGCACCCGCACACAAGCACGAATAGAAGCAGTGCAACCCGGCGGCTCATCTTGATAAATGATACCCTCCCGCCGCCAATTAGGCGGATCGACGGAATCAATCTGCCAAAATTCACGGACGCAACTCTAGAAGTTAATGCGCGACATCTGTCTCTATTGCGAGTACTCTCGCGCGCTCACTGCTTGCCCGCCGCTTTTTTATGCAGCAGGACGCTATTGCCGTAGGGCCGCTGATAACTCACGAAATAGCGGTCCTCAAATACATTGAATTTTTCCGCCGGATAGAACGCGATCGCCGCCATCCAGGTATCTACATCGGACTCCTTCAGCCACATCCAGCTATTGGGCGATTGCTCGGGATTCTTGTCGATGATAACGACCCGGCCATCCGGTTTGAGGTACGGCGCGGTCGCGTTCAGGTAGACCTGCCGGTGTTCGATCATGTGCAGCACGCGATGGAAGAATGCCACATCGACGTCCTTAACCGGCAGCTTCGGATCGTCATTCACGCCGAGCACGGTGCGCAGGTTGGTCACGCCCTCCTTCTTCGCCCGCTCGGCGACGTAATCGAGCATTTTTTGATCGATGTCCACCGCGTACAGAATGCCGTTCGGGGCGATCGCCTTTGCCATCGGAATCGAAAACGTTCCGGAGCCGGAGCCGATATCGGCCACAATGTCGCCCGGCTTCAACCGCAGTTTCTCAATCACTTCGGGGATCTTCTCCTCGATCCCTCGTTCCATCCGATTCATCGCGTCGATGTATTTGTCCGCCGGCGATTGCGCCAGTTGCGCAAACGCGTTGGAAGCGATGAACACGCAACCGATACATGAAATCAACACGGATCTTTGTTTAGGCATCATTGTCTCCTGAACCTGCCAACGATCTTATACCAGGACGATGCGACAGATCCAACCGCTCGACGGACTGCGCCTGGCGGCCAGTGCGGGTGAATGCCGCCGTCGCCACTTACCAGCGCTCCCTCATGCATCACTCGCTCGCTGGGATCGCGGATCCAGACGATAATGTTGCTTGTCAGGTACTGTTAGCCATTCCGAACGGAATGGAACGCGACGCCATACGTGATCACGACATAGATCCAGAGGACGGAAAAGACAACGTGCATAAAGGTGTAAAATCGATTCCCTCTCCAAATGGCTGCGTCGTAAACGAAAAACTGTATTAGCAGGCGGCACAACCAGAAAAGTACGACGCCTGCCAACAACACCCGGCTTAACGGGCCTGGCTCCAGCAGCGTGTCTGTGTAAAACAGCGAACACACGCCCAATAGCATCAGCACGAGAGCGATGAAGAAGCAGTGAACCTGGAAAACCTGGCGAGTTAGAAGAGACAGCGATGCCAACTCTTTCTTCCATCCGAAGTAGCGACTGAAGAAAAGGTTAGCGACGCTCAACAGGAGCAGCATCGCTCCCACTATCTGCACGTGAACGTGTAATGTCATAGGGTCCTCCGGAGCATGAATACGCTTACAAATGGTGTCATTGAAATTTCCTTCCTGACTTGCAGTCCGGCGGCGGATGCCGCGCGCCGCCATACGCTCTTCGAGAAGAAGTGAAAAAAGCCGGGGCCGAAGGCCAGGAAATTCGCCCAATTCCGGGTATGTTCGATGAGCGCCACTTCGCCATCCTTGGTGAGCGCCCGCGCCAACTCACCAAACAATTGCACACGCGCCTGGTCGCGGCGTAGCTCATGAGCAGCGAACATGACCAACGCGACATCGATAGTCCCACTGCGAAGCGGCAGCGAGTTCCATCGGGCCGGCGTAGTTTCGACCGGCGAAGGATGCATTCGTCTTGCTTCTTTGATGGAATGCTCGGGCATTTCCCGCGGATCGTAAATGTCCAGGACCCGACCCTCCGCCGACGGAAATAATTCCGGCAGGAGATGACTGCTTTCGTCCAACCCGGCGTGAATGTTCACCCAATGGCGCGGAGCCCTCGGAAGTTGTCGCGCGAGCCAGTTTAACCGATAGATCGGATACCGATCGTAAATGTAGTAGGAGGCGAGCAGCGACGAGCACGTCCAATATATCGCCAGTGAACCCCCCGCGATTAGAGGCACGCGCCAAACTTGTGGCAACTGAACTGCGACGAGAAACGCGAATGCAGCGCCGCCGGTGGTCTCCAGATAAAAACGCCAGTTGAAACGCAGAATCTGGAGCACTCCCTGGAAGCGGCCCCGTGTCACCAGAGTGCCATTCATTGGACCTCCAATGGAATGCGAACACCGCGCGCCCACTGATACGGCACGTCGTGAACGTAAAACGCATTCGCCAGAACAGGTGTTGCGCGGCAGAAAGGCTGCTGTTGCAGGAAGGTGTTCTTGCGTACATCAACCTCGACCGGTTGCGGATTCCAATCTTGCCGCACACCTTGAATGCGAACGATCGAGTGAGTCTCTGGTTCGTAATCAAAGGTGAACGGCAGCGGGCCTGCGAATCGGCGCGCGTCCCTTGCGCTGGCAAACGGAGACCCGGCAGGGAGCGCAGCGGGCCTGCTCTGAATACGCGCGAGCACGTCCAGGTCCGCCTGCCCGCGCGGCGTACGAATGCACCATCGGATGCCGTTGGGCTGCTGCGTCAGTTCGGCGTCGCAAAGCCGGTATTGATAGTGAGTCAGGAGGTTCCCCGCCCACACCATCCAACGACGATCCGTGTCGCTCCGCAAAATCCGCAAGCCTCGTTGCGAATTGGCCGGAGTGTCCAGGCGGGTGAAGATACGGTAGCCGCTCAGGAAAAAATTGCGGCCGAATGCGTGCGGCAGAAAGCTGGGCCGAAGACTTTCGGTCTGTACGAGGGCGATCGCCAGGAAGCCGTGATCGAGGTGTGTGTCCAGCACCAGACCGGGCGGGAGCAGGGGCGTCAGGATTTCGCGCGGAAAAGCGTACGTCAGCACCAGGGAGTGGCGGAAGAACGCTGATATCGGAATAGGATGCCGTTTCAGGAACGCTAACATCTGTCAATTTGCTCCCACCGGCAGCACATTCACGCTGCCCCACAGAAAGGACCGGTCACGAGCCGCCCAGTTTGACTCGGTCGTCAATGGCGGCTCGGCAAAACTCCGTAAAACAGCAATCGCGCCCGGAGCCGCGGCTCGGCGCATCGCCGCGCGAAGGCGCCGGGTGTAGGCGGGCGGCGCTCCGTCTTCAATGTTAGAGAGCGAGAAGGCGTCGAAACTTGCCGGCTCGCACGCTTCGAGGAAACTCGCAGCGTCCGCGCACGCGAAGGCGACGGGGTGCACCGCCGGCGAGAAGCGCTCGGATTGCGGCCCTAAAAGCACGTTCCAGGCATACGGATTCGATCGGTTTGGATGATTTGCCCAGCATCGCCGCAGCCGACCACGGATGCGCTCACCGAAACCGAGCCCTGCGAAATCGACAAACGGACCGGCGTAAACCATCCGCAGGAGCCACGGCGACAAAGCTGTATCCACGCCTGCGCGCCACAGCGACGAATCCAGGCTTCGATCCCAGTACTCAATCTGCTTCGACGGGTCGTCTAGGCGCAGAAATGCGTTCAGCTTGCGGCGACTCCAACCGATCAGACCAAGCAGAGCGCGCGATCGAGAGAGCATCCGCTCCGCAGCGCCCTCGCGCACGGGGCCGCCGGCCGCGCGCGACCGCGCATATTCGAGTTGGCGCGGGTTCACATCCACTGCCGTAACCCGGTGCCCGGCCGCGGCCAGGGTTAGAGTGGTGCAACCGGCGGAAGCGATGCTGAACACGCGGCTCGCCGGCGGAAAGCAGTTCAGTTCGATCGCGGGATCTTCATACATGCGACCGAAAAGGAGTCTCGGAGGCCGCGCGTCAAACGATCCGGTGTGCCAGGGCGTAGTCATCGCAACCCCGCCGCCACCCACACCAGTATCAGGAACACAAAATTTTGAACCAGCATCCCCACGGGATCGGGAATGATCTGACGCGCCCAAATGATTCCACCGCCATTCATCAGCAGAACCAGTCCGGTCTGGACCAACGCCGCCTCGGGCGCGCGCCATCCGGAAACCACCCACGCTCCAATGAAGGCTTCTGTAGCGCCTAACGTGAATAAGGCGGCGCGCGCTTGCGCACCTGCCAGGTAAGGAACCGCGCGGATGATCGCCTGATGGCGAGACTGACGGATCAGTAATTTGCACCAAAGACCCTGATACAGCCATACCAGGGCGATTGAACCACGAATGAGTAGAAGATTATGCATCGGCTTCCTCTCCTTCCGCAATCCGCACCAGCTCGATTACCTTCTTGCGAAGGGGGCGTAGCAGTGGAAACCCGGCCAGTTTCAGGGCCGTCGCCATCAACCCCAGGCTTTTTTCCCTGAGCTGAGCGGTGCGCTGCTGCCCGTCGGAGTGATCGTAGATCCAAAACAAAATCAGCCCCATCTGATAAAGCCACAGCAATTTCGGCAGATGGCGTGCGAGATCTTTCGGCACATCGATGCGGGAGACCTCCAGCGCTTTGGCGAAATATTCCATGTCACGCTCGCGAATGTGGCGCGTCTCCTCGCCGAATGGCGACAGCGGGTTCTGAGGGTCGGCCCCATGACGAAGCAGCGCTCCCAGAAACGCGCGGTTGGGTCCGAAGTATTCGAACTTCATCGACAGAATGGCGGTAACGCGCTTCTCGAAACCCTTAGCTTCGGTGAGCGCGTTCTCAATGAGCGGGGCCATTTCCTCGCTTGCGCGCGAGTAAAACGCCATAACCAGGGCCTCTTTGGAGTCGAAATAGTAGTACGCGTTTCCGAGTGAAACGCCCGCTTCGGCCGCAATTTCTCGCAACGTCGCTTGCTCAAAGCCCTTGCGACGGAATAGATCCAGGGCAACGTTCAGGATGCGGGATCGTGTCTCTTCCGCCTTTTCCGTGACGTGGACCGGTTTGTTTGGTGAAGTCATAAGGGAAAGTCCAATCTGAACATGTTCAAATAGAGTATGAGGCAACTTATTTCCTGTGTCAATCGTTTTTTGAACACGTTCGATTCGTGAATCGGGCCTGGGCGCGGAATCGAGATCGGCACCTTTTTCGACCTTGATGTCCCGGCTCTCTTCACGCTAATGTGCTGGTGGCTTACATTCCGTTAATGCCCATTAAAAGGACCTGAAATGCATGATTTGATTGCGGTTGAAAAGATCGCCCAGTGGGAGAAACTGAAGGCGCTGGTATTGGATAGCGTCTCGTCGCCGATTACGAAACGCGTCTACAACATGGCCCTGAACGAGTTTATGGCCTGGTTCCAGCAGGTGCCGCGGCACGGTTTCACCAAAGCCACGGTGAGCGCGTGGCGGGTATCGCTGGAAGAGCGCCGGCTTGGGTCGTCGTCCATCATTATTAGAATGTTCGGCCATCCGGAAGCTGGCAGCTAAACGGGTTGCTCGCTCCGGAATTGGCCCAGGGCATCAGCCGGGTGAAAAGCGTAAAATCGACCGACATCCGAGTCGGGAACTGGCTGTCGCTGCGGCAGGCAACAGGCGCTCCTGAGCGCACCCGACATCTCGACCATTCGCGGCCTGCGCGATCGCGCGATTCTGGCCGTCCTGCTCGGCTGCGGACTTGGGCAGTCGGAAGTAGCAGCCCTGACGTTCGCGCATGTCCAACAGCGCGATTGGCCGCTGGTGCATCGTGGATCTGGCTGGAAAGCACGGACGGGTCCGGACGGCACCGATACCGGCATGGGTGAAAGTGGCAATCGACGCGTGGACGTCGCCAGTTGGCATCGTTGCTGGCTACGTGTTCCGTCCTGTGAACCGCGCCGGCACCGTTACGGGAGATCGCCTAGGAGAGAAGGTCGTATGGCAGATGCTCCGCCCATACGCGGCCGACGTTAGCGTTCCCGGTATCGCGCCGCATGACTTGCGTCGCACCTGCGCGAAAACTGTGCCGCGCCGCCGGTGGCGAGCTTGAACAGATTCAAATGCTTCTGGGGCACGCCTGGGTTCAGACAACGGAGCGTTACCTCGGAACCAGGCAGGATCTGGCCCACGCGCCGAACGATGCGATCAGACTTCGGATCGCGATCTAAATACCATCGGTTTCAAGATCAGGCGAAGCGAGATAGGCGGTAGTCTCTGAATAAATCAACGCTGATCCCATCGAGAATCTCCTCGGCTGCTACCTGTCCGATGAGCGGCGAAAGCGTGATGCCGCTGTGCATTGCCGCTAAGTACAGATTCGGCCAGCCATCGACGAATCCGACAATCGGATGATCGTCTTTCGGCAATACACGATACCCCAGAGTCACCTTTTCGAGACGAGTATCCTTAAGCCGCGGTACAAAACGTCGCGCGCGCTCCAGCAGTTTCTCACCAAACTCCTGGCTCGCGTCGATGGTCGCGGCTGGCCCGAAATCGCTTCCCGTCACGATCCGCCCGTCCGGATTTTGTTTGATATTAGCGCCTGGGCCGAACGCGAGGCGATCCAATATTCTGGCCGTGGGCGCTGTGTGCGCCAGCACCCCGGGCGATTCTTTCAGCGGCACATTGATTTGCAGCATGCGGGCCAGAGCCGGGGTATCGACCCCCGCCGCGAGTACCAGAAAATCTGTTTCAACTGTTCCACGGGTGGTTTGCACCCCGCTCACCCGCCCGCCAGCAACGGAAATTCCCGTCACTGCGCAAGGATATTCAACCTTCGCTCCCAGCTTCTGCGCACTATTGAGGAGCGTTCTCAGCGCCTGAATCGGATCGACGGTGCCTTCTTGTTCGGCGAAGCATGCCGCGCCGACCGGGCCGGACACGACGGCTGGCAAGAGCTTCGAGACGTCCCGTTTTTCGACCATATGGGCCGCGTAACCCCATTGCTCCAGGCGTGCGACAGTCTGGCGCATCCGCTCCGCTTCGTCCCCCGTGGCCCACTGGACGCTGCCGCCCCACTGTATCTCTAATTCCGCGAACTCAAGCGACAACCGTCGCCAGCCGGCGACGCCGTAAAGGTTGAGATCGTAGTAAGACCGCGGCTGTTTAGAAAACGAGTTGATCCAGGCGAAAGACTTTTCTGTTGCTCCGGCACCCGGCCGTTGTTTCTCGAGTACCGTGACGTTCGCACCACGTTTGACCAGGTGATACGCGATCGAAGCTCCAATAATACCGGCTCCCGCTATAACTACGCGATCATTCTTCGCAAATCCTTGCGCTACAGTCGCGGATAAAAGCGCCAGTGCGCTGCGCCGATTCATGCGCTGATTATACAAATTTTTTTCGGCACGACCCGCTCGGCTCTTGTGAACCGCGTAGGCCGCCGTTACGTGCGAACGCTAGGGCGAGAGCGTCGTTTGGCAGATGCTCCGGCAATACCCAGCCTAAGCTGGCGTGCCCGGAATCGCCTCACGACCTACGCCGCACTTGCGCGAAGCTGTGCCGAGCCACCGGCGGCGAGCTGGAGCAGATTCAAATGCTCCTTGGGCACGCTTCAGTGCAAACGACAAAGCGTTACGTGGGAACGAAACAAGATCTGATCCATGCCCCAAACGACGCGATCCGGCTTAGGGACCAGTTACTGCTTTTCGTAAACCGCGTGGACATTGGTCGGTTTGCCATCTGGACCGATCCCCTTCGCGGTGGCGGTCATAACCTTGCCGTCTTTTGAAACTGAAACGCGAGCCGTCGTTACGACTTTCCCACTCTTCTTGTAGGTTGCTTCGGTCGTGTTCGCGTCGATGCGCTTCAGGGCCACGGAATCTGCTGCACCCGGCGCGCCGCTGCCCGCGATTGGATTGTCCTTCCCGTCATACTTCGCAGAGTGGCTGTAATTGATAGGGCTTCCATCTCCGGCGACGCCTTCGACGTGACTCTTGACCCCACCATCCTGCGACTCCAAGGTCTGCGTTCTACTCTTGGGAGTCGCCACGCCGGAATATTTCGATTTGGCCGTATTCAGCTTCCAGGTCCCCGCTTCACTTTGCGCCCGAACAATCGCCGGGGCGGCCACAAAAAGCGTCAAGCTGACGAATGCGATAGTACTCTTCATCGTGAACCTCCTTACAATCGGCTTGTTGTTATTTGGCTGCCCGCAGAGTCGAACGTCCGTTTCTCAGCGAGATCGGCCGAAAATGAAAAGCGAGCCTCAGTTTACAACGGAGGGGTCCGCCACGCAATGCTCAATACCAGTTGCCACTCCGGCCCTACCCGACATCTGTGCGGCGCCATCGGCGGCGAAGTGGAGCGGACAAAGATGCTGCTCTGGCGTGCATCGATGCAGACGATCGAGCGCAATCTCGGAACCAGGGAGGACCTCGCCAACGCGCCAAACGACGCACTTACTCTCCGAATCTAACGAATCCCAACTGGCACTCGCCGATTGCCGACTGGTAGAGATTCGAGCAGCAGGAGCACTCGGCGGGTTGTGTTCGAGTTGAGATCGTCCTCGCCGCCGATATTATGAACCAGATCGTGGCTGCCGACCATTTTTCCGAAGACGCCACTTCTTCCCGGCTCGATAAAATTCGCGCCGGCTAGCTTGCGCTCAATTTCCCGTTCCTGCTCTTTATGCTCGTGCCACCGATCCAAAAACGACCAAACTCGTGTCCGGAGACTCTCGCTGACGAAAGAGAGCCTCAAGATTGTCGCGGCGCTCTATCGAGTCTTCGCGAGCTTTACGAATCGCCGGCCAGGTCACACCAAGGCGCGTCGCAAGTAGATCGATTGTCGAAGCCGTTCCAGAGTCGACCATCCTGAGTCTCTCTATCGTACGATGACTACACCCGGGGTTGCGCGGGCGGCCCTTCTCCATCCCCAGAGCGAAAACACACCTGGGAAGACGGAAGCCAGCATCCCGTTTGAGAGTCCGGCAGCGGAGGAGGCATTACAAAAAACTGTGCCCATTTTTGTACCCACCCTTCACATAGAAGCGTTGCTCAACATTGCCAATGCCAACGCCGCCAACGGTGCGGAAGCGTTTGAAAACTCACAACAATGCACCATGATGAATAATATGAAAGGACGTCGATTCGTGGCTACGAACCAGAAGGTCGCATGTTCGAGTCATGCCGGGCGCACCACTAAACTTCCAAAAACAATTTTAGCGGCACATCCGCGCCGATAAGACAGAAATTGATCCCGTTTTTTCGAGATCGCCGCATCACCAAGTGAGGCCATCCATAACGATAGGGGGCTTCGGAGGAGAAACGATGACTCGAACAGGTACCTTTACTTACAGCGCGGCTGCCAGCCTTTTATTGGCATCGGCCGGGCTCGCCAGCACCTTTACGTCCAGTACCCCGGAGCAAGCGGCCGCCGCCAACGGCACCGCACGGGTCCGCAGTTCGACCGTTGCCAATAGCGGAGAGGGACAGCTCTATGCGGATTCGGAAGCCTACAACTTTGTGAGTAATCAGACAGTAACGCCGGTAGGTTTCGCGGGGCCTGTCGCAGGGCCGCCTTTCGGCCTGCTGGCTCCGTTGCCCGATACAGGAGGGAGTGTGACCGCCCCTGCGCCGCTGAAGAAGGGTGCGGGATCCTTCTATTCGCTGGATTCGAGCTCGGTCGGCACGGTTGCTCCGATCGGCTCGGCGGAGGGTTTCGCCAGTATGAGCACCGATGCCACTGGCACCAACGTCACGCTGACGGCGAAGGCAGTGGACATTAACAACATTGTTGCCTTAGGCCGGGCAGTGGATCCGTGGGATTTCGGGCCCGGGACGAGTTTATTTGACGAAACTCTCATGAACCTCACACTCAGCGCCAGCCCTGGCGCGCTGGGGGCGGGTTATGAGCTGAGCATGGATTCATCGCTGCCGGGTCTGGGCCATCTTTACGATTTGGAGATCGTGGATCTGCCTGGAGCGGCGTCGCCCGGAAACCTGATGATTCAGTTTCATTCAAATCCGGCACTGGGCTGGAATGACGCGGCGATCATGAGCATGCTGTTGTCCGACTTTTCATTCTCCGGCAATACGGCTACGCTGACGACGCCGTTTGATTTGAGCTTCTCGCTGAGCTCGGCTCAGTCCTACTCGTTGAGTTACGCGGTGGAAGCCGAGGCGGCAGCGTCGACGCCGGAGCCATCGACGACCTTGCTGATCGGGGCGGGGCTGATCGGTGTGGGCCTGGCGTTTCGGCGGCGTCGACCGTCGACCCCAGACTGCTGAAAAATGCAATTTAGCCGCGGATGGACGCCGATTAACGGAGATAAGACGGACTTAGCTTCTTGGTTTCCAATCGGCGTTCACCTGCAGGACGAATCGGATACCATCATCAGTAGTGCAAATAGGGAGGAACAACATGAGGATCACAGCGTTAGCATGCGTTATTCCGAGTCTTTTCCTTTTGCCGGCCTGTGCATTGGCGCAAGCTGCGAAGGCTTCCTATCCGAACATGGCTCCTCTCGACCAGTATTTGATTCCGGAGGAGAAGGCTGAGATCGCGCTGGCCCGGAGTGCCGCTCCGGCATCGATTTCCGATGCAGCCGAAGTGATGGTGCTGCGGCGGGATGGCTACGCAACTGCCGTGAAGGGGTCGAATGGCTTCGTATGCATCGTCCAGCGATCCTGGGCGAAGTCGACCGACGACGCGGAATTCTGGAACCCTAAGGTCCGCGCCCCGAATTGCTTCAATCCGGAAGCCTCAAAGACGTTTCTGCCCATCTTTCTGAAGAAAACCAAACTTGTGCTGGCGGGAAAATCGAAAGCGCAGGTCCTCGCGGCCACTACGTCCGCATTGGACAAGGGAGAACTACCCGCGCTCGCTCCGGGAGCGATGTGCTACATGATGGCGAAGCAGCAGTACCTGAGCGACGACGGCATGAGCTGGCATCCCCATGTCATGTTTTTCGTTTCGGGTGACGCCGTGAAAAGCTGGGGAGCTAATCTGCCTGGCTCGCCGGTGATCGCGGCGGATGATCCGGAAGAAAGGGTGACCGTCTTCATGGTTTTGGCCGGCACCTGGTCCGATGGGACGCCGGGACCAGCCAAGAAGCATTGACGGCAATTCGATTCGAGGATCACTACTGACCGAGCGCTTCAGCCTGTTTGAGCAGCACACTCGCTTGGTCTATGGCCTTCTGGTGCAGCCCGAGAATCGCCCGGTCGCGGATGGGACTCCACAGTTCCATGGCGCGGTGAAGCGCCTGCCGCGCGTCCGTCCATTCGTCGAACTTCGAATGAACTGAGCCAAACACGTACAACGCCCGCGCCAGATGGGCCTGCCGATGCTCTGTAGGGTCCGCGGCGGCGAACTGTTCCGCATCCGCCAGCGCGCGGCGAGCGTACTCGAACGCTTGCGTCCGGTCGTCTTTCGATGCATAGAGCATTGCAAGCGCTTCCTGGTCATTCATCGCTTGCAGTTTTGCGCGGGACGCCATCGAGGAGCTTTCAAACTTAGCGGTGGTCTCGGCCAGCGATGCCAGATACTGGGCGGCTGCCTCCTCCGTTCGGCCCAGACTTTCCAGGCGATGACCGGCGAATTCGTGCGCGACGGCGAGTTGGTCCGAGACGGCATTGGATTTCGGGCCCGACTTCTCCATCAGTCCGATCGCTTCTTGAAGACTGGCTAAAGATGCGGCCGCGGCGTCCGGCTGCGACGCGATGGAACCCCATCTACTTAAACTCATGGCGAGGTCGTATCGCGCATTGGCGTCCTGCGGATCGGAGGCCACCATGGCGCGAGCCAAAGTTACCGCACGGGCAGCCGCTGCCCTAGCATCGGCGAAACGGCCCAGATTGGTGGACCAGGGCGACCCCAGGACAACCGCGTAGTTCCCATTGGCCACAATCAGATTTCGTTGCAGACCGGCGTAGTGCGGGTCCATTCGCAACAACTCCTCGCGCATTTCGATGGATTGCCGGTACAATTCGGCGCTTTGTTCGAGGTCGTCCATTCCTATGTAGATGGAGCCAGCCTCGGCTAAGCCCACGGCCAACTCTTCCCGGATGATCCTATCCTGGGGAAAGCGGAGCAGCAGGGCGCGCATCATGGCAGTTTCCTGGTGAGCGTGTTCGAGAGCCAGAGCGGTATGGTCGAGGCGGAACGTTTGGGCTAGCCATAAGTGTTGCAGCGCCTCTTGCTTTGCCGCGGTGACGTCGGTGGGGCGCAGATCTCCCAGCCGATGGGCCGTGGGCAACAGCGCGCGATAGATTTCCGCAGAGGATTTGCCTTCGTCCAGGCGGAACAGGGTATCGGCCAGGCCGTCTTCGATCTGAATCCAGCGCAGCATGAGATCCGGGTCATTCGGGGCGGCCGCGTAGAGGGGAGCCAGCAGGACCTCAGCCTTGCGGAAACTCACGCGGGCGCCCACGAAATCATGCAGGCTCGGCGCGTAGGTGCTTCCTTGGATGAGGCCGATCTTATAATAGGCGGCGCTCAGCACCAGCCGGATTCGCTGATCTCCGGACCCATCTTTTTCGAGTCGTTCCAGATAGTCCAAGGTGGTCTTTACGATCAGCTGCCGCGCTGCCAGGGCGCCGGGAAGAGATCGAACCGCGGTGTCGACGTCAAATAGCGTACGGTTCGCGAGAGTAGTGAGATCGGTCAGGCGCTGCTCCGCGTGCGCGCGCTGTACCTGCGCCTCGTCGCGCTGCCGGTCGGCCAGCAGGCGTGCGCCGGCTTCGGCCTGGCGAGCGTCCCGCGCCCGGCTCGATTCCGCTTCCGCCAAAGCACGATCCCTGACGGCGCTGACCCGCTCGGCTTCCGCTCGCCGGTATTCCACAGCGGAGATCACAGTGGCGGCAAGCAGGCTTACGGCAACCACCATCACCGCGGCCACCTGCCACCGGTTGCGCCGCACAAACATGGTGGAGGAATAGCGGAAAGAACTCGGGCGGGCCAACACCGGCTCGCGACGAAGATAGTGTTCTATATCCGCTGCAAACTCACCGGCAGACTGGTAACGGCGCTCCGGCTCTTTGCGCATGGCCATGAGGACGATATTGTCAAGGTCTGGGTCTAGATGCGGCGCCACCAGGCTGGGCCGGCGGACATCGGTCTGGCAGATGGCGCGATCCACCTCCAGCGGGGTTAGGGCGCCAGGCTCTTGTGCCCGCTTGCCGGTAAGCAACTCAAATAGTACCGCGCCCAGGGAGTAGACATCGGTTGCGGTAGTAACGGGCTGGCCACACACCTGTTCCGGGCTGGCGTAGTCCGGCGTGAAGGCGCGGCATCCGGGCGCCGTTTCGCTGGTATCGGCGTTGACTAACCGGGCCAATCCGAAGTCCAGCAACTTGGGCTCACCGGTGGAGCTTATCAAGATGTTGGCGGGCTTCAGATCGCGGTGAATCACCAGATTCCGGTGCGCATAAGCGACGGCTTCGCAAATCTGGAGAAATAGCCGAAGGCGCGCATCCGTATCCAGCGCGTGGTCTCTGCAAAACGCGTCCACCGGCTGGCCTTCGACGAACTCCATCACAAAATAAGGACGGCCGTCGAGGGTGGCTCCGCCGTCGTGGAGCCGCGCGATGAAAGGGTGATCCAGATGGGCCAGAATCTGGCGCTCATGGCGAAACCGCTCCAGGACGTCGCTGGTATCCATGCCGCGTTTTACAACTTTAATGGCCACCTGCTTTTGATAGTGGGCGTCATCGCGAGCGGCCAGGAAGACCTCGCCCATGCCTCCGCGGCCGAGCAGCCGGAGGATCCGGTAGGGACCTACGCGGCCATCCTGGAACGGACTTTCAAGCAGTTTCCAGGCCCCATCTTCCACCGCCCCGGCGATATGTTCGGCACTGCCGCGATCCGCCTCAATAAGCGATTCGACCTCGGCGCGCAGGTGGGCGTCCGAAGCGCAGGACTGGTCCAGAAACAGCGCCCGGTCGGACTGTGAAAGATCGGCGGCCGCGAGGAACAATCGCTGCGCATGATCCCATTTTTCCTGTAGCATCGGATCTCTTCAGAGACTCCTACTTATCATTGCGGGAAAGAGCGGGGTTTTTTGAAAATTAGTTGGTCCCGGCGTCCCTTCGGTCCAGGTCTCGCTTCAGCCACGCCTGCGCGACGCGCAATTCCGCGCGAACCTTCTCCACCGGCATTTGGAGAACCTCGGCTGACTCTTCCGCGGTTAATCCGCCGAAGAAACGCATTTCGATAAGGTTCGCCTTCAGCGGATCGGATCGCTCCATCGCCTGGAGTGTGTCGTCGACGGCGATGAGAGCCGGGGGGCGTTCGATGGGAGGATCCATCCAGTCTTCGAGCGCACACGACAATTGGCCGCCTCCACGCTTTTCGGCATTGTGATGCCGCGCATGATCGATTAAAACCTGCCGGATGACTCGCGCGGCCACGCAAAGAAAGTGCGCGCGGCTTTGATAGTCGGGTTGTTCGTTCCCAATCATCCTGATGTAGGCTTCATGCACAAGGGCTGTGGGTTGCAGCGTATGCCCGGAGCGCTCCTGCTGGAGCTGCCTGCCCGCCAGCTTGCGGAGCTCCGCATACACATGCGGCAACAAGCGGTCCAGCGCGGTCTTGTCCCCCGCGGCGAACTCCTTCAGCATCATCGTGATCGACGGTGCGGCCATGAAACGTTCCACTAGAGTCTAGCATTGGCCTCACAAAGCTATTTTTGCGAACTTTCAAAAAACGGCGCATGGATTCGCAGTTACGTGTGAGGGGTCTTGCACAATCCGTATCTCATCGGAGGATCGGCGCCCTCAAGCTCGCATAAAGTTTTTTTGCCTCTCGAAGGACAAAAAGGAAAACCATATGGACTCTCTCAGGAAAATTGCGTTCGCCAGTGCACGATTGCTGCCATGGGCGATGGTCACGGCGCTCACTTATCCCGCCTTCGCGGGGAACATCACGAACTTACCAGCGTTAGGGGCGAACGATCTGGTCGCCTGGAACCTCGGGCCAGCCCTCGGCAGCAGCGGTGCAAGCCCTTTTACAGCTTTATCCATCGCCGGGGAGATGGTCACGATCTCCGAGCCAGGCAGCACGTTTGTGAACTTTACACAGAGCCCCCCGGGAGGCTGGTTCGGACACTTCCCGGCGGGCACCAGCCTGATCTACACCCAAGATCCCTCCGGGCCTGTGACCTTCGCCTTCAGCGCGCCGATCCAGGGATTCGGACTGAGTATTGACGATGCGCTCGGCGGCGGCTACGACGGGACGATCTCGGAATATAACGGAACGACGCTGCTGGGTTCCTATACCAGCACCAACTTGAGCGCCGGATTAATGTTCCTGGGAGTTCTGGATGCGTCGTCCGACATTACGTCGGTAACCATCAGCGCCAGCCCGGGCAACAGTTTCGCGTTCGGTGATCTTAGCCTGGTCGAAGGAACCAGCCCATCGGGCGTACCTAGCCGGCGTCCGCCGCCACCATTCTTGCGGGCCTCGGCATTCTCGCCGCTGCCCGTCAACTGCGTTCGGCAAGTGGACGCCGCGGATTAGGGAACACCTAATGCGGAAACCCTCAAGCATCCCGGTCGCCGCCTGCTTCCTGGCCTTGGCAATGACCAGCGCCCAAGCCTCCACTAGCTCGTTTCAGGGAAATTTTTCGACGGACGACCAGGTTCAGCTCTTCGACCTCACACTCAACTCGACCGCTACGATTACGATGGTCAGCCTCGCCTACGGCGGCGGCGTCAATTCAGGCGGAACGGTGATTCCCGCGGGAGGCTTCGACACCTTCTTTACGCTCTTTGCCGCCGATGGATCGCAGATCGATACGAACGACGATGGGGGATGCGGCCTGGTCAACACCGGAAATGGAGGCTGCCTGGACGCCTGGCTCAGCGAGACTCTTGCGGCAGGCGCGTACACACTGGTCCTGACCCAATCCGGCAACGGTCCGGCCGGCAATCTGAGCGACGGCTTCGTGGAGCAAGGACAAGGCAATTTTACCTGCCCGGCAGGGTTTTGCGACCTCTTCGGAGACCAGCAAAACGGATCCTGGGCGGTTGACGTTGTCAACGTCGATTCGGCCAGCCAGGTAGGCATTGAGCGCCGCCGTTCCCGAGCCAGCATCCTTTCAACTAGCCACAGTCTCCTGCGTTTTGCTGGCGGCGCTCGCCCTATGGCGCCGGCGTCCGGCTTCTATTCAATAACTACAAAGAGAACTCGGAGGACCTTCATGAATCTAAGACTAATTCGCTTGCTTGTCTGCGGACTCGCGACGTTGACCGGATATACTTTTGCGCAGACCCTTCCTCTGACGCAGGATGCCTACTTCGTCCCCTTCAGTGGGACCAATTATGGCGCCGCGACTACGATCAATGTCGGAGGGTCGACCGCGGCTGAGGCGTTGGTCCAGTTCGACCTCACCGCGCTTCCCGCTAACACGACTGTGGTCAATGTTGCCAAAGCGACATTGACGTTGTTCGTAAGCAAACTGGGAGCCGCAGGCGCGGTGAACATAGCCGAGGCTTCCGGCATTTGGGCCGAAGCCACGTTAAGCGGCACCAGCGGGACGCCGTCGCCGGGCGCAGCCGCCGCTACGAACATCAACGTCGGAACTTCGAACGAATACATTTATGTCGACGTGACTCAAGCGGTAAAGGATTGGCTGAGCGGAGCCGCGCCCAACGACGGATTCATCATCACTCCGGCGGCGGGCGGGATCAATGTCGCGTTCGATAGCAAGGAGAGTTTGACCACCAGCCATCCGGCGGCGTTAACAGTTATGCTGACGGCCACGGGCACCGTGGGACCTCAAGGCCCGGCCGGAGTGCCGGGACTCAACGGCGCGGCGGGAATTACAGGACCAGCAGGCCCGGCAGGTCCTGCGGGAACGCCAGGAGCGAATGGAGGCGGAACCGGTAGCTCCTTCAATCTTCCGGCGGTCGCATTGTTGCGCTGGGGATATGCAACCACCACGACCTATTCGACCCAAAATCCGGGACAGGCAGTGGCGTTTGATGGAGACAATGTCTGGATCACGGGTGCAAGCGTCATCACGAAGGTGGCGACTTCCACGGGCGCCACGGTGGGCGTCTATAACGTGGGATCGGGCCCATACTCGGTGGTCTTCGATGGCGCCAACATATGGGTGCCGAGCTCTCAGGGCGGCACTGTGAAGAAGCTGCTGGCTTCGACAGGCGCAACCATCGGCACTTATACCCTGGGATCGGCCCCCTTCGGCCTTGCGTTCGACGGCACGAACATCTGGGTATCCCTGAACGCCTCCAACAGTGTGGTCAAACTGCTGGCGTCCACGGGCGCCGTGCTCGCAACGTATATGGCCGGGAATGGTCCAACCGCCCTTGCCTTCGATGGCACGAATATTTGGGTGGCCAATTCGAACGGCAACACCGTAACAAAGTTGCTGGCATCTACTGGGGCAACCGTTGGAACATATCCTGTAGGTCAAGCCCCAGCCGCCCTTGCCTTCGACGGCGTCAACCTTTGGGTGGCGAACCAAACGGATGGCACCGTGACCAAGATGGCGGCCTCCACGGGAGCCGCTGCCGGAACATATGCAGTGGGTCCAAAGCCCTCCGGCCTTGCATTTGACGGCACGAACATCTGGGTCACGAATCGCGGGAACGGAGTGATCACAGAGCTTCAGGCAGCGACGGGCGCTACGCTTGGCTCCTTTGCAGCGGCAGGACCGGTGAATCCCGAGGGTATAGCGTTTGATGGCGCTAACCTTTGGATCGGGAATAGCAACGCGTTGTTCGTGACCAAGCTATCTCCGCCGGCGCAATGAGGCGCCTAAGCGGTCGACGATGAGAGGAGCGGAAGCTGGTTCAAGGCGGCGCAAACCGCTTCCTCAAATTCGGTGATGGAAACGTTGAGAAGTTCCGCGCCCGCTTCAGGAGAGAGACCCACCAGAATTCGAAGGACAAAGCAGTCCCGCGAAAGCGGGCGCAGCAGGAAGAGGCGGCTCAGTTCAGTTGGAAGCAGCTTGAGGGCATCCGGAGCATCCGCCGATTTCGTTCGCCGGCGAATGGTAGACCTGACGGCTTCCATCAGGAGGCCGCGATGCGATAGGTCTTCACAAGCGTCGATTCCGTCCATCACCGCCTGTTCGGCAGTCGTCGTGTTGCCCGCGAAAAGCAGGGCCGTGCGAAAGGCCATATCAAGCGCAGGCCGCGTTTTCATCGGGCCGGGCTCCCCAGCCGCCCGGATAGGAATGCGCCGCTGGCCTGGAGCGCCTCCGTAGCGGCGTTGAATCCGCCGGCATTGGTGACGAAGCCGTGCGGCATTCCCATCCAAATGTCCAGCTTGACGTCGACGCCCGCAGCGAAAGCGCGCTCGGCATAGCGGCGCGAGTCGTCGAGCAGCACTTCGTCGTCTCCAACGTGAATGCGGATGGGAGGGAACCGGTCAGATCCGCGTAAAGAGGCGAGGCCAGCGGATTCTTCGGATCGGCTGCACCCAAATAGGATCGGACCAGCGCGGCCGCCTGGGACTTGGTGAAGTACAGATCTGCTTCGGCTCGCGTGTCGAAGCTTTCGCCGGTAAGCGCCAGGTCGGTGATGGGAGAGAATACGACTGCGCCCGCTGGGGCGACGGATGCGGTTGGAAAGAGAAGCACCAGGGCCAGATTGCCTCCAGCCGAGTCGCCGGTAAGGGCGATCTTCGTGATTCCCTGGCCAGCCAGTCCGCGATAGCAGGCTTGGAGGTCCTGAACGGCGGCAGGAAAGGGATGCTCGGGTGCGAGCCGGTAATCCGGTATGAAAGCGTCGGCGCCGGCGCTCAAAGCGATCTGACCCGCGAAATTCCGGTATGCCTGGGCGGTTCCCCAGATGAACCAGCCGCCGTGGACGTGGATATCGCGGCCCCCGCCTTAGCGTGCGCCGGCTTGGCCCACCAGCCGGGTATTCCTCCTACGGTCGCGGCTTCAAAAGTCACATCCACTGGGGCAGCGACCCGTTCCATGATGTCGTCGAACAGACCGCGGCCCGGCGGTGCCTTCGAATTTTCCTTTCATGGGTGCGACAACCGATCGCAACGCGGCGGCGGCGACCGTCCTGGCTAGGGGGTGTATGTCAGGTTGCATGCGGTCCTTTCAAATGAGCCTTCGCGAAGAGACGGAAAAAGTCGCGACGCATTGCCTCCGAGAATATCGCGCTTTCCAAATCGTCCAACTCGGAGCTTCCCAAGATGCGTTATTTGGAACTTATAGCCAGATCGCGGCGCAGATACGGAAAATCCGTTCCATACAGGACTTGATGGATTCCCGCCACATCGCGTAGCATGCGGAGCACAGGATCGCTGGCGGCAAGCGCCGTGTCCCAATAAATCCGGCGGAACATATCGGCAGCGGAGCCTCGCTGTCGCCGCCGGGGATGAAGCCCATTTCGTCGATGATCGCGAAGCGTGCCGCGAGATAGGGAATCGAGCCTCCGGCATGGGAGAAGATGTATTTCACGTTGGGCGTGCGCGCGAATCTGTTCGTGTAGTGCATCTGAGCGACAGCGCGATTGGTGTCGGTTGGGAAGTCGAGCAGATTGCCGGGGAGTCCCAACGAATGCGCGACCGCGTCCGGTGAAGGATTGGGATGCACATAGACGACGGCTTTGCGGCGCTCCAGTTCTTCGAAAACCGGCTCCAGGACAGGGTCGCCGAGATATACGCCGATGGAATTCGTGAAGAGAACCAAGCCATCGAGCCCGAGGACGTCGAGTGCGTAGGCGAGCTCCTCCAGTGAGGCATCGACATCCGGCAAGGGGAGGCAGGCGAAACCTCCAAACCGGTCCGGCCGTGAACGAATCAGCTCGGCCGAGAATTCGTTCGAGCGGCGCGCTAAAGCCCGCGCTTTGACGCTATCTCCAGTGTGTACGCCGGGCGTACTCAGCGAGACCACAGCGACGTCGATGCCGGCGTCATCCATGAACGAGATGCTGGCTTCCTTGGACCAGCGAAGCGGCGCGAGTCCACCGATGGGAGCATTTGCGTTCTCCGTCGCTTGCCAGAAAAAATCGGGCAACAGGTGGTGATGGGTGTCGATGGTCATTTTTCGCGGAGGATCAGCTGGGCGGCGCGGCCCGCGATCATGTGGGCCGACGCGTTCGTCCCCGGGCCCGTAATAATGTGTGGCATCACGGAGGCGTCCGCCACGCGTAACCCCAAAATACCGCGCACACGAAGGTCCGGGTCGACGACGGCGAGCTTGTCGACGCCAATTTTGCAGGTACCAACTGCATGCCCAAAACTCGCCGAAGCAAGTCTGGCAAGCTCATGGATATCCTCGGCGCCGGCGTTGGGCCCTGGAATGAGTTCGCTGTCGCGCAAATTGTCGAAGGCATGTTGGCTGCCGAGGTCACGCGCGGCTTCGATGGCGCGCACGATGGCCGCAAAATCGTGATCCGTGCCGAGATAGTTGCCTTCGATCACGGCGGCATCCTGAAAGTTGTCACTGGCCAGGCGGACGGAACCTCGGCTGGTGGGCTGCACAAGAGCTGGCGCGATTGTGAATGAGTCCGGTGGAGGAGTTCCAAAGCGCGAGGCTACTTCAGGCGTAACCACGGGCAGTTGATGAAGCACCAGGCTAATGTCGGTTTCACCGGAGGGATCGCTCGACAAGAAAGCCTCCGCCTCGACGGCATTGCTGTCGGCCGGCCGGTCCGGCATCTTGCCTTTGTACTTGAACACGACGCCGGACAGGAGCACATGGTCCTGCAGATTCTCGCCCACGCCGGGCAGGTTCTCGACGACATCGATTCCAAGGTTTCGAAGCGCCTTCGCTTCCCCGACGCCTGAGAGCATCAGAAGCTTCGGGCTATGGATGGACCCGGCAGCAAGGATCACTTCCTTGCCGGCAGCGATATCCGTTACCGAGCCGTCTGGTCATTATCTTGACGCCCACGCATCGAGTCCTTTGAAGTTCAGCTTCACCACATTGGTGTTGAGCAGCAGAGTGAGGTTCGGCCTGGACAGCGCCGGGTGCAGGAAGGCGCGAGCGGCGCTCACGCGAGTTCCATCCGCGGCGATATTCATGTTGATATAGCCGGCGCCGGGGAGCATCGGTCCGTTCACATCATCCAGAATGGGCATGCCCATCTCGCGGGCAGCGTCGAGGAAGGCCGGCGCGGTGGGGTGCGGATTTTTTGGACGGCGGATGTGGATGGGGCCGCCGGCTCCGCGCCAGGCATTGGCGCCGCCTTCCCAGTCCTCCTGACTCTTGAAGACCGGAAGCACGTCGGCGAAGGCCCAACCCTTGGCTCCGTTCTCCGCCCACCCGTCGTAGTCCCGTTGCATGCCGCGTGTCCACACCATGGCATTGATGCTGCTGCCGCCGCCAAGTACATGGCCGAGGGCCATGTTGAACGCGCGATTGTTCAATCGTGGCGACGGGCTGACGGGCAGGTGGTAGTCGAGCGGACCGCCGACATTGTAAAACCAGATGCTCGGGTTCGCGATGGTGGGCGCGTCGTCGGGTCCTCCCGACTCGATGACGAGGACTTGCGCGCCGGAGGCGGACAATTCCGCGGCAAGAACCGAACCGGCCGCGCCTGCTCCCACCACGATGTAGTCATAGTGACTCTGGATTTCTTTATTCGATGTGTCGGTCATTGTTGGGTTCCGATCGGGTTGGGTCTCCCGATGGCTCAGGGCTAAAATGGCTTCTGGTCAAGGAACGTGTACAGCCTTGACACGCGACCATCACGCTCTTCGAGGAAGTCTGTTCCGGTGTAGCGGAACGGTTGACCTGGCATCCCGCTGCCCCACCGGCAAGTGGCTACATTGTGCATGGTCTGGATCTCTCCAGTTACCGTGTAGCGGTATTCCGGGACGTGTTTGCGAATCTCGGTAGCCGCTTCATTGATACCCTCGCGGCCCACAATGCGGCCGCCGGGGTGAATCCAGAGGCAATCTTCGGTGTAAGATTCCGCGAGCAAAGCCGCACGCTTGAGTGGATCGAGCTCTATAAAAATCTCATTGAAGTTGCGCATAAGCAGTTCAGAGGAAGTTGCCTTCATAAATGGATCCTCCTTAAACTCAGAATGGATACTGGCGCTGGCCGCTGTGCGAGTTGATCCAAATCAGGTCGCTGAAGTCATCCAGGCTGCGGGGTCCCGTGCGGCCCCAGCCGCTGTCGCGAACGCCGCCCATGGGCGCGTGAATCTCATCGTTGACGGTGGGTGAGTTCACATTCACGATGCCGGCGAGGACCTTCGGCGCCATCTCGAATGCTCTGTAGGTATTCCCGGCGAGAATCGAAGACGTGAGGCCGTACATCGTGCGATTCGCGGCGGCAATCGCCTGATCCGGCGTGTCTACGGCTTCGACCACGACCACCGGCCCGAAGGTTTCCTCGTTGGCGATGGCGGCATCCAGAGGAACGTCCGTCAGAATCGTGGGGTAATAAATCTGTCCATCGTGCTTCGCGCCAGTGTGGGCTTTGGCTCCCCTGCGCGAGCGCGTCCTTTACGCGGTCATCAATCATCTTTACGGCGTCACGCGTAATGATGGGACCGATGATGGTTTTCGGGTCCAGCGGATCGCCTGCGGGCAGGCTGTTGGTCCGAGCCACAAACTTGCCAAGGAATTCTTCGTAGATCTTGCGCTGAACGATGATTCGGCGGGTATTGAGACAGATCTGGCCTTGATGAAAGAAGGACCCGAAGGTCGCGGTGCGGACCGCGTAGTCCATGTCGACGTCGTCGAGGATGATCATCGGATTGAAACCGCCCAGCTCCATCACGGTCCGCTTCAAAAGACGTCCGGCGCGTTCCGCCAGCATGCGTGCGGTCTTGACTCCGCCGATCAGATTGATGACGCGGACTTCGGGACGATCGAAGAACTCGTCCGCAATGGCGCCCGCGGCTCCTGGGGCATGAGTCACAACATTAATTACACCGGCAGGGAATCCGGCTTCCTCGGCAACTTCTGCGAGCATTATTCCCGCCGAGACTGGAGCGAACTCAGATGGCTTGACCACGACGGTGTTTCCGGCGGCCACCGGCGATATGACGGCTCGCCAGGAGAGGACGTTGGCGCCGTTCCAGGGAGTGAAACTGGCGACCACGCCCAGTGGACGCCGCACGCCGATCGAGTGGGACCCGGGCGCATTGGTTTCGAGAACCTCGCCTTTGGGCAGATACACCCAGCCGGCGACTTGCTGGAGCGTCGCTGCAACCAGGTCCTGCTGAAACGTCGCGAATGAAATGGTCGATCCGGTTTCACGCGCCAGCACTTCAGCGATCTCATTTCGGCGGCGCTTGACGATCTCGGAAGCCTTCAGGAACAGGCGGGCTTTTTCCGCCGGCGTGGTTTCCGCCCATCCCGGGAAGGCCTTCGCGGCGGCATCCACGGCGGTGCGCGCATCCGCGCGAGACCCGGCTGCTACGCGGGCAAACAGTTTTCCGCTATAGGGCTCGTGGACCTCGAAGAACTGATTATCCGCGGCGTTTCGCCATTGGTTACCGGCGAAATAGCTGTATTCCTTCATGTCCATTTGTGTGGATTGCATAATTCTTAAGCCTCCATCTACCTGCCCTTAACCTCGCTTAACTCGCTTGCACCCAGAAGCTGTGTCTCCCAGGCGAGTACGGAACCGGCAGCGCCCGCGTGGTCGAGTAGAATCTGAGCGATCTCTCCGAGCCTCTCTGTGCGCGCCCAATCACGCTGGAGTTCTCCGGCCATGCCAAGCCACGTAATCGGTTGAGCTCCCGCAGCGACCAGGCGGCGGATAGCCATGTCATGCGCTTCCGGAGAGGCGCCACCCGACGCATCGGTGACCACGTACACGTCATAGCCATCACCCATCGAATGGATAGCGGGCATCGCCAGACACATCTCCGACCAGAGTGCGGCGATGACAAGTTTCTTACGACCCGTTTTCTTCACCGCGTCGACAACTCTTTTGTCCTCCCACGCATTGATGAAGGTGCGATTAATGGGTTTTTGATTTGGGAAGACGTCCTGAACGGTCTTGAAAATTACGCCGCCAAGCTCCTCGTTCACGGTCGTCAAGATGGCCGGAATGTTGAATGCTTTCGCCGTCTTCGCCAGGGCCGTGACATTATTGATGACCATGGTTGGTTCATGGCTGTTGACGTCCGCCAGTTGGAACGGCTGGTGGTCAATCAACAGAAGGACGCAGTTATCAGGAGTAAGAAGCGCTTCGAGACCTACCTTCGTGAACGTTTGCATGATGTATTCCTATCTATTGTTTTCGCGTGGCGTCGACAAACGTGTAGACGGCGGTGATCCGGCCATCATCAGATGCGACCAGCACATCGATACCAGTGATCTGGGGCGGCTCGCCGGGCGGACCGAAGCCCCAGTGCAGGCGTCCGACCCCGCTGTTCGCATCACTATCCGCCAATTCTGAGAATGCAAAGCCGGGGAACTTACGCTGCAATTCCTGGGCAGCATCGTGGATCGCTGCATGTCCAACATAACGGCCCTCGGGGTCGATGAAAATGCCCTTCGCATCCCAAAGCTTGGCGATCATGGAACGGCGCTTCACGGCGTCGCGTTCACTGAAAACTCCGTGCAGGCTTTGCTTCATCAGGTTCTTAACCACGCTTGGATCGGCTGGCATCGAGTGTGAACCTCCTGTGAATGTTTGTAGCTGATCCGCTGTCACGGTCCCATTGCATCTGCTGTGCCACACGTCGACAGTGTTTTTTGGAAGCGCTTTGGCGGGATAAACGACGGCGGAGCAAGATCTTCCCGCGGGTTCGCCGGGCACGCCGATACGTAAGGGCGCGGCATCGCTCTGCTCGGAATGTCGCCAATTGTCGAAATATCGGGCAGTTGAACTATGGCTGGCTCTTTCCGTCCAGTATTTTGAGCTTGGAGATCAGATTGCCAAGATGAGATTCAATGCGCCGCACCGCCAGCGCCGGCAGTTGGGTCGAGCGATTCGCGCCAATCGATTCGCAGCATGAATGAGGATGCACACAGCTCAAGCAGGGGGCTTTTATGCTCAGAATTGTGAGATCCGCAAACGGTCAAGTGGTGTTCACTCTCAGCGGCCGGATGCAAACGGAGGATATCGAGCAGTTCCAGCAACTGCTCCTCGTCGAGACGGCTGGGCAGCGGCTGATGTTCAATTTGCGGGACTTGACGCTGGTGAACCAGGACGCCGTGACATTTCTCGCGCACTGCGAAGGGAACGGGATCAAGATCGAGAATTGCCCGCTCCATATCCGCAACTGGATCGATCAAGAGAGACGCCGGAACCAGAGGCGGCGAGGACGAAAAAAAGAACCTATTTGACGGGACGCGAGCCGGTGATCAGAATATCCACCAGCCGCCTGGCGCTTTGCTGCCAGTCAGGACTGGAGGCGATGTTCGACACGCCGATCAGAGCGCGAAGCAGATCGATGGGGTCGAGGTCCTTACGTATGTCGCCGCTTTTGATGGCGCGCTTGACCAGGGCGCGAATGGCTGCCCAGATCTGAGTGTAAGAGGCTTCAAACACCTTCTTCGGATCTCCGGCCAGGGCATTCAGGGCCGGCGCAATGATCTTCTTGGTCGCGATGTAGTCCACGAACAACAGCATCCAGGCGCGCAACGCTTCAATGGGGGGCATGGTCCCGGCAAAGTTCCGCTCGGCGGCGGCGAGCTTTTCGACCTCGGTTCGATAAACCGCCTCGATCAGAGCCTCGCGCGAGCGAAAATGGCGATAGAGGGTTCCCGGGCCGACTCCGGCTTGTTTGGCGATTTCGTCCAGGCTTGTGTCCGTGCCGGACCGGGTAAACGCCTCCTTTGCAACTTCCAGAACGCGGTCGCGATTCCGCTGCGCATCCGCGCGGGGCTTTCGTTCGGCAGGGAGGGGAGATTTCGTAGCCATTCCGAAAAAACTTGAAACCGAAGATACTCTCCGGCGATCTATGTATACGGAGACTATCTCCGTTTTATCAGATTCGGAGCGATGCGTCAACAGGAGGAGAGTATGAGCGACGGAAACCAGAAAATAGCAATCATTACGGGCGGCAGCCGCGGCCTTGGCCGCAACACGGCGATCAATCTCGCGCGGCGCGGCGTGGATATTCTCTTCACCTATCACTCGAATCTGGCCGAAGGCCAAAGCCTCATCCGCGAGGCAGAAGCGATGGGCAGGAAAGCCGCGGCATTTCAGCTCGACGCGGGAAATATCAAGTTGTTCGACGGGTTCGTCAACGACGTCCGCCGCATGCTTCGAAGTTGGGGGCGGGACCGGTTCGATTATCTGCTGAACAATGCCGGAACTTCTTTGCACAAGCCATTCGATCAAACTACCGAAGCGGAGTTCGATCAGATCGTGAATATACATTTCAAGGGCGTTTACTTTCTGACACAGAAGCTGCTGCCGCTGATGAACGATGGCGGCCGGATTGTGAACATTTCGTCGGGACTGGCGCGATTTAGCATTCCAGGCACTTCGGCTTATGGAGCGGCAAAGGGCGCAATCGAAGTATTGACGCGCTACCTGGCGAAAGAGCTGGGGGCGCGCGGGATCACAGCCAACGTGGTTGCCCCGGGGGCGATCGAGACAGATTTCAGCGGCGGGATGGTGCGCGACAATCCGGAAATCAACAAGCAGGTTGCCGCCATGACGGCGTTGGGACGCGTTGGCCTGCCGGACGACATCGGACCGATGATCGCCGCCCTGCTGTCCGATGACAACCGGTGGGTGAACGGACAGCGAATCGAGGTCTCCGGCGGGATGTCGTTGTGACCGGCTGCTTTCGAACGGTATCAAAGCGAGTAAGACCGATGCGCGCAAGAGCGCGAGGCGGGACTGCTGTGCATGCAACAGGCGGCCGCTGGCCGCAGATGTCTACGCCGCGCTCGATGCCGTTTGCGGGACTGGTGGGCCAGATCGCATCAGCACTCAGGAAGAAATGACGGAGCCGACTCTAAGAGACGATCCCACTTCAAAGCTTGGGTAAATTTGAAACATTCCAGCCTCCGCCTAGAGCCTTGATCAGCAGCACGGTCGCATCCATGCGCCGACGCTGGATATCGGTCTCATTCCGCTGGTTGGTTAGAGCCGTAGTCTGCGAGGTGACGACTTGAAGATACGTATCCACGCCGCCCTTATATCGATTGGTGAAAAGTTGTAGCGACTCCTGCGCGGAGGCCACGGCCTGATGCTGCTGGCCGGCCTCCGCTTCGAGGATGCGAAGTGCGGACAGATTGTCCTCGACCTGCTGGAATGCAGCCAGCGCCGACTCGCGATAATCGGCGGCGGCTGCATCGAATCCGGCCATCGCCGCTTCCGAGGTTGCCCTTCGCCGGCCGCGTCAAACAAAGTTTCGACGGAGGATGGACCTAGCGCCCAGAGACGGCTCGGCCAGTTCAGCCAATTCGCGAACGAGGTGCCTTCGAGTCCGGCGACAGCGGTCAGCATCACGGTCGGGAAGAACGCCGCACGGGCGATGCCGACCTGTTCCGATGCGGCGGCCACGCGGCGCTCGGCGGCTGCAATATCGGGCCGCCTCTCCAGCAAATCCGCGGGCATGCCCACGGGGATATCCGGAGGATGGAGGGACAACGGCGCCGCTTGCAGACTGAATTCCGCTGGAGGTTTTCCGGTCAAGATGGCAATGGCATGCTCGTATTGGGATCGTTGCACGGCGATATCGGTGTCCTGGGCCTGGGTGGTTTCGAGCTGCGTCTCAGCTTGTGCCACATCGGATTTCGGCGCCGCTCCTCCCTGATACCGGTTCTGAGTAAGACGCAGCGCAGCGGCGTAGCTTTCTACCGTGTTGTCCAGGATCTGCTTCTGCGCGTCGGCGCTTCTGAGCTCGAAATAGTCGAACGCCAGCTCGGCTTGAAGACTGAGCTTGGCAGTCTCGAGGTCGGCGGCGCTCGCCTGAGCAAATTCACGCGCGGAGGCGACGGTTCGCCGCACGCGTCCCCAGAAATCCAATTCGTAGGAAACATCGAATGGCAAGACGAAATCGCCGGTCGCATGGGCGGCCCCGGACGGCAGGTAGGGACGATTCGCTGAATCGCGAATGGAAGCAATCGACGGAGCTGTGGAGATGGTGGGGAATTCCGAAGCGCGGTTGAATCGAATGGCGGCGCGCGCCTCCCGGAAACGGGCCTCCAGTCCTTTGAGATTCTGGTTGCCGCCAGGGACTTGTTCTTCGAGCGCGTTGAGTTGGGGGTCTCCGAAAATCTGCCACCAGGGTCCGCGGAGAACCTGATCGCTGGGGTGCGCTGTCTTCCAGCCGTCTGCCTCTTTGTAGGCCGGAGTAAGAGGGACATCGGGAACTTTGTACTTAGGTCCAACCGTACACCCGGCGAGCAGGCACGCCAGGACCGCGGCGATTCCGGCTGTACTGCGTGTCATTTGCCGGAACCTCCGCTACGCACGGGCGCGCCGCTCACCAGCGAGTCGGCTGGATCAAGGACCACGGCGTCGCTTGCCTGGAGACCCGAGATAACCTCGACGGTGCTGCCATAGTCCCGGCCAATCTTGACAGGCGTCAGTTGGACGCGCCCATCTCGAACGAGCGCAACGCGCAGACCTTCTGACCGGAAGAGCAACGTGTTCGAAGGGACCACCACGGAGCGGACGGTCTGGGGTAGCTTGAAATGAACTGAAACGTACGCGCCCGGCAGAAGCTGGCCATCGGGATTCTGAACATCGACTTCAGTCAGAAGCGTGTGCGACGCCTGATCGATGGAATTGGAGGTCCGGGCGAGCGTGCCCTGGAAGGAACGGCCGGGAAATTCGTCGAGAATCAGGGACGCGACTGCGCCCGGCCGCGCGGCGCGGGAATAGACTTCCGGAATGGCGACAAACACACGGAGCGTGTCGATGGCCGCGAGATGGAACAGTTCCCTGCCGGCGGAGTTGGCTCCGGCATCGATCAAGGCTCCGACATCGGTGTTGCGGGCGGTGACAATGCCATCAAAGGGCGCGTAGACCTTCTGAAAAGACTGAAGATCCTCAAGCCTGTGGACATTGGAAGCATTGGAATCCACGGTGGCCTTGCTGGCGCTCAGGCCGGCGAGCTTTTCGTCGGTTTCTTGCTTGGAGACGGAGTCGCTTTCGAGGAGGGACTGCCAGCGGGCGGCGGTGGTTTCGGCCAGATGATGATTGGCCTGCGCGGTTTCGAGATCGGCACGGGCCTGCTGGAGTTGCTTGTCGATTTCGGGAGTTTCGATTTCGGCCAGCAAGTCGCCGCGCTTCACATGAGCTCCGATATCGAAATACCAGCGTCTGAGATAGCCGCTGGTTCGCGCGAAGATGGGAGTATCACTGAAGGCCTGGGTATTTCCCGGCAAGATCAGTTCTTCGAGTGGCGCGCCAGGCTTGGGATGGATCACATTGACGATCGGAATGGCTGCATCTTCGGTGCTCTGCGCCAGGCTGGATTCCGCCGCGACGCGAGTCGTAATGCCTCCGTGAATCGCAAAGGCGAGGGTCGCCGCGCCAACTGCGATGGCCGCAACGAAAATACCGGAAGCGGACCGCGGAATGCGATTTGAATGGGTGACGGCCTCTTGCGCACGATCCTCAGTACTTATTCGGTTCATAGTTGTCATTGCTGAGCTCCATCAGTTCTTGGGATTGCGGCGGCCTTGGGGCGGCGTGTCCGCTGTGCAAAATGGCGAAGACGGCGGGAACAAAGAAAAGAGTTGCGACGGTGGCGGCTAAGAGGCCGCCGATAACGGCGCGCCCCAGCGGGGCATTTTGCTCCCCGCCGTGACCGGTCCCAAGCGCCATCGGAATCATGCCGATGATCATCGCGAGCGCGGTCATCAGAACCGGGCGAAACCGCGTGGAGCCTGCCTCGATGGCGGCTTCCATCGCCTCACCGTGGTGAAGCAGGCGCTCTTTCGCGAACGCGACGACCAGGATGCTGTTGGCGGTGGCTACGCCCATGCACATGATGGCTCCGGTGAGGGCAGGCACACTCAGCGTGGTATGCGTGAGAAACAGGAAAAGTACAATCCCCGCCAGAGCCGCAGGCAGAGCGGTGATGATAATGAACGGATCCAGCCACGACTGGAAGTTCACGACAATCAACAGGTAGACCAGAACGATGGCGAAGCCGAGACCGGCCAGCAAACCGCGGTAAGAGGTTCGCATGGTTTCGAACTGGCCCTTGACTGAGACGAAAGTTCCACGCGGAAAAGATTTTCGATTCGACTCTACGATGCGGGCGACGTCCTTGCCTGTCGCGCCGAGATCGCGGCCGTCAACCGATCCGAAAATGTCCACCACGCGGCGGATGTTGTAGTGCGAGAGCACGGCGGGTTCGGTGGATCGAGTGAGCGAGCCGACATCGGCCAGAATTTCCGGACGAGTCATCCCAGGCGCGCTGATCGGCATGCTTTGGACATCCTGCAGCGATTGGATGGTGTACTGGGGCGTTTGGGCGACCAGGTTATACTCGACGCCGTTCTGCCGGTTCAAGAAGAAGTTTGGCGTGGTTTGAAAGCTGCCGCTCAATGAGACCAGCAGACTATTCGCGATGTCGCGCGGCGTGAAGCCGCCCTGCGCCGCTTTCGTGCGGTCAATCTCGAAGTGAAATTTCGGATAATCGAAATCCTGTTGAATACGCGGATCGGCCAAGCCTGGGACGTGACGAAGCTGTCCCAGCAACTGGCCGGCGAGCTGCCGATTCGCGTCGAGGTTCGCTCCCTCGATTTGGATATCGACTGGCGCCGGCGCGCCGAAGTTCAGAATCTGCGAGACCATGTCGGCGGGAAGAAAGCAAAAGTGACGCCCGTAAACTCTTCAGCCAATTTGGGGCGCAAGGCGCGGACGTACCCGGCGACCGGCCGATGCTTTTCCTTCAGCGACACGAGGATATCCGCGTCGCCGCTGCCGATCAGCCCGGAGCGGTTGTAAATGAAGTTGATGGTGCTGTAAGGCAGGCCAATGTTGTCGATAATGTTCTCTACCTCTGCGCCCGGTATTTCACGGCGAATGGAAGCTTCAACCAGATCGCAGAGTCTCGCGGTTTCTTCGATGCGTGTGCCCGCTTTGGCCCGTACATGGAGAAGCAATTGGCCGCTGTCGATGGAGGGAAAGAAGTCCTGGCCGAGCCAGGGAACCAGCAGGAATGCGGATAAAGCGACCAGGAGAAATATCGGAATGAAGATGCGGCGGTGATAGACGAACCTGGTAAGCAGAAGCTCGTATGCCAGGCGAAGCCTCTCGAACGCTTGTTCGAAGGCCTGTTGCACCAGGGCCAAGGGATTTCGAGACCGGGCGGAAGGATGCTGTCCCGGTCGTAGCAGGTACATGGCCAGCGTGGGGACCAAGGTCCGCGAAAGGAGGTAGGAAGCCAGCATCGCGAACACGACGGCCTCGGCCAGCGGCACGAACAGGTAGCGCGCTACGCCATTCAGGAAGAACATGGGGATAAATACGATGGATATGCAAAGAGTGGAGACCAGGGCCGGTACGGCGATTTGCTGAGAGCCTTCGAGGATCGACTCCCGGATTCCTTCCCTTGAGCGAGGATCCGATTGACGTTCTCGATCTCGACGGTGGCGTCATCGACGAGGATGCCGACCGCGAGCGCGAGGCCGCCGAGGGTCATCACGTTGATGGTTTCATGCAATGCGCTGAGCACGATAATCGAAGTAAGGATGGAAAGCGGAATGGAGACTGCGATGATCAACGTGCTGCGCCAGCTCCCGAGGAATAGCAGGATCATCAAGCCCGTGAGACAGGCGGCGATAATGGCCTCGCGAATTACCGATCCGACCGCGGCTCGCACGAACAGGGACTGGTCCGCGAGGGGTTGAATCTTCAACTCCGGCGGCAAGGTTGCGGCGACTCGCGGCAGCAGGTTGCGAATTCCTTGAACCACATCGAGAGTGGACGCGTTGCCGGACTTAAGGACCGTCACCAGCGTCCCGCGATGTCCATCCTGGCGCACGATGTTGGTCTGCGGCGCAAATCCGTCCCGGACGTTCGCGACATCCCGCAAATAGACGGTAGAATTGCCGATCACCTTAACCGGAAGATCATTTAGCTCCGGAACGGTTTTGGGGCTGGCGTTAAGGTCGAAGTCATACTCAGACGGGCCAATTTTGGCGGTTCCGGATGGAAGCACCAGGTTTTGAAGGCTTAGCGCGGAAACCACATCGGCGGCCGCCAGGCCCTTGGATTGGAGCAGACCGGGCTTCAGGTCCACCATGACCTGCCGTTGCTTGCCCCCATATGGGAATGGAATTACGGCCCCCGGGACCGTGATCAATTGAGTTCGCAGGAAGTTGAGGCCGATGTCGTTGAGTTGCTGCTCGGACAGCCCTTGTCCTGAAAGGGCGAGCTGAAGAATCGGGACGGTGGAGGCAGTGTAGTTGAGGATGAGCGGCGGCTGCGCCCCGGGTGGAAGAAAGCGCAGGACGGTTTGGGATCCGGCGGTAATCTGCGCGGTTGCGCGATCGACGTTGGCCCCGGGCTGAAGAAATATCCGGACGATGGCCTGTCCATTGATGGTCGTCGATTCGACATGCTCAACGTCGTTCGTCACGGTGGTCGCGAGACGTTCGAATACGGTGGTGATCCGGCCTTCCATCTCTTCCGGGTTCAACCCGGTGTAACCGAAAGCCACGGCGATGACGGGGATGTCGACGTCGGGGAAGATGTCGGTGGGCGTACGCAGAATCACTATCGGGCTGAGAATGAGGATCAACAATGCGGCGACGACGAAGGTATACGGCCGGCGGAGCGCGAGTTTTACGATCCACATACCAGCATGGATGCGGCTTGGCCCTGGCGGGATTCCACAAACTCGTGTATGATTGAGACAGGTCTGTCTCATGAAATCCGCGCCACCATCCGCACGGGAACGAATTCTCGAAACCGCTGACGATCTGTTTTATCGCGAGGGCATCCACGCAGTGGGCATCGACACGATTATCGAGAAATCGGGTGTCGCCAAAATGAGTCTGTACCGGAATTTCGCCTCAAAGGACGATCTGGTCGCCGCGTACCTGGTGGCGAGGGGGCGGCGCTATTGGCAATGGTGGGACGGGGTGATGGCCCTTCACCCGAGCGAGCCCCGGCGGCAGTTGCGGGATCTATTTGAGGCAATCGCTGTTCGGGCGCGGCAGCCGAAGTTCCTGGGCTGTGCGTTCCTGAAGGCAATTACAGAGTTTCCGGAGGAAGGGTCCCACGCCAGAGAGGTTGCCTTGGCCCACAAAAAAGAATCGAGAAAGAGATTGTTGAAGTTGTGCCGCACCATCGGCGCGCATCATCCCGATGTGCTGAGCAACCAATTGCTCATGTTGATCGAGGGGGCGTATTCGACCGCCGGCATTTTAGGAAAACGGGATGCAGTGAAAGCTACCGCCAAAGCGGCGGAAGCGTTGATCGACGCCGCAGTCGCCTGACCGGTTTAGCGAGGCGGCCGGGGGTTTTAGCGAGGCGGATTGAACTGGGCGCAGAGCGCGAAGGTCTTCTCCAGATGCTCGATGAAGATGCGTACTTTCGCGGACAGACGGCGGCTGGCGGGTCGAACCGCAAAGATCGGCACAATTCGTTCAAAGGGAGCCAGAAGGCGTATCACGGTACCTTCTCTCAGTTCAGCGGCGAAGAGCCATGACGGCGCCTGGGCAATCCCAAGATGTTCAAGGACGCCAATTCGCAACTGCTCGATATCGCTGGTACGAAAGACTCCTGTAGGGATCACGCGCTTTGCGTCTTGCCCGGAGCCGAAGCTCCACGGCTGCACCGAACCCCGCTCGACAAAAACGACACTTCGAAAGCGGTTGAGATCGCCCGGGGATTCCGGCGCGCCGTGCCGCGTGAGGTACTGAGGGGTGGCGACGAGAATGATGATGGTCTCCGCGAATCTTCGCGCAACCAGGGTGGAGTCAGGAAGATCGCCTGAGTGGATGGCTAAATCGAAGCCGTCCTCGATGATGGTCGCCGGACTCTGGGATGCGGCCAACTCAACTGCCATGTCGGGGTAGGCGGCAAAAAAGGCAGGCAACTTCGACACCATGTGGAGGCGGGCAAACGTGGGAGGAACGGTCACGCGGATGAGGCCTTTCGGCGCGGTTTGGCCCCGGCCAATTCGTGAAGCCGCGTTTTCAAAGTCGTCGAGAATGCGCAAAGCAGACTCGTAAAAATCGCGGCCTGGATCCGTCAGTGCGATGGAGCGAGAGGTGCGGTGAATCAGTTCTGTGCCGAGCTCATCTTCAAGAGCGGAAATCTGCTTGCTGACGGCAGGTTGACCGATTCCGCGTTCCTTTGCGACGGCGGAGAAGCTACCTTTTTCAACTACCCGGACGAAGATCTGCAGTGCATCGAATTTGTCCACATCAGCCTCCCTATTCCTATATGGAATGGATTCTATGCAAGGGATAACGATTCGCCAACGCCTGCAAAGATTGTCCGAATGCATTCCTATTGGGAATAGCCGGTATTCCTCAGAGTGCCAAATCGCTCTGCACGACTGGGGCATCAAGTTAGCAGGCGATTGCAAATTAGTAAGGAGATACATGTCTAATTTAAACGAAAAAGTGGCACTGGTTACGGGCGGCTCGCGGGGCATTGGCGCAGCGATCGCGAAACGTCTGGCCGCGGATGGAGCGAGCGTGGCCATCACGTACGCGAAGGATGCCAGCGCGGCTTCCGCCGTGGTCAAAGAGATTGAGCGCGATGGCGGAAGGGCCATAGCGATCCAGGCGGATGCCGCCGACGTTGAAGCTGTCAAGAGCGCGGTGGAAAAGACGGTCGCCACCTTCGGCCGACTGGATGTGCTGGTGAACAATGCCGGCACAGCCATTCCGAAAACGTTCGAGGAGACTACGATTGAAGAGATGGATCGCGTGATCGACATCAACGTCCGCGGCATGCTGGCCACCACGCAGGCGGCGCTGAAGCACATGAAGAGAGGCGGCCGCATTATCTCGATCGGATCGGCTGTGGGCGAACGGGTTCAGGTTCCGGGGCTGGTAGCCTACTCGGCCACGAAAGGAGCGGTAAAGATCTTTACTCAGGCGTTGTCGAGAGAGCTCGGGAGCAGGGGTATTACGGTAAACAACGTTCAGCCGGGTCCGATCGACACGGATTTGAATCCCGCGTCAGGTGATTGGGCGGTGCCTCAGAAGGCCGCTACAGCGCTCGACCGCTATGGGCGGGTTGAAGAGATCGCCGCGATAGTCGCGTTCGTTGCCGGTCCGGAGTCATCCTATATTACTGGATCGAATCTTACGGTCGATGGCGGGATGAATGCCTGAAAAGGCTATTTAGCCGCCGATACACGCCGATAAGAAAGAACTTAGCTTCTTTGTTGCTGCTTCTCAGTCCGAATCCCGCCGGTCGGTGGTGACCGGCCTCACGCGGCCGATTCGATCCCAATGTGCGGTCGATGTTCGTAAACTGGTCTAAGCCGGATGCTCTTGCGAGATTGACCGCATGCTTCGCATGGCGGCTCATTTGGGGCGAGAACTGGCTCCACGTCGATCGTGATACCTGGCCGGCGGACCGGCCGTCCTCTTGCAACTTTACGCAGATACGAAAGACTTAGCTTCAGAAAGAGGCGAAATATGAAGGAAAAGCAGGTAAGGCTTCCGGGTCCGGATCATCCGATTTCCATCGAGCGCAACCCGGGTCGCGTTATTGTGTCCGTCGCGGGGCGTGTGATTGCCGATACGCGCAACGCTCTCACACTTCGCGAGGCTGCGTATCCAGCGGTTCAGTACATTCCAGTTGAGGACGTTGATTTCTCCCAACTGGAACGGACGGATCACGTTACGTACTGTCCTTATAAAGGCGATTGCAATTACTACAGCGTTCCCGCTGGAGGCGAGAAGTCGGTCAATGCGGTCTGGTCATACGAGGATCCGTTTCCTGCTGTCGAGCAGATTAAGGGGCATGTGGCGTTCTATCCGGAGCGGGTAGATTAACTACTGCTCAGGAAGCGGCTTCCGCATCCTCGAACACTGTGGACAGAGTGAGATGCCGCCACTTCGCGGCTTCGGCTGCGCGCGCCGCTTCCGCCTGGCGCACACGCTGCTCCGCATCCACCCCGAGGATCAACCTTAGCGGCACCTCATCGCTGTTCGCCAGTTGCACAATCACATCCGCGATCTTGCGCGGATCGCTCTCCGAACTTGCTTCGAGACTGCGCAGCAGCTTGAGTATCGAACCGACCGAGGGCTCATACTCCGGCAGCAGATCCGGCGGATTCTGGGCTGCGCGGCGCGCCCAGTTTGTCCGAATCCCGCCCGGCTCCAGGGTGCAGACCTTAACTCCGAATGGCGCGACCTCCATCGCCAGAGCGTCGCTGAAACCGCCCACGGCCCACTTGGCTGCGTGGTAAGGCGCGTTACCGGCGATCGCGATGCGGCCGCCGACCGACGACACTTGAAAAATGCGTCCGCTCTTCTGTTTGCGCATCACCGGTATCGCGGCGCGCGTCGTGTAAACCACGCCGTAGAAGCAGGTATCCATCACGGCCTGGAAATCCTCCGCGCTGATCTGCTCGAACGGCGCAAATTGCCCATATCCGGCGTTATTGACCAGCACGTCGAGGCGCCCGAAGGTGTCCACGGCTGTCTCGACGGCTGCCTTTGCGGCGGCCTCATCGCGCACTTCCAGCTTAAAGGGCTTCACGCGCTGACCGTACTGCTCCACCAGCGACGCCAGTTCTTCGGTGCGACGTGCTCCGGCTACGACGTTGTCACCTGCCTTCAGTGCCGCTTCGGCGATGTTGCGTCCCAATCCGTTGCCGCTTCCTGTGATCAACCAAGTTTTCTGTGTCATTTTTTGATCCTTGTCATTTTCTGATTCTTTCTGGAATTTTAAAATATGCCTACGCGAGAATTTGGTCGCGCATACCGCCGTACCAGACTGCCCGCGGCATCGGTTTTGCATAGAGGTCGTACGGGAACCCGAGTTCAATCGCGCTTGCCTCGTCCGGCGTCTTCAATTGATCCGGTGAATTTTCTTGTCTTCCACGATCATGCATCCCCACTTCTACCGATATGAATGCGTACGCACTCATGTAAGATTCAAAAACTTTACCTGCGCGTAATCCCCGCCCACAGCATTTCAAAGCCGGCGGCGCGGTACATCTCGGCGCTTTCCGGCTTGCGCACCATAAAATCCATGGTCATATCCGCGAGCGCGACCAGCGCCGCTCCGATGAAAGCCTGCGGTATCTTCTTATAAATTCCTTGGGATACCGCATCCTCCGCCATCCTCTGAAATTCCGCGAACGGTGCGGACGCCACCTGCTTCGAGTCCTCTGTCAGTCCGCCCCAGACCTGAATTTGCTTGAGAACCTTTTGCTGGTCCGGGTTCGCGATGCCCCAGTTTACATAACCGTTCCAGACGTGCTCCAATCGATGACGCACGCTCTGCTTACGCGGAAACCCGGACATCATGGAATCCGCCAGCTCCAGTTTGAGCTCGCGATACAACGCGTTGATCAGCTCATCCTTGGTTTTGAAGTAAGTAAACAGCGAGCCTTCCGCAATCCCGGCGACGCTGGTAATGGCAGCGGTGGGAGCACCCAGTCCGCGTCCCGAAAAAACTTCGATAGCGGCCGAGAGGATCGAATTGCGTTTATCTTCGCTCTTGGGCTTGGCCATGTCTCAGTTTTCTATAAATGAGTATATACTCAGCAACAATGAATCTGCAAGCGGGTTCACTGGGAACGACTGCCCCTATGATTCATCGGACGAGGACTGGTTGCGGGCAGAAAAAGACCTTCGCAAGGGGCTTGCCGCCGCTGCATCTTAGTTGAGGTATCTTCACTACATATGGAGCCGAGATAAACATTGTGACTAACGGGATTCGACTGGCCGCTGTTTTGATCGTTCTGCACGTTCCTCCTTCCCTCGCTGCGGCGACTTTGACTGACGAGACGAAAGCAGCCTGGGACGTGTATCTGGGGGCTGCAAATGCGGCCATGCAAGCCCGTCTCCAGCCAGGCGCACATTTTCTTTGGCTCGACGACGAACCGGGTCGAGCGGAGGCGATTCGGGCGAAGGGGCCCTACATTGCGCCGGCCCGCATATTCCAAAGAAAGTTCCATCCGGACTCATTCACGACTGGCTTGGCGTGGGCTTCATTCCGAATGTGACGATCGAGGATATCGTGCGGATTTTACGGGACTACGATCGTTACAAGGAAATCTACAAACCGGGCGTAATAGAATCGACGTCTAAAAGTACCGGCGGTGTCAGCGATCGCTTTTCCATGCGCCTGGTGAATAAATCGGTGGTGGAGAAGACGGCGCTCGATACCGAGTGCGAAGCTTCCTATTTTCGAGTGGACGACCGGCACTGGTACGGTATTTCGAATACAACTCACATTCTCGAAATTGACAAATTTGGAACGCCCGGCGAACGAGCCTTACCCGAGGATCACGGTACGGGACTGATCTGGCGATTGTCCAGCATCACGCGCCTGGAGGAGCGCGATGGAGGAGTGTACGCGGAGTTGCAAGCCATCGCATTAAGCCGCGATATTCCGGCTGCGTTCCGATTGTTCGTGACGCCGATCGTGCGCCGCGTATCCAGAGATTCGCTGGCCACATCGCTCCACCAAACGAAGGCGGCGATAGATGACAGTATGGCGCGCCGCAAGCAGGAGAGACCGCCTCAATGATGCGCTTTTAGCTCTTATGAACGACCTCGATATCGTGGCCGTCAGGATCGAGCACCCAGGTCGCATAATAGCCAGGATAGTATTCGAGACGAGCTTGAGGCGCTTCCTTGCTCTTGCCTCCGGCGTTGACCGCCGCCTGGTAGAATGCATCCACCTCAGCATGGTCTTTCGCCACAAATCCAACATGGACCGCCTGGGGATCGGGCGTTCCTTTTTTGAGCCAGAAAAAGGCTCTCTTGCCGTCACCAAAACCCTTCAAATCGGGGTGTCCGGCATGGCCTTCGTAATCTATAAAGTTTGTGATCCCAAGCGGCTTCAGGGCCTTGGCATAAAAAGCGACGGAACGCTCGAAATCACTGACCGTGAGAATAACGTGGTCTATCATAGTGCGGCTTCTGTATTTTCATACACATGATGAGCCCATTCATCCCTGGGCGGATTCATCTTCCCGCCCCTTTCCGAGTTTCTTCAGGAGACGCAGGAGCATGAGGCGCTCCTCTTTCGAGAGCACTGCGGCGACCTGCTCCATTGCGGCTGCGTGCTCCGCGGAGATCCTGGTGATCAGCGCACGGCCTTTCGGGGTTAGCTCGACCAGGCGCACGCGCCGGTCGCCGGTATATTTTCGTTTCACGAGCGCCTTCTCTTCCAGCCGATCGACCGCGATACTGATCGACCCCGGCGTGAGCCACACTTTAGGACCAATCGTGTTGACCGGCAAGGTTCCCTTGTGGAGCAGCACTTCGAGCACCCGGAAATCCGAGTTGCCGAGACCGGACTGGCTCAAACTCTCCTCGGCATGGGCCGCGAGGGCGTGAAACGCCTTCATCAGCACTAACCAGATATGCACGCCGGACGTGTCTTGCATTTTCTCTGATCCCAGGATTTAGCGTTGAGTATATTGATATCAATATAACTCACGGCGGCCTGGAAAAGGAACTTAACAGAGAATGAATTGTGGCCACTTTCGCCAGAACTCCTTCGGACGAAGGCTGTATACTTGCCGGTTCGTGCCAGCGACCCGTCACAGCTAACGGCCCGTGGATTCTGGCCGCGACCATCCTGGGCTCGAGCATGGCGTTCATTGATGGCACGGTGGTGAATGTGGCCCTGCCGGCGCTGCAATCGGCTCTGGGCGCTACCATTTCGCAGGTCCAGTGGGTGGTTGAATCGTACGCGCTTTTTCTAGCGGCGCTGCTTCTCGTAGGCGGCTCTTTGGGAGACATCTATGGCCGGCGCAAAATCTTCGTCGCCGGTGTAGCGATCTTCTGGCTAGCTTCGATCTGGTGTGGTCTGGCGCCGAACATACAGCTACTGATCATAGCCAGGGGTGTCCAAGGAATGGGCGGGGCACTGCTGGTTCCAGGCAGCCTGGCTTTGATCAGTGCCAATTTCCCCGAAGAGGAGCGTGGCCGCGCGATCGGGACCTGGTCGGGCTTCACGTCAATCACCGCCGCGATCGGTCCCGTGTTGGGCGGATGGTTCACGCAGCACGGTTCGTGGAGGTGGGTGTTTTTCATCAATGTTCCGATAGGCCTGGCGGTCGCGTGGCTAACCCTGTGGAAAGTCCCGGAAAGCAGAGCCGGCCACCAGAGCCAGCAGTTCGACTGGGTGGGCGGCCTGCTCGCAGCCTTCGGCTTCGGCGGGATTGTCTTTGCCCTTATCCAATCGGCGCCGCTGGCGGGCATAGTGGGCGGGATCGCCCTGATCGCACTGTTGTATTGGGAAGCACGCTCGTCGTCGCCGATGGTCCCGCTGGGCCTGTTCCGGTCTCGCAATTTCAGCGGCGCCAACCTGCTGACTCTGTTCCTCTACGCCGCATTGAGCGGAGTTCTCTTCTTTTTCCCGCTCGATTTAATACAGGTGCAACGCTACTCGCCGACGGAGGCGGGGGCCGCGCTGCTGCCTTTCATTTTGCTGATGTTCTTGCTTTCGCGATGGTCTGGCGGCCTTCTGGATCGATATGGCGCGAAAGCTCCGCTGGTGATTGGTCCCCTGATCGCGGCCGCAGGACTGGCGCTGTTCATCAGGCCTGGGATCGGCGGTTCCTATTGGACGTCCTTCTTCCCGGCGGTAGTGGTGCTGGGTCTGGGGATGGCGGTCAGCGTGGCTCCACTGACGACGACCGTGATGGACGCAGTGGACCAAAGCTACGCCGGAACGGCGTCGGGGATCAACAACGCGGTGTCGCGGATCGCGGCCCTGTTGGCAGTCGCGGTTTTCGGAGCGCTGATGACGGGGGTTTTCGAGAGAGTTCTGGATCGGGAACTGAATATTCTCGCTGTGGCGCCGGCGGTTCGCGAGCAAGTTTGGGCTCAGCGATCCAAGTTAGCCGCCGCCGAAACAGAAGATGCTCGCGGCCGTGAGGCGATTGGGGAAGCGTTCGTCGCCGGGTATCGAGCAGTATTGTGGGTGGCAGTCGCGCTGGCGCTTACCAGTTCCCTAAGCGCGGCCGCGCTGATATCGGCCGGGAAGGCGCGTGCCAAACCTACGAATGGTCCCGGCTGATCAGAAGGCTTCGTAGCGCTTCTGGGCCCCATTCGCCATCATAACGGACGCCATTCAGAAACAAGCCTGGCGTGCCATACACTCCGTTTTGGATCTGCAAGAAAATGCGCGGCTCCTTACGCGGGCCGCGCCGCTATTGATTCGCGGTCAACTTTGAGCTGAGGCGCCGAAGGGCTCACTGGCAACCGCCGTGCATGCAGAGGGCCGGCACGCGCGCCTGAAGCTAATACGCCATTGGCTGAATCCCCGGCAGGCCGATCGGCATCAAACGGGTTAAGTTGGGACTGCAGGCTATGTCGACTTCGCCAGTCTTGGAAACGGAATCATATGAATCCACAGCGGTTAGATATGAGGCGCTGATTCGAATTGCCGCTTCTGTGCGTTCTCAGAAAGAACCGCGAGACCTGTTCGAACTTCTGGTCCATGAACTCGGGCAAGTGGTCCGGTTTGATGCGATTGCGCAGTACGATGAGAGTTCGAACAAGGTGCTCTGGCATATGTGCTCCGGCTGCCGCAAGCCGGAATCTGCGCATGCCGAGCTCGACAAAGAAGAGACGTTGCCCGCTTGGGTGTTCCGGAACCAGGAGACCGTGGCTTTGCGGAGCTTGGATCGGGAAACACCTTTTCCCGGTTCGATCGCCATCATGCGTGCAGGCAGGGCTGCAATCACTCTGCGCCTTCCCTTTAACCACTGCGCACAGACGGCTTGGCAGCCTGGTGATTGCGAGCGTCCATCGCGACGCTTACTCCCCGGAAGAAATCCGGTTCTGTTCGCTGGTGGCGGGCCAGATCGCTCTTGCATTGGACGACGCCATCAACTTTCGGGCTTCGCAGCGCGCACAGGAGCGCCTGGAGCTGCTGCTCGACTTGACCAATCGGGTAGTGTCGAATCTGAATCTTCGCGATGTGCTGCGCGAAGTGTCCGCGAACATCCGCCGCGTCATGCAATGCGACGGCGTGGGGATTGACCTGCCTAGCCCCGAAGATAAAAAGCTACGGCTTTACGCTCTTGATTTTCCGGACAATCCGGGACTCATCAAAGAAGGCTTCGAGCCTCCCGCGCACGAAAAGGCCAGCGCGCTTCGGGTCTTTGTATCGGGCGAGCCCCTCATTCTATCGAAGGAGGAGATCGAAAATGAACCTTCGATGCCTGACTTCGGGATACGGTCTTTGGCGCATGTGCCCATGATCGGGCGCGGCGCCATTGTGGGCGTGCTCAGCCTGGGTAGCTGGCGCGAACATGCCTTTTCGCAGGATGATCTTACGTTCCTTGGGCAGATTGCCCGCCAAGTGGCGATTGCGATCGAAAACGCATGGGCCTTCGGCGAAGTGTCGGAGATCAAGAACAAGCTCGCGCAAGAGAAGCTCTACCTCGAAGGCGAAATCCGCAGCGAATTGAAATTCGAGGAGATCGTCGGCAAGAGCGAGGCTCTGCGCCGCGTGCTGGAACAGGTGGAGACCGTCGCACCCACCGATTCGACGGTTTTGATTTACGGCGAGACCGGGACCGGCAAGGAGCTGATCGCACGCGCCGTGCATAACCTAAGCTCGCGCCAATCGAATGGCTTCGTAAAACTCAATTGCGCGGCGATTCCCACGGGGTTGCTCGAAAGCGAGCTATTCGGCCACGAGCGCGGAGCGTTTACCGGCGCGATTTCGCAGCGTATTGGCCGCTTTGAGCTGGCCCATCGGGGCACGATGTTTTTGGACGAGATCGGCGAGGTTCCGCTTGAGCTCCAGCCGAAGCTGTTGCGGGTTTTACAGGAACGCGAGTTCGAGCGGCTGGGCTCGACACGAACTTTGCGCACCGATGCCCGGCTGATCGCGGCCACCAATCGCGATCTCGAAACTCTGGTCAGTGAGCAGAAATTCCGGTCCGATCTGTACTACCGGCTCAACGTGTTTCCGGTTCGTGTCCCGGCATTGCGCGAGCGTCCTGAAGATATTCCTCTGCTGGTGCGGCACTTCGTGCAGCAATTCAGCCGGCAGATCGGCAAGGCGATCGACACCATCCCGTCGGAAACCATGATGACGCTGATCAAGTATCCGTGGCCGGGCAACATTCGCGAACTGCAGAACGTGATTGAGCGCGCAGTGATCCTTACGAAGGGTCCGGTCTTAAATATCCCAAGCGACGGTCTGCGGGTGTCGAACACGAATTTGATTCCGCCGGCGCCTGCGGCCGCGAGCCAGTCCGCGGCTGCCAGCGGAGGCTCCCACAATATGCGCACCGTGCTGGATGACGCGGAGCGGCAACAGATTGTGGCCGCTCTCGAACAAACCGGCTGGACCGTTGCCGGACCCAACGGCGCCGCGGCCCGGCTGGGGATGAAGCGCTCTACTCTGCAATCGCGGATGCAGAAGCTGGGCATTCGTATTTCTCGCACCGGCGCCTAATCTCCACTCTTTAGAAAGCCTCAGCAACGTGCCGAAATCCTGGTAGCAATCCGGGTTTTCGTCATCGGCACCGATGGCCAGCATCCCACACCGCCGTCCGAGCTAACCTGGCATGCTCTGACGGATCAACACATTGCGCACGAGTGTTCTACAACGAATGAACTGGAGTGCGGCGTGCATTCTCGATGCTCAAGATTGGAGTCGCCATGCTGCGGATCACCCAGGCGCAAACAGAAACAGAACAAACGTGGACGGTGTGCGGACAACTAGCGGGTCCGTGGGTTGGCGAATTGCGCGCGTGTTGGGAGCGCGGCCGCGAAGTTGCCGCCGGTGCGCGGATTGTCGTGAATCTGAGCGACGTTACCTTCATCGACGAGAACGGCGAGAAGCTGTTGTCGGAAATGAGACGGGCCGGAACCGAATTCGTCGCCGCGGGCGTCGCGACAAAAGATCTGCTGAAAAACTTAAGGACCAGGGGCGAGCGTCCGTTGCGGCGCTGCATCGCTCCTCTGGCCAACGGTTGCGAGAAATCCGAAATTACCAAGAACGGGGGAACCCAATGAGAAATCAATTGAAGAGACGGACGAAAGTATTAGTGGCGGCAGTACTGGCCGGCGTGGCTCTGGTGGGCGCAGTGGGATGCTCATCCAAGACGAGTGCGGCGGGTCCGCAGGCGCTTCAGGAAGTGGAGGTGGCGGTAGTACAGCAGCGAGACATCCCGATCGAGCGCGAATGGATCGGCACGCTGGATGGAATGGTAAACGCAGCGGTGAAGGCTCAGGTAACCGGCAACCTGCTCACGCAGAACTATACAGAAGGATCCTTTGTCCATCGCGGACAATTGCTGTTCGAGATTGACCCGAGGCCGCTCCAGGCCGCCGCGGATCAGGCGGAGGGGCAGTTGGCGCAGGCCAAGGCACGGAGGTGAAACACAATGGATATGCTGAGCACCCTGTACCTTCGCGCAACAGAGTTCATCGCTCGCAAGCGTGAGGAGGCTGAGGAAGGCCAGGGCATGGTTGAGTATGCGCTCATCCTCGTCCTTATCGCCATCGTCGTTATCGTTATCCTGCAAGTCGTCGGCAAGCAGGTCAACAACGTGTTCTCGAACATCAGCAACGGCCTGGCCTCGTAGCTTCTACAAGCAACCAGGACAGTCAAGAGGAGCCGGCCATCGGGTCGGCTCCTCTTTATATCCCAATGTGAACGCCGTGTCGCGTCGCGGGTGCACGCGCAGCATGGCGTCGGGACGCCGTACCATGCGATCGATGCACCGGGTATGCGAGGGGCGGATATGATCCGCGTACTCATCGCGGACGCGATCGCACAAATCGTCGGCGACCTCGAGAAGCTCGCGCCGTACGGTGACATCGTGGAGGTGTGCGGCGTGGCGCACCAGGCGTCGGCGGTGCTCGAGGAGGCAGGCTGCGTCATCCCGACGTGCTCGTCCTCCACGAGCGGTTCGCGGCGTGCCCGGCAACCGAGTTCGCCGAGCGGCTCGGCCGAGGGTATCACCGGCGACCCGCGTGCTCCTGATGACCGTCCGCGGAAACGACCTGCCGGGACCGTGCTGGACGGGCCGGCCGTCAGCGAGTCCGGCGGCAGGTCAGGAGCTCCTCGACGGCCATTCGTATCGCCGCCGGCGACGGTGCCACCCGGACAGGGCCGGCTCGGCGACGCGTCGGAGCCGGAGGTCAAGATAAGCCTCGAACCCCGCTCGCGGGACGTCCGAGCTCCTCTAGGGCCGCGCGACCGTGATCGTCGCGTTCTCCGGCAAGGGCGGTACGGGACCTCATTGGTCGCGACCAACCTCGCCGTGACCCTCGCCGAGGCGGGATCGCCAGGCGCGCGGCACTGGTCGACCTCGACCTCCAGTTCGGCGATGCCGCGAGGATCCTCCACGTAGAGAACCAGCCTGCTCTCGATCGCCGATCTCGCACAGCTGAGCCGGACGCAGGAAAGCAGGAGCGCTGGCGTCCGCGCATGCATCCGCTGCCCGCACCGCCGGAGTTTGAGGCGAGTTGGAATGCGTCCGAAGCGGACGAAGCGGGGTCCGCAGAGAGGAACGAAGGCGCGAATGAAGAAGCGTGCAAAGAGGTGAATGAGGACGTGAGCACGGAGGCGAGGGGCGACGCCGAGAGGCTGAGCCGGAAAGCCGGCAAAGGGAAAGCTTAAGCCGAGTGCGGAACATCTATGGACGCGAATCGAACATCCACAGGCACGAATCGCAGTGCTCGGTTTGCCGGCGTTCCGGAGCGCGAAGCCATCGAGCAGGAATTCGTCCACTGGCTCAGCCCGCGGGCCACGGCGGAGGATTTCGAGATCGACTTTCGCGCCATTTACCGGCACGCGCACGCGTGCAATTTGTTCGCGGTGCGCAATCGCAACTCCGGTTTGTGCTGAGCCACTCGCTCGAACGCGCGGAGCATGCGGTGACGCCTACGCCGGCCGATTTGAATCGCATGGTGCGCACCTTTAACGCGCGTCAACGACGAGGGCCAGTGGATGGAGCCGCCC
>CAVPKR010000098.1:0-14792 GCA_963705675.1 Terriglobia bacterium
GCCGCCAACAAGACCGTGTCACAATAAAAGTACGATAGCCGCCATTCGGGGCGTTGAACCTTGGCTGACTTTACGAAAGCTATGGTTGGTGGTTTCACTCTGGTACTGGGGTTTGGCCGTTGGTAAGGCACTTCTAAGGTAGGATTAAGTACCACTGCCTTTCCGTCTTTAGGCCTATAATCCAGGGTCCCATCCTTATAAGTCAATCATGTAAGTTCTTCTCTCCCTCTCTCTTCCCTTCGCGCCCGTTCAGTCAACACTTCCAATATGGCAAATCCGATTGTTCCCACGGCTCTTGCCACTATAACTTTGTTTAACACTCTTCCAACCTTGTCAAGTTCTGCGAGCGATTACCTCTCTTCTTCCTCTATCCACGCAGTCTGCGTCCCTTCCTTCACAAGCCTTGTCAAGTTCTGTGTCCCTCGACTCAAGCTCTTCATCTCTTCCTTCAAGCTCCGCAACCTTCTCATCAACTTCTACTTCCTTTTCTTCACAAGTCCTATTAACCACCACAACCCTTACGCCGCGACTTGCAACAAGTCCCACAATACCGACAACTCCACCCCCATTTACTCCCATACTCTCGTCTTCAAATTCCGGACTGTCAAAGAGGTCTATGCCAACCACCGTGACCTGGGCAGTCGTCATCGTCATCTTCTCTATCACCCTAATCCTCTTCACCTTCGCCGTCTACAAGTCCCGCCGCAGATCGCAAGTTGCCGTGCGCGTGCGATCCAACACATGCAGCAGCGTCGATTCTTTCGATTCGCCCGCAAACAGCGGCTCGACCAGCTCCAGGTTGCGAATCGTCGTCGCATCCAGGACCAGCGTGTCCGCGCGATCGTAGAACGCCGGCCGCTCCAGATGATCGAGCGCGGTACGCTGCGTCTCGCGCAGGTAATGAAGGATCGCCGCGGCTGCCCCCACCGCGAGCGAACGGCCCTCCAATCCGCAGCCATCGAGCGAAATCAAGTGAAAGTGATCGCACAAACTCCGCGATGCATAATCCGCGCCGAAGACCCACGGCTCTATATCTGTCTTCAAACAAGTAAGCCGCACAGACGCACCCGTAGGAGCCAAAGCTTCCCGGACATTCAGGGTTTCGAGGGCTGCGCCAATCTCCACCAGATCGATCTCCGTGGCCCGAAACTCGCCGGTAGAAACGTCGACATGGGCAACGCCGGCGCGAGTGCCGTCGGGACAAATCGCCGCCATAAAATTATTTTCATGCGATCGCGCGTTCATGGCGGTGCCGGGGGTGACCACGCGAGTCACCTCGCGCTTCACCAGCTTCTTGGCGGCGCTGGCCTCCTCGGTTTGGTCGCAGATGGCGACTCGATAGCCCTTCTGGATCAGCCGCGCGATGTAGTTTTCGGCCGCGTGAAAGGGGACGCCGCACATCGGAATGGGCTGGCCCTTTTCCTTATTGCGCGCCGTGAGGGTGATCTCCAACTCGCGCGCGGCGGTTACCGCGTCGTCGAAAAACAGTTCGTAGAAATCTCCCAAGCGGAACAGGAGAAGGGCGTTCGGGAATTGCTGCTTGATTCCGTGGTACTGCCGCATGAGCGGCGTAGACGGCTCAGTCATCGAAAATTACGCGTAAATTCCCCGGAGTCTGATGGCGACGGCGACACGGTCCAGCGCCAGCATGTAGGCCGCCAGGCGATTGTTCACGCCGTGTTTGTCCGCATACGCAACCACGTCCTGGAAGCTGTTCACCATGATTTCCTCCAGGCGGTCATTCACCTGCTGTTCGTTCCAGAAATACCCCTGGCGATCCTGCACCCATTCGAAATACGACACCGTAACCCCCCCGGCATTGGCCAGAATGTCCGGGATCACGAAGATCCCCTTTTCAGCAAGCACCGCATCGGCGACGTGCGTCACCGGGCCGTTCGCGCCTTCGCATAGAATTTTCGTGCGCAGGCGATGCGCGTTCTGCGAGGTGATGACGTTTTCTTTGGCGGCGGGAATCAGCACGTCGGTTTCCTGAAACAGCGCGTCGTCCTTGTCAATCGCCTCAGCACCTTCAAATCCGACAATCGAACCGGTCTCACGGCGATGCTTCATCAGCGCCAGGATATCCAGGCCTTTGGCGTTATACAGCGCCCCATCCCATTCGACGATGCTAACGATCTTGTATCCGGCGCGAGACATCAGCTTGGCGGCCATGCCGCCGACATTTCCGAAGCCTTGAATCACGACGCGAGTGGCAGAGCGCTCCAGACCGAGCCGCCGAAGAGCCTGATCCGTGACGATCATGCAGCCGCGCCCGGTGGCCTCCGCACGTCCCTTCGATCCGCCGATCGCGATGGGTTTTCCGGTCACCACAGCGGCCTGGGTCATGCGGGCATGCATGGAATAGGTGTCCATGATCCACGCCATGGTCTGTTCATTCGTGTTCATGTCCGGAGCCGGAACGTCCTTCTCGGGTCCGATAAACTCGAACAATTCGGCGGTATAGCGCCGAGTGATGCGCTCCAGCTCAAGATCGGAGAGGACGCCCGGATCGCAGATGACTCCGCCCTTGCCTCCGCCGAACGGAATGTTGACCACGGCGCATTTCCACGTCATCCAGGCGGCCAGCGCTCGGACTTCGTCGTGCGTCACATCGGGCGCGTAGCGGATGCCGCCCTTGGCGGGCCCGCGAGCGATGGAGTGTTGCACGCGATAGCCGGTGAACACTTCGAGACGGCCATCATCGAGCACTACGGGGATATGCACGATGATCTCGCGCGAGGGGCTCCTCAATACCTTTTGCATCCCGTCGTCCAGCCCAAGCTGCGCAGCCGCGGTATCAAAGCGCGCTTCGGCGGAGAGGCGTGGATTAAATTCATCTTCGAGCGTCGACGGCGTGGTCGCTTCCAGAATCATGTGCGAATATTGACCTCGGCACCATTATAAGCGCGGTGTCAGAATGAAGTCGTGGGGCGGATATTGATCCTGGCTCGGCGCGGCGCTGATTGTGGTTGGTGTGGTGGTGAGACATCGTGGCGGACGGTTGCCGGCGACATCGTAATTCGAGGGAAGAACTCGCACGTTCTACTTCCCCGTTGTGACGTGTGTAGTGATTAGCGTGGTGTTGACGCTGCTAAGCTGGCTGTTCACAAAGCGCTAAGAGGCACCCACAGGATGAGGATGTCATCTCAGGTTGGATGTCGCGAGCCCTCAATAAGGACGCTCCGCCCGCCGCTGGCAAGCAGGACGGCAGTTCCGTGATCGGCCGGTATCGCTGGCGGATCTGCGCGCTTCTGTTTTTCGCCACCACCATTAATTACATCGACCGCCAGGTGCTCGGCGTGCTCGCGCCGGAATTGCAGCGCGTCATTGGGTGGAACGAAATCCAATATTCGAACATCGTCAACGCATTTCAAGCTGCGTATGCCATCGGACTCCTGCTCGCGGGAGGCTTTATCGATCGCGTGGGGACTCGGCTAGGCTACGCTCTAGCACTGGGCCTGTGGAGCCTCGCCACCATGGGCACCGCTCTGGTGCGCACGGTTCTCGGATTTGGAATCGCGCGATTTTTATTGGGGTTGGGAGAATCGGGTAATTTTCCGGCGTCGATCAAAACCGTGGCCGAGTGGTTCCCTAAGAAAGAACGCGCGCTTGCCACGGGAATTTTCAACTCAGGGACCAACATCGGAGCCGTTATCGCTCCTCTAGTGGTTCCGTGGCTGACCATTCACTATGGATGGCAATCGTCTTTCCTCGTCCTGGGAGGCGCCAGCGCGCTGTGGATCGTCCCCTGGCTGATCGTCTACCGCCGGCCCCACAAGCATCCGCGCGTGAGTGCGGCGGAGCTCGCTCACATTCAAAGTGATCCAGCGGACGAAGAAACTAAAATTCGCTGGGCCAGCCTGATCGCACATCGCCAAACATGGGCTTTTCTCCTCGGAAAATTCATGACCGATCCGATCTGGTGGTTTTACCTGTTCTGGCTTCCTAAATTCCTGAGCAACCATGGAATGACGCTGAGCCAGCTGAGCTGGCCTCTGGTGATCGTTTACAACATGGCGACGGTCGGCAGCATCGCGGGCGGATGGCTGCCGGCGCAGTTCTTCAAATTGGGCTGGACCGCGAATCGCGCCCGCAAGACCGCGATGCTGATTTGCGCGGTCGCTGTCACGCCGATCGTATTCGCGGCGACTGCAAGCAACGTTTGGGTCGCAGTCTCCCTGTTTGGACTTGCGGCCGCTGCCCATCAGGGCTGGTCCGCGAATCTTTTCACGCTCGCCTCCGATATGTTTCCCCGGCGGGCGGTCGGCGCGGTGGTGGGAATCGGCGGCTTCGGCGGATCCGTGGGAGGGGTGGTGTTCTCCACCTTTACTGGGTTCGTACTTCAATCCAAGGGAAGTTATGTTCCGATGGTTATCGTCGCAGGAACCGCATACCTGCTGGCGTTAGTCGTCATCCACCTGCTGGTTCCGAAACTGGAGCCAGCCGATGTTACTATTGGTCACATTTAGCTATGAAAAATCTATTGCTTACGGCATTTCTGGCTTCGGGAGTCTTGGCCTTGGGGGCCGATTGCGATGGCTTGGCGTCGCTGAAACTGGCGAATACCACCATCACGTCCGCGCAGAACATCCCGGCAGGCGGGTTTACCGCGCCCGCAGGTGGACGCGGGTCCTACAGCGACCTACCCGCGTTTTGCCGCGTTCAGGGCGTTATCAAGCCCGTGGCGGATTCTGAAATCGAGTTTGAAGTTTGGCTGCCAGCGTCGGGCTGGAACGGGAAATATTTCGGCATCGGCAATGGAGGCTTCGCGGGTTCGATCCAATACAACCTGCTGGCAGCATCGATCAAGAACGGCTACGCGAGTTCCTCGACGGACACCGGACACAAGGGATCGGCCACCAGCGCCGCTTGGGCGCTGAATCACTACGAGAAGATCATCGACTTCGCTTACCGGTCGATTCATGAGACGGCGGATAAGTCGAAGACCGTGATTCAGAAATATTACGGCGGGGCGGCGCGGCATTCCTATTTCGCGGGGTGCTCGAATGGGGGCCGTCAGGCGCTGCTGGAGGCTCAAAAATATCCCACCGATTACGACGGCGTCATCGCAGGAGCGGCGGCAAATTACTGGACGCACAATATTGCGGGATTCGTTTGGGATGAGCAGGCTCTGGATAAGGCGGAAATTCCGCCGTCCAAGATGCAGGCGATCGAAGATGCGACGCTCGCCGCGTGCGATGCCAATGACGGAGTCAAGGACGGCGTCATCGATCAGCCCAATAAATGCAAGTTCGATCCGTCAACGCTGCTGTGCAAAGGCGCTGAATCGGATAGTTGCCTCACGGCGGCGCAGGTGGGTGCGATGCAGAAGATCTACCAGGGTCCCAGGAATTCGAAGGGTTCGATTTTTCCGGGATATCTGCCGGGCGCGGAAGCCGGGCAGGGCGGATGGAGCCGCTGGATCACCGGGCCTAAGGCCGCGCAGGCGGATTACGGATTTGGCTTTTTCGCGGACATGGTGTTCTCGAAGGCGGATTGGGATTTCCGGACGTTCGATTGGGACCGCGATATGAAGATCGCCGACGACAAGTTCGCGGGCACCTTCAATGCGACCGATCCGAACCTGAAGGTGTTCAAGGATCATGGCGGAAAGCTGTTGATCTATCACGGCTGGAGCGATACCGCCATAGCGCCCACGAATGCGATCAATTATTACGAAAGCGTCGCGGCGAAGATGGGCAAGAAGCAGACTACCGATTTCGTAGAGCTTTACATGGTCCCCGGGATGCAGCATTGCGGCGGAGGTCCGGGGCCGAACAGCTTCGGGACCAATCCGTCACCCCTGCCTTCGGACGCGGAACATAGCCTGAGTATTGCGCTCGATCAATGGGTGGACAAGGGCACCGCGCCTACTCATATCATCGCGACCAAGTACAAGTCCGGCGCGAACCCTGAAAGCGGCGTGGTTCGGACGCGTCCCCTCTGTCCGTATCCGCAAGTCGCGAAATATAAGGGTTCGGGAAGCACGGACGACGCCGCGAATTTCACCTGCGCTGTTCCCTAAATTGGGATGAGCTTCCTAGGACTTTCAACTATCGGGCAAATTGCACTAAATGTAAGCGACATCGAACGCTCACTGGAGTTTTATCGCGACAAGCTGGGCGTGAAATTTCTGTTTCAAGCCGGCAATATGGCCTTCTTCGACTGCGGGGGCGTGCGGCTGCTGCTGGGGCCACCGGAGGAAAGGCCAGACGAAAAGCAGGAGTGGCACAGTTCCATCCTCTATTTCAAAGTCGATGAGATCGAGACCGCGACCAGTGAACTGAAGACTCGCGGGGTTGTGTTTGAGCGCGATCCTCATCTGGTAGCCAGAATGCCGGATCACGATCTGTGGATGTCTAATTTTCGAGATCCGGACAATAATGCTTTAGCCTTGATGTGCGAACTGAAGCGCTAAGATTTTTTGAACTTGCCGGCGCCTCAGACGTTTAAGAATGATGGATGACCAGATTCGTTGCTGCGCTCCTATTCGTGTCGACGGCGGCCGCGGCGCAAGAGGCAAGGGATTTGCTGGCGAGGGCTCACTCGGCATTTTTCGAAAATTCGGAGCGGGCGCGGTTTTGGAATTGGACCGCGGTCTCTACGCGAATTGTTACGGATAAGGACGGGAAGGTGCTGGAGGAGCTACCGGCGGTGACCGTCGAATCGCCGATCCGTAGCGACGGGAAGCGGTGTAACGCAGTGCTCGCGTGGGGCGATGGGCGGGCGGCATATCTTGCCGATGCGAGCGCGGACGAGCGTTGCGCGGTCGAGAAAGAGCAGCTCGATTTGCTTCCCCTGGAGCGCCTTCTTCAGGGCAGGCAGGTCAAGATACAGTCGCGGACTGAGCATACAATCACGCTGGCAATCCGCATAGACAAGTCGGCGATGGAGTCCGAGGATCCGGTGGAACGCTGCGTGGCCTCAGCCGAGGCGACTGTCGAAATCGATGCGGCTAGCTTTTTTCCTAAGCGGATAGAAGTTCATGTCCCGAATGCAAATTGCGAACAGAAGCACGTCACAGCAAACGAGCACTACGACGGAGCCGTGCTCCAAAATGTAATCAATGGATACGCAAAGGGAACCCGACTGACGCTGAGCTATGAAGCGCAGAAGGACAAGGCCGGCGTCTCCCAAAAGGACTATTGGCTTTGCACGCACCGGCATTCCGAGCGGCCTCTGCCCAAAAACTCGGGCGGCATTATTGTATCGGGGCGGCTATTCAAACTGAAGAGTCGCGGGCCAGACCGGCGAATGATTATCGACTGTGTCACGACGGGAAGCGAACTGAGCGCCGAATCGGTGCTCAAGTTTGTGCCCGAGAAGAATCAATAGGCCCCGCTAGTCGTTGTAACGACAGCCTGCCGGACGCGGCTACAATATCTCTAATGCAGCTTTGCGATATTTTCCTCGGCTTGGGCGAGGGGCGGTTTGAAGAACTGATGCGCTCGGTCTCCATGGGGCGCTTGAAAACGTACCAGCTTTACGACCGCGTCAAGACGCGGATGCATGTGACCAAGCTGAACTCGGAGACGCTTCGGAAGGCGGCTCCACGGGTGTGGATCAGGATCGCGGAACACGATGACGACGTGGCTACAGACTTGGCGCAAGCGATTCTGGTGTCGCATCTGGACCTGATCAAAATCGTTCTGGACGATTTGGGCGTGCCGCACGAAGACGGGTTTTTCGCGAAGGACGCCGAAGTCGCGGGTCATCTGAAAGAAGGCTGGCGCGAGGCCGCCTGGGAGAAATTTCACGGGACTCAGCCAGCCGCACCGCTGCTGTTCTATATCAATCACCTCGCCTGGGAGATCGCCAAGGCGGAGGAAGTGTTCACACCTGCGGCATGAAAGAACTCTTCGAGGCGATCAGAGCGGGAGATGTGTCGCGAGTGGCGGCGTTGGTCGAGGCGGACCCATCCCTCGCGATCTTCGCTGCGTCGATTCAGGGCGACACTGTGCGGATTGAAGAATTGCTGGCGGCGAACCGATCCTTGATTTCGACGGTGTCGACGGACGGATGGACTCCATTGCATCTAGCTGCGTTCTTCGCGAAGAAAGACGCGGTGCGGGCTTTGTTGAATAAGGGCGCTGCTGTGAATGCGCGGTCGACCAATGCGATGGAGAATTTTCCGTTGCATGCTGCGGCGGCGGGTCGTGATGCGGATACTGCGAAACTTTTGCTGGATCACGGGGCGAATGTGAACGCCCGTCAACACGGCGGGTGGACGGCGCTGCATGCAGCCGCGCAGAACGGGGATATCGAGATGGCTCGCGCTTTGATCGCGAGTGGGGCGGATGTGCAGGCTCGGGCGGAGAATAATCAGAATGCTCTCGACCTGGCGCTGACGAAGGGGCAACAGGCGATGGTGGATTTTCTGGAGACCAACGGAGCTGGGCTCTAGTGCTTGCGGAAACCATCGCGGAGCTGCACACCCGCGCGCTTGCGGAGCTTCGATCTGCCTCGACTCTCGAAGCGATTGAGGCGGTTCGCGTCGAGGCGCTGGGGCGCAAGGGAAAGCTGGCTGAGATCAGTAAGCAACTCGGCAAGCTGGCGCCCGAAGAGCGGGCGGAGATCGGGAAACTGCTGAATTCGGTCAAGCAGGACTTGGAATCGAAGATTGAGGCTTCCAAAGCCGCGCTCGATTCGGCGGCGTTGAATGCGCGGCTCGATTCGGAATGGTTTGACATGACGCTGCCTGCGCCGGGAGTGCTGCCAGGGAGCTTGCACCCCGTCACGCAGGTGCAGCGCGAGCTGGAAGAGCTTTTCGTGTCGATGGGATTCACCGTGCTCGACGGGCCTGAGGTTGAGACCGAGTATTACAACTTCGACGCCTTGAATATTCCGGCGGATCATCCGGCTCGGGATATGCAGGATACCTTCTGGCTGACCGACGGACGCCTGTTAAGGACGCATACTTCGCCGGTGCAGGTGCGCGGGCTTGAGACGCTGAAGGCTCCGCTGAAGATGATCGCGCCGGGCCGGGTGTTTCGTAATGAAGAAGTGGATGCGTCGCATGAGCATACGTTTTATCAGCTTGAAGGGATGATGGTGGATCGCGATGTGTCGGTGGCGCACCTGATCTATTTCATGAAGACGTTGCTCTCGGCGATTTTTCATCGCGAGGTTACTGTGCGGCTTCGGCCAGGATTTTTCCCCTTCGTCGAGCCGGGGTTCGAGCTGGATATTCAGTGTCTGATTTGCGGCGGGCCAGGGTGCCCGGTATGTAAGCAGTCCGGCTGGGTGGAACTGCTGCCGTGTGGATTAACACATCCGGCGGTCCTGCGGCACGGCGGGGCCGATCCTGAGATCTGGAGCGGATTTGCGTTTGGGCTCGGGCTGACACGGCTGGCGATGATGCGGTACGGGATCGACGATATTCGATTGTTCACAGGCGGGGATTTGCGATTCCTGCGGCAATTTTAACCGCGGCGCCGATATAGTTCATGAAATTTTCCTACAACTGGTTGCGGGAGATGGTCGAGGGGCTTGACGAGTCGCCGAAGGACTTGATGCGCCTGATGACCATCAAAGTTGCGGAGTGCGAGAACGTGGAAGAAGTCGGAGAGCTGCTGGGATCGTCTTCGGAAGCGCTAGTCGTGCAGGTGATGCCCATAGGCACAGGCCACAACGTGAAGGCGGCGGTCGAAACGGCTCGGTACGGATCGAAGAACGTGGTCTGCGGCGCGCCGAATTGCAAGCCTGGGGTTCGCACGGTTTATGTTCCGATCGGCAAGAAGACCATCGATGGGGTCGAAAGCGACGGCATGCTCGCCAGCGCGGCGGAATTGGGGATCGGGCGGGATCACTCGGGCATCGTCGAGTTGAGCGGGCCGCTGAACCTGACGCCCGATCACGTGATCGAGGTCGACAATAAATCGCTGACGCACCGGCCGGATTTGTGGGGTCATCACGGGATGGCTCGCGAAGTCGCGGCGATTTTAGGGAAGCGGCTGATCGATCCGGTGAAGGTGAAGCTGCCGGATGCCGCGGGTCCGCTTCAGATCACGGTAGAGGATTTTGCTCTTTGCCCGCGCTATTCCGCGCTGGTTTTCGAGAATGTCACGATCGGGCCGTCTCCGCTTTGGCTGCAATACCGTCTGGAATCTATCGGCCTCAATTCGATCAACAATATTGTCGACGTCACGAATTTCGTGATGGCGGAACTGGCTCAGCCGATGCACGCGTTCGATGCCGAGAAGCTGCGAGGGGATCAAATTATCGTGCGGCCCGCGCGGGCTGGAGAGAAATTTGCGGCACTGAATGGAGAAAGTTACCAACTGAGTCCTGCGAACCTGGTGATTGCCGACGCCGAGGATGCGGTCGCGCTGGCCGGCGTGATCGGCGGGGCCGCGAGCGCGATTTCCGCATCCACCACGCGGATCGTGCTCGAAAGCGCTTGTTTCAATGCATCATCGGTGCGCAGGACTTCGTCGGCATTGAAGCTAAGAACCGATGCGTCCATGCGATTCGAAAAGTCCCAGGACCCTGAGACCACGGTACGCGGGCTGAAGCGTGCTCTGGAATTATTACAGGAAGTTTCCCCCGGCATTCGAGTGATCGGTGTAGTGGATGCTTATCGTCCCACGGCGGAACCGCCGCCCATCGAGTTGCCGCTGGATTGGCTGGATCGCAAACTGGGCAGTGCGATTCCCGCGGCGGACGTCCGGAAAATTTTGGAGTCGCTCGAATTTCGCGTGATTGAAGTAGCCCCGCGGACGTTTTCGGTGGTCCCGCCGTCGTGGCGTGCTACCAAAGACGTCACGATCAAAGATGATTTGGTGGAAGAAGTCGGGCGAATGGTGGGATACGGATCCTTCACGCCGGTCGCCCCGCTGACTCCGGCTCGGGTTCCGCCGCCGAATCCAGAGCGCGCGTTTCATCATCACGTGCGGGAGATGGCTGCGGCTCAGGGATTCACTGAGGTTTCGAATTATTCGTTCGTGAGCGAAGCGCAGGCAGCGGCCTTTGGATTGGACCTCGCGGGAATGTTGCGCGTGGCGAATCCGATCTCCAGCGATCAAAACTTAATGCGCGCGAGTTTGCTGCCGGGAATCCTGAACAACATTTTGGATAATGCCCGGAATTTCGAAACGTTCCGGCTGTTTGAAATTGGACGCGAGATTCATCCGGATCGCGAAGTGCCGCATTTTACCGCGGCTATTTACGCAAAAGACGATGGAGTCGCGGGTCTGCTGGAGTTGAAGAGGCTCGCCGGATGTTTGCTACCAGGGTCGACGGTGCGCCCTCAAACGGCGAAGATTTATGAGCACCCCTCGCGAGCCGCCAACTTGATGTTCAATGACACGCGGATCGGGCGCTTGTTCGAGTTTCATCCGTCGATGGTGGAGACCGGTCGCGCGGCCGTGCTCGATCTGGATCTGGCTGAAGTCGAGCGGTTGCAGCCGCCGTCGGCCCGATACCGCCCGCTGCGCCGATTCCCTACTAGCGCATTCGATTTATCGGTCATCGTGGCGGCGCGGGCGCTGAGCGGAGATATCGAGGCTCGGATGGCCGGGCTAGCGGGGGATCCGCTGGTCTCCATTGCATTTCTGCGTGAGTTTGCGGCGCCTGACGGATCGCGAAGCTTGTCTTATCGGATCACGGTAGGCTCGAATGATCGGACCTTGGCGTCCGAAGAAGTTGGCGCGATTCGAGGGCGGATCATCGAAGGGATGCGCGCTGCCGGGTTTGAGTTGAAGGTTTAATATCTATGCGATCTATTCAGTTGGTGGCTCAGCGGACTTTGGAAGAACGTGAGATGCCGCAGTCGCGCGATCCGGGCCACGGAGAAGTGACGGTGCGGGTCAGGGCTGTGGGCGTTTGCGGAAGCGATCTTCACTGGTTTCAGGACGGGCGCGTCGGGGAGTTTCCAGCCGCTTATCCGCAGGTGCTGGGACATGAGCCGGCGGGTGAGGTAATCGCCATAGGCCCCGGCGTTCATGACCTCGCGGCAGGCGATCGAGTAGTAATCGAGCCGAGCCTGACTTGCGGACATTGCGAATATTGTTTAAGAGGCCGGCACAATAACTGCACTCGATTGGTGTTCATGGGCGGGCCGCAGGCGCCGGGAATGTTTCTGGAATACGTCACTTTGCCGGCAGGAAATTGCTCGCCGTTTCCCAAAGAATTCAGCTACGCAACCGCAACATTAGCGGAGCCGCTGGCTGTCATGATGAACGTGCTGGACCTGACCGTGATTCGGGCGGGAGATACGGTGGCAGTGACGGGCGCCGGACCGATCGGGATGTTGTGCGCGGCGATCGCGAAGGCATCGGGCGCGGGGCGTATCTTCATCGCGGACCGGCTCGCGTACCGGTTGAGACTGGCGATGTCGATGGGCGCGGACGTCGCGATCGACACCACCGCTCAGTCGCTGGTCCAGACGGTGATGGATACGACGGGCGGCCGTGGCGCGGATGTAGTGCTCGAAGCGGCGGGATCGGCGGAGACGGTGAACGCCGCGATCCGGATGGCGCGAATGGGCGGAACGGTGATGCTGATCGGGATACTGAGTGAAACCTTTCCGAAGATCGACATTCACGCAGCGATGTCAAAGGAATTGCGGCTACAGATGCTGAAACGGTCGAACCATCGTGCGGCGGAGGCTCTGAAGCTCATGGCGTCGGGAAGAATCTCGACTTCGCTGATCACACATTCGCTGCCACTGGAAGGAACCCCGAAGGCGTTCGAGATGCTGACGCATTATACGGACGGCGTTGGGAAGGCGGTGATTGAGCTCAAGTAGGCAAGGATGCCGTGCGCCGGGGCCGGTCACGTTTTTTTCAACGTTGTACAATCGTTGGCATGCGACGGTTCTCTCTTGTCCTCGCCCTTTGTGCTTCCTTTCAGCTCAGTGCCCGTCAACCGGTGCGTGGGCGGCATGCCATGGTGGTGGCCCAGGAGCCGCTGGCGGCGGAGGCCGGAGTCGAGGTCTTAAAACACGGCGGAAACGCCATTGACGCCGCCGTAGCGGTGGGATTTGCGCTGGCCGTGACGCATCCTTCGGCGGGGAATATCGGGGGCGGCGGATTCATGCTGGTGCGGCTGGCGGATGGGCGCACCACCTTCATCGATTTTCGCGAGCGAGCGCCGCAGAAATCGTCACACGATATGTACCTGGACGCGAGCGGTAAGCCGACCCGGGACAGCATCGACGGCTGGCGCGCGTCGGGTGTGCCGGGGACCGTTCGAGGCATGGAACTGGCCCAGCAGAAATACGGGCGCCAGAAATGGGCCGACGATTTGCAACCTGCGATCGCGCTGGCGGCTAAGGGTCATAAGCTGAGCTATGCCGAAGCCGAGTCCATGAGGAACGCCCGCAATCTAGGGAAATATCCGGACTCGAAGCGGATTTTCCAGCGCGACGGCAAGTTCTATGAAATGGACGATGTTTTCATCCAGCCGGAACTGGCTCACACTTTAGAAGCGATCGCCAAGGGCGGAAGCAAGGCGTTTTACGAAGGCGAGATCGCCAAGAAGCTGGCCGAAGCTGAGGCCGCCAACGGCGGGTTGATCACGCTAGCGGATCTCAAGGGCATGACCGCCGTGGAACGCAAGCCCCTTACCGGAAAATACAAGAATTACGACGTAATTACTTCGCCGCCGCCGAGTTCGGGTGGAGTCGGGATTCTCCAAATGATGGGGATGCTCGACGGGACGGGATATGAGAAGTCGGGCGCGGGATCGGCCGCCGAGATTCATTATGTCGCGGAAACAATGCGGCGGTTTTATGCGGATCGCAATGAGTATCTGGGGGATCCGGACTTCATCAAGAATCCGATTGCGGGGCTGCTGGACCGGCCTATATACAGAAGCGGCGCGCCTCCATCGATCTGAATCACGCTACGCCAAGCGACCAGGTGAATCCGGGACATCCAAAAGGCGCGGAGAGCACTGAAACGACGCATTTCTCGGTGGTGGATTCGGATGGCAACGCGGTGGCGGTGACGTACACGCTGAACGGCGGCTTCGGGAGCGGAGTGACCGCCCCGGGACTCGGGTTCCTGCTGAATAATGAAATGGACGATTTTTCGGCGAAACCAGGCGAGCCTGAATATGTTGGGCTGGTTCAGGGCGAGGTAAATGCAATCCAGCCAAATAAGCGGCCGCTCTCGTCGATGATGCCCACCATCCTGCTTCGCGACGGAAAGCTGTTCATGGTAGTGGGCGCGCCGGGCGGGTCGCGGATCATCACATCGGTGACTGAGGTGGTCTTGAACGTCGTCGATTTCGGGATGAATGTACAGGACGCGGTGGATTTCCCGCGTTTCCATCATCAATGGAAACCCGACAAACTGTATCTCGAAAAGGCCATCTCCCCGGACACGGTGGCGCTGCTGAAGGGGATGGGCTACGACGTGGATCATTCGCAGGGCGCGATCGGAGCGCGTGTCGAGGCCATCGTGATCGACGCAGGATGGCTGCAAGGCGGGACGGACGGGCGTGGGTCCGGCAAAGCGGTTGGATATTAAGGTCCGGCGCTCCGACTGATGTTACACGCTCTTTCGACGCACCTGTTCGTGAATCATCGTCTGACGACGGTGTGGCTGGAACGTATCTTCACCGCGGGCATTCCGCTGGTGGAGATTTTTTGCGCACGTCAGCATTTGGATTATCGCGACAAGGCGCAGATCGGGGAACTGGGACACTGGTTTCGGGATTCCGAACTGAAGCTGAATTCTCTGCATGCGCCGATGTATACCGACGATGTGTGGGGCCGCACCGGTCCCGACGCGGTAATCAATATTACAGAGCCGGTGAAATTCAAGCGGCTGCACATGGTGGATGAG
>CAVPKR010000099.1:0-7972 GCA_963705675.1 Terriglobia bacterium
AGCGACGAAGTACGGCTGGCCTTCGCCGGTCGCGCCGCCATCCACCATACGGGCGATACCGGGATGTTCGAATTGCGCCAAGATTTGCCGCTCGCGCCGGAAGCGGCGATCCATATCGGGATCGAGACCACGCCGTCCGCTGGTGATCAGCTTGATCGCGACTTGCTTTCGATATTGGCCGTCGGCGCGCTCGCCCAGGTAGACGACGCCCATTCCTCCGCGTCCGATCTCGCGCAGGATGCGATAGGCGCCGATCATTGTTGGCGGCGCGGCGGGCACCGCTGCAACCTCGTTACGAAACAAGGCTCCCGGGACTGCCACAGAGTCGAGAGCCTCGCCGGCACGCACTTCGAGCGCGAGCAGAGATTCCACTTCGCCACGCAGCTCGGCATCGCCGCCGGTCAAATCCTCCAGGATCGCTGGCCGTGCCGCCGGTTCCGCGTCCAGCAGCGTGGCGAGGATATTCTTGATCTCTCCCCAACGCTGTGAGGTCATTGCAGGGAAGTTCCTTCGATCTGCTGCATCAGCCACAGCCGGGCGGTGCCCCAGTCGCGCTTTACGGTGGCGGGCGAGATGCACATTACTTCGGCCGTCTCTTCGATGGTCAGGCCGCCAAAGTAGCGTAGTTCGACGACGCGCCCCTGCTGCGCGTCCATTTCGGTCAATTGCTGCAAGGCGCGATTCAGGTCCAGCAGGTTGACTTGCGGATTGGTGAAAACCCCGAGCGCGTCTTCGAGCGCCACCGCGTTCGCCTGGCCCTCCCGCTTAGCTGCGTGATGGGCGCGCGCATGATTGATCAGGATGCGCCGCATCATGCTGGCGGCCACGCCGAGGAAGTGCGCGCGATTCTGCCAATCCACTGCGTGTTGATCTACCAGCCGCATATAGGCTTCGTGGACCAGCGCCGTCGGTTGAAGAGTGTGATCGGGACGTTCGGCCGCCAGAAAGTGGCGAGCCAGCCGGCGAAGCTCTTCATACACCACGGGCGTCATCCGGTCCAGGGCCATCTTATCGCCATTCCGCCAGTTGAGCAGGAGCTGAGTGAATTCTTGCGGCGCGATACCCAATCCATTACAGTACACCGAACTGGAACCGGCGTGGTCCCGAACTAGACGGGAAGTGCGGGAAAACGTTTTTGTGAATCAGATCGCGACCATGAATCGGATCTGTGGCGAATTGATGACAGGAAGCATCGTTTAGAGAACACGAGTCTCGAATTCCACGGCTGCACCGCGTTAAGCTTAGGGCAGTGGAACGAAAGATTTTCTGGCTGACGTTCACGGTCCTCGGAGTGATGGCGGATTTTGTTCTACCGCTGTGGTGGGCGCTCGGCGCAACCATTCCGATTTTCGCGGTGAGCTGGTGGGTGGCGTATCGTAGCGATTGGTTTTCCTGAAGTCCTGCCGCTTGTATCCGAACGCGGATCCGAATAGCATGGTGCGAATGAAACGCTGGCTCCTGCTTAGCTTCTTCGTTGGGATCGCCTTCGGCGATGACGGCTCCGCGGTGTACCAGAAGCGTTGCGCGGGGTGCCACGACAATCCCACCGGGCGGGCTCCGCGGGCAGATGCGCTAAAGCTGATGTCGCCCGAAAGCGTTCAAACCGCGCTGACCAGCGGCATGATGATGATCCAAGGCATTCTGATGACGAACGAAGAAATCCGCTCGGTGGCGGAATTCGTTACGGCGAAGGCGTTTGGCGGTGACACATTGCCGAAGCAGGCATTCTGCCACGACGCAAAGGCTTGGCCCGCGAATCCATTGGCCGGACCCAACTGGAACGGATGGGGAGCGGGCACGGACAACCACCGCTTGCAGTCCGCGGCGATGGCCGGCTTGTCCATTGAAAGTGTGCCGAAGCTGAGACTGAAGTGGGCCTTCGGTATCCCCGGCACTTTGCGCGCCTACGGACAGCCAACGGTAGGCGGCGGACGGGTTTTCATCGGGACGGGTACACGGAGAGTCTTTGCGCTGGATGCCGCCACAGGCTGCGTGTATTGGAGCTTCGATGCGGATAGTGGAGTCCGCAGCGCGATCAGCCTTGGGCGTGTGGGAACTCGATGGGCCGCCTACTTCGGTGACCAGAGCGGACGCGCGTACGCGGTCGACGCAGCCAGTGGTGAGCCAATTTGGAAGACCCGTGTCGAGGATTATCCCGGCGCGTTGATTACCGGCTCGCCGACGCTTTATGAAGGACGCCTGTATGTGCCGGTGTCATCGGGCGAAGAAATCCTGGGTGCGGGCCCCGACGTCGAATGTTGTAAATTTCGCGGAAGCGTGTCGTCGCTGGATGCCTCTACTGGAAAGATCGTCTGGAAGAGTTACACGATAACCGAAGAACCGCAGAAGGTTCGTAAGAACGGCCGCGAAGTGCAGCAATGGGGACCGTCGGGCGCGGGAGTATGGTCCTCGCCGACCATCGACGCAAAGCGCCACGCGATCTATGTCGCCACCGGTGATTCGTATTCGGACCCGGCCGCGCGAACCAGCGATGCGTTCGTCGCGTTCGATCTGGCCGGCGGACGAATGCTTTGGTCCCGGCAAATGACGCAAGGCGACGCGTTCAACGTCGCCTGCGGCGGGCCGACGGGCGGGAATCGTCCCGAATCGAGGGGGCCCGACTTCGATTTCGGGTCGTCTCCGATTCTGGTGAATCTGGCAAACGGGAAACGGGCCTTGATCGCCGGTCAGAAATCGGGCATGGTGCATGCCGTGGACCCGGATCAGCAAGGTGAAGTGCTGTGGCAAACCCGCCTGGGCCATGGCAGCGCCGCGGGTGGCGTGCAATGGGGGTCGGCAGCCGACGATCGCAACGTATATGTCGCGTTATCGGATGTGCGAACCCGGCGGCCCGCCAGCGGAAATCCCGGCAACAAGACGGTCTTCGGCGGCCACGGCGAATACGATCCCGCCGCCGGCGGAGGGATGTTCGCGCTGAATTTATCCACTGGCGATCGCGTGTGGCAAACGCCTCCCCCGTCCTGTGGCGACCGGAAGGGATGCAGCCCCGCCCAATCCGCGGCGGTGACGCTGATTCCCGGCGTGGTGTTTTCGGGCGATCTGGGCGGCCGGTTACGCGCCTATTCGACCAAGGACGGCGCCATTCTTTGGGAAGTGGAAACCGCGCGCGATTTCGAAACCGTGAACGGAGTGAAGGCGAACGGCGGCGCGATGGATGGGCCTGGACCCGTGATTGTCAGCGGCATCCTCTACGTCAACTCCGGCTATGGATTCAACGGAGGCATGCCCGGCAATGTGCTGCTCGCCTATTCGGTCGATGGGAAGTAGCTACCAGCCGACCTGTCTCATGCGTTCCATGATGTCGGCACTGTAATCGTTCATGCGTGCGGGCTTGCGGCGGCGCGGCGACGGCAGAACCGCGGCGAGCCTGGCCGCCTGTTCCCGAGTGAGCTGGGCGGCCGTCGTGTGGTAATGATATTCCGCGGCGGCTTCCGCTCCGAAGATGCCGGGGCCCCATTCGATGACGTTGAGATAGAGTTCTAAGATGCGCTGCTTGCCCAGAATTCGATCCGCCAGCGGCGTCAAGGTGAATTCGATGGCCTTTCGGACCGGGTTGCGATGCGTGGTAAAAAATAGGTTTTTCACCAGTTGTTGAGTGATGGTAGAAGCGCCGCGACTAATCTTGCCGGTCTCGCTGCTCTGTTCCGCGACCTTCTGCACCTGACTCCATTCGAATCCATGATTCTGGTAGAAACGCCCGTCCTCGGCGGAAATCACGGCGTGCTGCAAGTTAGGCGAAATCTGATCGAGCGGTACAAACTTCATGCGCTTGTGAAAGGGCTTACCGGCAAATGCCGCTTCCACACGCCGCTGGATTTGAACTCCCGTAGCCGGTGGATCGACAAAACGCAAAATGACAAGCGCAAAGATCCAGGACAGATAAAGAGCCGCCAGCAACGCGAACGCCGCTCGGAAGATGCGGTAGATCCAGCCATGAGCTTTCGCTTTCGCCACTGCTCTTAGTATGGCGGCTAAACTTCCGCAAGACTCTTTTCCAAGGCAGAATGCCATGATGGATTTGTTTGGAAGCAGCACGAACACCTAGGACCCTTTGGATCGAGCTGACTTCGAAGTGCCCGCTTGATTGCATTTTCTGTTCCCGAAAATCGCGGCGCGGAGCGGGCGAGCATCTGCCGTACCCGGTCTACGAGTCGCTATTAAGCCAGTTGCAGGATCCGAGGAAGCTCCTGCTCAATTACTCAGGCGAATCGACTACGTATCCGGATCTGATCCGGGCCATCCAGGACGGGCGCGTGACGGGAGCTTCCGTGGAGCTGGTCTCGGCAATGGTGAACGTGAGCGAATCGCTGCTCGGTCCTCTTAGCGCGAGCGGACTGAACCGTCTGACCGTTTCGGTCCACGCGACAGATCCAGATAAGTTTGCGTCCATCTACCGATACGGATCCTTCGCGACCCTGAAAGACCGGCTGGTACGATTTGTCGAGTTGTGCCGCAGCGTCAAACCCGCGCCGACGCTCGATTTCGCTTTTGTCGCGATGGACCACAATCTGGATCAACTCGATCCGGTGGCAGCGCTGGCTGACTCTCTCGGCGCCGGCGACATCTTCATTTTCCCCGTGATCCGGCGGGATGAGATCCCGGTTCAATTTCCGAACGAACTCACTGCGCTCGGGGACCATCGCCCCGATTTCGCCGGGCGAGTCGGCGCGACGCTGAAAAGTGCCTCGGCCGCTCATCCTGAGATTCGGTTTACGATCTGCAATGAAACTTTCACCACGGCCGGGCACCCACTCGGCGAGGTGCCTCGGCCCTACCCGGGCCTGCTGCCGGCCGGCGCTCATATTCATTCCTGCGAGCAGAATCCTTGGGAAACCACCCACGTGCTTTCGAGCGGAGACGTCGTCGCCTGTGAGGTGCTCGACAAGATTCCGATGGGAAATCTTGGCCGGCAATCGTTGACCCAGATCTGGCATGGCGACCTGTATCGCGATTTCCGGGAGCATTACCGCCGCGGCGAAGTTGCCGAGTGTCGCACGTGCCCTTGGAAGCGCGCCTACGTACCTGGTCCGTTGGCCAGCGAAATCATCGCATCGCGAGGATCTTCGGCGCAGTTGCTGCACGGGTGGCACGAATCGCATGGGGAAGACCATATCTGGGGCAGCCAGCAAGCCATGGCGATTCTCTCTCCTCGCCACGGCTCGCGGACGCTGCATGTTTCCGGTATGCTGCCGCGCGGGCCTGAGGGCGTTCCGAACGTGTTGACCATCGCCGTCAATGGAGTCGAGATCGGCCGAGTTTCGAACCCGTGGGATGAGACCATTCCCTTCGGATTGGACTTTGAAGTCACGACGAAGGGCGACGGACCGTGGCGCATCGAATTTCGAACTAACTACGTGTATTGCCCCAGCGATCATGGCGCGGGCCGGGATCAGCGGGATCTTGGGTTCGCGCTCTTCCTGCTGGCATCGAAACAACGGGTTGATCCTAAGCGAGTCTCCGGCAGGACGAATGAGCTGAAGAGACTGAAGAAATGGATCGACCGGATAGACCGTTTCGGCCAAATATCGAAGCGTGCACATCCCGGTCGGCGAATGACGCGCGTTGCGTCGGCGCCCGGGATCTCGATCCTGATTCCTGAGCGCGACAACGTGCTGGAGCTCGCCGAATGCCTGCGAAGCCTGCAGGACGCTTGCGCCGGCATCCTCGAACCGGTCGAGACGATGATCCTAGTCAACGGCTCTGCGACCGGATTATATGAGTCGTTGATGCGGGCTTATCCCGAAACACGCTGGGCGTTTCACCCGCGTCCCCTCGGATTCGCACGAGCGATTGACGCGGGCCTAAGAATGGCCCGCTACGGGTGGACGTATCTGTTGAACAACGATGTCGTGTTGGATCCGAAGGCGCTGCATGCCGTTATGCCGCTGCGAAATGCGCAAGTCTTTTCCATAGCGTCGCAAGTAGTCTTGAAAGACACTACCCGCTTCCGCGAGGAAACCAACTGGGGTTCATTGATGATCGACGCAGGTCTGGCAACCATTCACGACTGGATTCCACGGTCGGATGCGCCCGTCGAGACGTTTTATTCAGGAGGCGGGGCATCCTTATTCCAGACGTCGCTCCTGCGTCGCCTGATCGATCCCTCGGCTTACGAACCGTTTTACTGGGAAGACGTCGAATGGGGCTGGCGAACGCGCAAGCTCGGCTATCGATCCCTTTTTTGTCCCGCTTCCTTGGCCCATCATCGCCAGCGCGCGACGATTTCACGCCACTTCAGCCCCGGAGAAATCGAGACGATCATTGAACGGAATCGGATCTTATTTCAGCTGCGAAATTTGATCGAACAAGGCTCTTTCGACGATCTCCTTCGACACCTCGCCCAAGCCGAAGACCCCGTCTTTGAATTTTTTCTAAGCCGCGGCACGCGCTGGAAGATCGCGCGCGGACGCTGGTGGAATCACTACGCGCCCATCGGCGACACCGAGGTTTTCACGGCGTGGAACCGATCCATCCAAGACTTATAGAGACAGTTCGGCTTACGCGGCACAGTGGTTAAGGATCACACTGAAAGGTATAATGTCGCGATGCGAAGCTTTCTAGCCGCGCTGATTTGCTGTGCGATTCCCGCGCTGGCGCAAACCGGAGCGAAGAACGGCGAGTGGCGGACTTACGGCGGCGATTTGGGACACACCCGCTACTCCTCCGCGGACCAGATCAACGCGTCCAATTTCAATCAGCTCGAAGTTGCGTGGCGATTCAAAACCGACAACCTGGGGCCTCGGCCTGAATATCAGTATGAAGCGACGCCCCTTGAAGTGAATGGGGTTCTGTATTCGACCGGCGGCACTCGCCGCGCCGTGGTCGCACTGGATGCCGCAACGGGAGAGCTGCTTTGGGTCCACGGAGAGAATGAGGGCGCTCGCGCGACCAACGCCCCGCGTCAGCTTTCCGGCAGAGGCGTAGCTTATTGGACCGACGGCAAGCAGGAACGGATTTTATACGTCACTCCCGGCTATCGCTTGATCGCGCTCGACGCGAAGACCGGCGCACCGGTCCCGAGCTTCGGAGTGAACGGCGTGGTCGACCTGAAGTCTGACGACGATCAGGAGATCGATCCCATTACGGGTGAAGTAGGCTTACATGCGACGCCGATCATCGCCAAAGACGTGGTGATCATCGGCGCCGCGCACAAAACCGGCGGCGTCCCCCGGACCATGCGCAACGTAAAAGGCTACGTCCGCGGCTTCGATGTGCGCACCGGGAAGCGACTCTGGATCTTCCACACGATTCCGCAACCGGGCGAATACGGCCTCGACACGTGGAAGAACGATTCATGGTCCAACAATGGCAATACCGGCGTGTGGGCGCAGATTTCGGTCGACGAAGAGCTCAACATGGCTTATCTGCCGGTGGAATTGCCCACTGGCGATTACTACGGCGGGCATCGGCCAGGAAACAGCCTTTTTTCGGAAAGCCTGGTGGCGATCGACCTGAAAACCGGCCAGCGCAAGTGGCATTACCAACTGGTTCACCACGGGATTTGGGACATGGATATTCCGTGTGCGCCGATGCTCGTGAACATTACCGTCAACGGGCGCGCCGTGAAGGCGGTGGCGCAGCCGACCAAGCAAGCTTTCCTATATGTGTTCGACCGAGTGACGGGGAAACCCATCTGGCCGATCGAAGAACGGCCCGTTCCGCAGGGTGATGTCCCGGGCGAGGAGTACTCGCCCACGCAGCCGTTCCCCACCAAGCCGCCCGCTTATGACCAGCAGGGCGTCACCGTTGACGATCTGATCAACTTCACGCCGGAATTGCACGCAGAAGCGGTCAAGCTGGTCGAGAAGTACAAATTGGGGCCGCTGTTCACGCCGCCGGTGGTGAGCAAACTGGAAGGCCCACTGGCAGCCCTGGTCTCGCCCGGCAACCTGGGCGGAACTAACTGGCCTGGCGGCGCGTTCGACCCCGAAAAACACGTTCTTTACGTATT
>CAVPKR010000100.1:0-14893 GCA_963705675.1 Terriglobia bacterium
CCCAGCCCGAAATCTCATGCAGCCGCACCAGATAAAGACCGGAGGCCCAGGACGCCGGGATTGTGAACATATACCTGGGCCAATTCCAGCCTGAACCGCTGGTTCCCGGTTTGCAGGCGCCCAAGGACGAAAATTCCACGCTAAGAAGCTTGATAACCTGCGCGCGCTGCACGAAAAATTCCGCCATAAAGCGGACCGAGTCGCAGGAGACATGCATCCGCAGCTCTTCCCCTGGGAAGACGCTAGCCCGAGAGGGGTACCCTTGGATCATGCTTTCTTCGAAATCAAGACCGGTGGCATCGCAAGTACGTCAAGCGCCGTCGAGCTGAAACAACGAAGTGCGTCAGTCTCCGATTCCACCAGCGGCTCGTCCTGCCCATTCAATGAAGTGTTCAGAAGCACGGGAATCCCGGAGCGCGCGCCGAACCGTTTCAGCAAGTGGTACAGATCGTAATTCTGCTCCGGCGTCACGGTTTGCAGACGAGCGCTGCCGTCGACGTGGACGATGGACGGCAACTTGTCCCGCCACTCATTCCGCACCTCCACGGTCCACTGCATGAATGGACAAGCTCGATCGAGAACAAAATAACGGCCCGCGTCCTCGAGCGGCACCGCCGGAGCCAGCGGACGGAACCATTCGCGGCCTTTGATGTTCCGGTTTACATGATCCCTCATCTCCGGCCGTCGAGGATCGGCCAGAATGCTCCGGTTTCCGAAGGCTCTGGGGCCAAATTCACTGCGGCCCTGGGCCAGCCCCACCGTCCGTCCCGCCGCAATCAGATCCGCCAACCGGTCCCAGAATGATGAAGGACGTTCCCAGTGCCAGCCATCGGAAGCCTCAGCGGCGAGTTTGCGGCCATCGAGACCCGAAGCCGGTCCCAGGTAGTCCGCGACCCATCGCACCGAGGGCCAGGTTCCAGTCAGCCGCGCGCATTCCGTAAATGGCGCAGCCGAGAGCCGTCCCCGCATCGTGAGGCGCGGGAGGAATAAACAACCGCTTGAATGGCGTCTCTGCCAAGAGCCGGGTGTTGGCGGAACAATTGAGCGCCGTACCGCCAGCGAAGCAGAGCTGCTCCATTCCAGTAGCCCCGTGGAGCCAGCGCGCGACCTCGATTAACGCGTCTTCGAAAGCCTTCTGGCCGGCCGCGGCAAAGTCGGCGGCTTTAAGGAACCCCGCGCCATCTTCGAGCGGACGATGCCGAACCGGTTCGTCCACCAGCAACGTTCGCCATGCGGGCGAAAATGAAACCCGATTCTCATCCACCAACAGCGGCGGCATTTCCACGCGTGCCGAATTCCCATGCGACGCCAGACCCATGACCTTGCCCTCCTTCCCTTCACCCGGGAACATGGTTTGAGTCAAGAGGTAATAAAACATTCCCAACCCGGCGGAGGCAGCTCGCGTACCATCCCAAACTTGTTTGGCCACGCAGCGTGGCTCGCCCGAATTGCAACTGTAGAACGACATGATTTCCCGCAATCGCGGATCGCCGGAGGGATAATCCCACGATTCCGTCAAATTAGTCAGCAGGCTGCCCTGAGCATCGATCACCATCGCCGCCGCGTGTTCAAACTCAGAGGGCACAAAGGCGCTGCACAAGTGCGCGTAGTGGTGCGAGAGCCGGAAAAAACGCGCATCCGGCGCGAGTTTCAACCTTCGACGAAGTTCGTCGTGATACTGCGCCTTTTGATCGGCGGACGGTTCGACCGTGGAAAAGCACTCGACGACAGCATCGATCGTGGTCTCGGCTAGCTCGGGGATGGCAGGTACATAGACGGTCTCGAAGTCGTGATCACCGCCCCAATCGTGCTTTCGACGCGTCAAACGCTCCTTGGAGATGGCCGCGACAATAGAATTTCCTTTGAGCAGGCATATGCTTGCGTCCTGACTGCGATTGATGCCAAGAACGATTCGATCCATGGCGCCTGGAAACAAACATGTTCAAGGTATCAATTTCATCTCCGCCGCGCAAACCGAATCCGGTATCGCGCAAGATATATAGAATGAAATTCCATGGAACGTTTATCGATTGTCGTTACCACGCGAAATCATTTTTTATTGACGCGCCTGTGTCTCGAATCCATCCTTTGGACCTTGCCCGAACACTCCTACGAGATCCTCATCGTCGACGATGGCTCCTCTGATCAGACCCCTGGTCTCGCAAAACACTTCCGCTTTATTCGCAATTCGGCTGGCGGGCTTTACGAATCCTGGAACCTCGGTATGCAAGCCGCCAGTACCGAATACGTGGCGGTGCTGAACAACGATGTTTTCTTTTGCATGCAGGATTGGTGGCCTCGAATCGAAGCCGTCTTCCAATCGACCGACGCCGGCTGGTTGTTTCCCTTGACCGTGGAAACGCAATCCCTGGTCGCGAACATGCACGCCACGATATCGGATGCCAGCCGCGACACAGGCATCCGGTTCCAACCGGCGCCAGGTGAAATCGAGGCTTGCAGTTTCATCTTGCGGCGATCCGTCTTTGACCGCTTAGGCCCATTCGACTCCCGCTTCAAGGTCTGGTATGGCGAGAAGGACTACGAAGTTCGAATGCTTCAATACAAGGTGCTCTACGGCCGCGTCGACAACGTCGTGGTCCGGCATTTCGGCAGTTCCACGCTAGGCTTGGCGCCAAGAGGCCCGTCCGAATTGAGGATAAGAACCAGCGAACAATCCCGTTACGCCGATCTGGCAGCCGAAGATTATGAGCTCTTCCGCTCCAAGTTCTCCGAAGAGGATCTCAGAGCCGTAGGTCTCCAAGTGCCCCCGTTCGGCCCCCGCCCCCTAAAAGCAGACTAACTTAGGGTCGGAGCTAGTTCTCGCAATTCCAGCCGAATAGTTTCCCCCCAACGAGCCGCCATGCGAAGCATGCGGTCAATCTCGCAAGGGCATCCGGCTTAGACCAGTTTTACGAACATCGACCGCATGCCGCGCATGGCGGCTCATTGGGACCGAATCGGCCCGCGTGGGCGGGGTTTGGAAGTTCTGTCTTATCGGCGTGCAAGCTGACGGTCCAAGGTGTTTTCATCCTCCAGGGTGGCCGGTCCGCCCTCCGTATGTGGTTAATCCGCGCCCATCTCCGGCTAATTGCCTGGCTGTCGCTGGTGAACCACCACGCCCCCGACGTAAACCCGCTGCACCCACGTCTTCATCGACAGCGGAGTCCCGTCGAGAATAATAATATCGGCATCCTTGCCCGCTTCGAGACTTCCCACCCGCTGGCTAACTCCCAGAATCTCGGCCGGAATCAGCGTCACGGACTCCAGAACCTGCGCCTCCGTAAGCCCGTATCCCGCGGCGATACCCGCATCCAGCAGCAGCCATTTGCTCGATCCCGCCGGCGCCAGGCTTCCGAATGCGCGCGAGAACGATGCGATCGCCGTCTTCACGCCCGCCGCTCTCAGTTTCGACGCCGTGGCTTCATCCACCGGCGGATAATCGCTCCGATCCGGAATCTCCTCATTGCTCACGTACGGATTCGAAATCTGCCCGATAATCACCGGGACCTTCCGTGCCGCGAGCGTCGCTCTCTGATCGAACGCCGCCGCGCCTCCGTCGATAATCAGATCGAACCCGAATTCCTGGGCCACGTTCAGGGCGTTGCGAATATCGGTGGCGTTATTGGCCTGGATGCGAGCCGGGATCTCCCGCTTCAGCAATTTCCCCAAAGCTTCCATGCCCAGATCGCGAGGCGCCGCCGGATTCTGCGCGCGATTCCGGTCGTATTCCTGCGCCTTCACCAGCATCTGCCGCAGGATCGCGACCTCCGCCATCCTTGTAGCCGGATCGCGCTGCTTCGATGCTGCCGCCTTCTTGGGAGGCTCGCCGAACGCCATGTCGATGGACGCCGGCTCCCGCACCACCAGCGATCCCAAGCTGTCGCCCGCTGTTTTTACCACCGCTCCCTGACCGCCGATCACAGCCGCATCCGCGGGAGCGATATACATCGTGGTAACGCCGCCCGACAGCGATTCCTTCATCCGAATCGGCCCCGGCTTGCCGTCGCCCAAGGTTCCGAAAGGATTGAATGCCTCAAACGCCCGAAGCTCCGGCGTGAATGCATTACCCGGTTCGTTCAGATCGCTTGCCGCGAGACCCAGGGACGTCATCGCATCCACCAGCCCCGGCATCACGAATTTTCCCGTCGCGTCGACGATTTCCGCCCCAGCCGGAATCGTTACGTTCGCGCCCACGGCCACGATTTTTCCATTGCTGAACACCACCGTGCCGTTAGGAATCGCCGGACCCGAGATCGGCAGCACCGTTCCGCCCCGAATCGCCACCGTGGTCTGGCCGCTCGCCACTTGCATCCACACGGCCAACCCGAACAGCGCGGCTCTCATTTCGCCTCCTTACTGCGGTCGTAAAGCAGTTGCCCGTTTCCGAAAACCAGGTCGATCCGGGTCGCCGGTTCATACCAAGCCCCATTCAGCACCACAAAGTCCGCGTCTTTACCCCGCTCGATGCTCCCCACGCGATCCGCGACACGCTCCATCGTGGCGGGATTAATCGTCATCGCCTTCAACGCCTCTTCTTCCGGCAGTCCATAGCGCATCGCCAGCGCGCCGCACAATCGGAACCATTTCTCGTTGATCACCGGATGATCCGTGTGCATCGCGATCCGCACCCCGGCCTTCCACAGAATGTAAGGACCCGCCATCGCATCCTCGGTGACTCCGATTCGATCGCCCAACGGCATCACCACCGCACTCACCCCGCGCTTGGCGATTTCCCCGGCCACCTTATACGCCTCAGTCGAATGATGCAGGATCAGATCGAACCCGAATTCATCCTTCAACCGGAGCAGTGTCATAATATCCGTCGCCGAATGCACATGCGCCCTGACGCGCTGTTGCCGGGTCAGAACCTCCGACATCGCTTCATAGCCGAGGTCGCGTGCCGGCGGCGTGCCCTTCTTGTCTCCTTCCTCCCACTTCTTCCGCGTCGCCATATATTCCTGAGTCTTAATCAGGTATTGCCGCAAGTTCGCCGCCACCCCCATGGCCGTTGCAGGGTATCGATCGTTGGACTTCGGTCCCATCGCGAACTTGATCCCGCCTTTTTCATTTACGATTCGCTTCGCCAGGTCGTCGCCGAAAGTCTTGATCACCAGCGCTTGCCCGCTCACGTTTTCGCCGCTGCCCGGACCCGTAGTCACCGTAGTAACTCCGCCCTTCACCGCCTGCGCCCAGTCGGGATCGTTCAAATCCAGGGCGTCCATGAAGCGATGCTGCGGACCGATCACCATCGGCCGGTCGTTCAAATCGGACGGCCGTGCGCCGATGTGGGAATGCTCGTCGATCAATCCCGGGATCACCGTCCGCCCGTTCGCCTCGTAGACTTGCGCCCCCGCGGGAGTCGCGATTCCCACCCCCACCGCCTCGATCTTCCCATCGCGCACGACGATGGTGCCGCCATTGATCGGCGCGCCCGCCGCCGTGTGAATCACGCCCCCGCGAATCACCACGACATTCTGCGCCCCTAACGCGGCCATGCAGCAGGCGAGCAGCGTCAACCGCCGGATGTGTCTCATGTATCCCCTTTCAACGGGACAACGATTACGGCTTGCCGAACTTCGCCGCGTCGATTGGCACGTTCACCTCGACGCTATTCAGTTGAATGGCATCCCTGCCATCCAGCCACGCAAACGTCATATGATACGGCATCTTGACCCCGCCAACGTCGCGATAATCGGAATAATCCACCTGCGTCGGAATCCTTCCGATCGGCGACCGTGCATAGCGCACCATCCGCAGCAGCAGATTTGATTCGCTGTCGAAATACAAAGTCGCCAGCATCCCGCGAGGCCCCGTCCCCTGGACTACGTTCACCACTCGATCTTTCCCCAACCCAAGGCCCGAGCCCGACTGGTTCGAGGTTTGGCTCTCCGGACCGGGAAGATCGCTAATGCTGGCCGGCAGGCTGACCCGCAAATTCGAGAGCACCTGCTTGATCTGTCCCGGGAACGAAAGCTCCGCGTCCAGCTTGGCGCCGTCCAGTTCGCCGCCCGTCAATTCGTACTCCGGCAAAACCGTCAGTGGCGATTTCAACCAGCCGGTCGAGCCATTGTAGGCCCGGATGTTATCTCCCCGCCCGGTCGAGGCGTCAAATTGAATAACCGTAGCCCGCTGATCCGGAAACTTCGCGAAGATTTGCACTTTGCCGCCCCCGCCGAATCCGCCAAAGCCGATGCTGGTGCCCTTCGCGACATAACTCTTCACCGCCGCCAGCTTCTGCGCCCCGCCGATCGCCTTAATATACTTATCCAGGATCTCTTCGCCGGTAGGCTGCCCCGGCATCTGGGTGAGAATATCGTCCATCTCGGTCGACCCCGGACCGTACACGCTCTCCAGTTGCGGAGTCGTCGCCGGGCGATCGCGCCCGTGATGACAGCTCCAGCACGTTACCATCTGCCGGTTGCTGAAGTTATCCTTATTGATCGCCGCGACCATGGTCACCATCCTGCGCGCCACGATTTTCTTCTGCGTATCCGCCGCCCAATCGACTTTCTCCGTGCCCGCCCCAATGTGGCACTCCGAGCAGTCGAATCCCACCGCGGCCGACATCACGCCCATGGTCCCCATGAACTCATCCACGGGAATACCCTTCAGCACCTGGATATTCTTAAAAACCTGATCCGCGGTCTGCGCCTTTGCCTGCGGCGAAGCCTGGCCCTCCGCAAACCCCACACCCATCAACCACACCGTAATTCCAGCGGCGGTCCGAAGCTTCATGTCCCCATCCCTTCCTGCGATCGTCTTGCCTGAATCATGATTGTACTCGACAGAGCTTGGCCTGGGCTCATCCGGTATCGGATAATCATCATAAACCACCATGAAAGCGCCCCATAGCGATGCAGAGATGCTCGACGATCTGCGGAGCACCAGCTTCGATTTTTTTCGTAATGAGTACAATCCGCAAAACGGGTTAGTCGTGGACAAAACCCAGCCCGGCTCGCCTTCGAGCATCGCGGCCTGCGGCATGGGCCTCAGCGTTTACATCGTTGCCGTCGAGCGAGACTTACTCTCTCGCCAGGAAGCCGTCGACCGAACCCTCGCCCTCCTGCGATTCTTCAATTCCAGCCCTCAGGGTCCCGAGCCGGACGCCACCGGTTATAAAGGTTTCTACTATCATTTCCTGGACATGCAGACCGGCCGGCGAACCATCCAAAGCGAATTGTCCACCGTCGACACCGCGATTCTGATGGCCGGCGTTCTCGCCGCCGCCACCTATTTCGACGGCGCAAGCGACTCGGAAAAAGAGCTCCGCGACCTGGCCGAAGCGCTTTACCGGCGCGTCGACTGGACCTGGGTTTTGAATGGCGCTAAGACCATCTGTCATGGCTGGAAGCCCGAATCCGGTTTCCTGCCCTTCCGATGGGACACGGACTTGAGCGAAGCTTTGATTCTCTACGCGCTGGCCCTGGGATCGCCGGCCTTTCCGATCGATCCCCAAGGCTACCGCGAATGGGTCTCGACTTTTAAGTTAACTCACCTCTACGATCTGGATTGCCTGCACGCCGGACCGCTCTTCATACACCAGATGTCCCATTTATGGGTGGATTGCCGCGGAATATCCGACGATTTCAACCGGCAATCGGGGTTTGATTACTTCGAAAACAGCCGCCGCGCGACCCTGATCCAACGCCGGTACGCCATCGACAATCCGCACGGATACGCCCACTATCACAAATTCGGTTGGGGATTTACCGCCAGCGACGGTCCCGGCCCTGCCACTCTCGAAGTCAATGGGATCAAAAGAGTGTTCTACGATTACGAAGCTCGCGGCGTCCCCCTTGGTCCGGACGATGGCACCATCGCCCCCTGGGCGGTCTCCGCGTCTCTGCCCTTCGCCCCGGAGCCCGTGATCGAGACCGTTCGCCATGCCATCGAGCGTCTGGAATTGAAAGGCTTCGGACCGTACGGGTTCGACGCCAGTTTTAACCCGACCTTTCCCGAGACCACCCGCAACCGGCACGGCTGGATATCTCCTTGGATATTCGGTCTGAATCAAGGCCCGATTATTTTAATGATTGAAAATTTCCAATCCGGATTGATTTGGAAAGTCATGCGTAAATGCTCGCACTTAAGCAATGGACTGCGCCGCGCAGGTTTTCAAGGCGGCTGGCTGGATCAGTAGATTTATGATCCTTGCGGCCACTCCTGGTTCACCGCCGCAAGCGTATCGGTGTAAGCCCGCTTCGCATAGCTGAGACTGCGATCGCGAATTTTCTGGCAGTCCGCTTCCTTGGCGGGATCTTCATTCGCATCGATCAAGCAAATCTCGTAAGCGGCGCTGACCTTCGCCACCGCGTCGGATAGCGCGCACTCCACTCCGTTTAAGGCGGTCTCTCTTGGTGAGGGCATACCAAGTAAGTCTACCGGATCTGGGAAAATCGTTTCGGAGCTTCTTCCATGGCGACCCACTACGACGCGATCATCATCGGCACCGGACAAGCGGGACCACCCCTGGCCAGGCGGCTCGCCGGGGCGGAAGAAAGTCGCGATCATCGAACGCGGCTTGTTCGGCGGCACCTGCGTGAACACAGGATGCATTCCCACCAAGACCCTGATCGCCAGCGCATACGCAGCCCATATGACCCGGCGCGCAGGCGACTTTGGAATCGACGTGAACGGTCCAATCGCGGTCGATATGAAGCGCGTGAAAGCGCGTAAGGACGAAATATCCGGAAAATCGAGAACCGGACTGGAAACGTCTCTAAAGAACCTGGCCAACTGCACCGTTTATCAAGGACACGCGCGATTCCAGTCTCCGCGCGAGATCACCGTCGGCGACGCCCTTCTTTCCGCGGAACAAATCTTCATCAATGTCGGCGAGCGCGCGCGCATCCCTTCGCTGACGGGAGTCGATCAAATCACCTTCTGGACCAATTCCTCCATCATGCACGTCGATTTCGTTCCCGAACATCTGCTGGTGGTGGGAGGCAGCTACATCGGCCTCGAGTTCGCCCAGATGTATCGCCGCTTCGGAAGCCAGGTGACGGTAATCGAAATGTCCGCGCGCCTGATTTCCCGCGAAGACGAAGACGTTTCCGCAGCCATCAAGACCATCCTTGAAAAGGAAGGCATTCAGGTGGAGCTCAACGCCGAATGTATCGGTTTTTCGAAAAGCAGCGGCGGCATTTCAGCGAAACTGGATTGTTCCGATGGCGCCCGTACCGTCACCGGATCGCACGTGCTGCTAGCCGTCGGACGCCGCCCAACACAGACGACCTGGACCTGAACCGCGCCGGAATCACGATGGACGAAACGGCTTCATTCCCGTGGACGATCAGCTTCGAACCAGCGTCGATGGCATCTGGGCTCTAGGCGATTGTAACGGCCGCGGCGGGTTCACCCACACTTCCTACAACGACTTCGAAATTGTTGCGGCAAACCTCCTCGACCACGATCCCCGGCGCGTGTCGGACCGGATCCACACCTACGCTCTTTTCGTCGATCCGCCATTGGGCAGAGCGGGCATGACCGAAGCCCAGGCGCGAAGCTCCGGCAAGCCCCTGCTGATCGGCAACCGCCCGATGAGCCGGGTCGCTCGGGCCGTCGAAAAAGGCGAAGCCGAGGGCTTCATGAAAATTATGATCGACGCGGAGTCCAAGCAGATTCTAGGCGCGACGATTCTTGGTCCCGGCGGCGATGAAATCATTCATTCCATCCTGGATGTGATGTACGCCAAAGCCCCCTACACCGTCATTCAGCGAGCCATGCACATTCATCCGACGGTATCTGAGCTGATCCCCACCATGCTGGGTGAACTGAGCAAAGTGAACTAAGCAAGGTATCCTGATCGAATGCTGATGAGAATCCTGAAGTGGCTCCTGCTTGTCCTAGTGGTAATCCAATTCGTTCCGTTTGGCCACGATCACACGAATCCTCCGGTAACCAAGGAGCCTTCCTGGGATTCGCCGCAGACCCGGGACTTGTTCCATCGCGCTTGTTTTGACTGCCACAGCAACACGACGACATGGCCCTGGTACTCGCACGTGGCGCCGGTATCCTGGCTGGTCCAGCGAGATGTAAATGGTGGCCGCAAGCATCTGAATTTTACGGAATGGGATCGCGCTCAGCGGCACGCGAAGGATGTTGCCGCGGAAGTAAAAACCGGCGATATGCCACCATGGTTTTATCTTCCGATGCACCCCGCGGCCAAGCTAACCGAACCCGAAAAGCAGGCCTTGACCGACGGCGCCGAGAAAAATCTAGGCCCGCAGGCTCCGCCCGAAAAGCATTAATCGGCCGTCGAGCCCAAATCTGCGAATCTATTCAAAGAGGACGACCCCTATGGATCGAACCGCCCGCATGACCGATCAGGAACGCAAGCTGGCAGTGGACCGGCTCCACTCCTCGCGCGACAAATTCATGAGCGTGATCGACGGCGTCTCCGCGGAACAGGCGAAATTCACGCCATCGCCCAGCCAATGGTCTATCCTCGAACTAGCCGAGCACATCGCCATCAGCGACCAATCTCTTCGCGGGCTAATCCGCCGCGCCCTGGAATCGCCCCCTCAACCCGAGCTGATGGACGAAGTTCAAGCCAAGGATTATCGCTATCATCGCGAGTTTCGTCCCCACCCGAAAGGCCTCAACAAGGCTCCCGAAAGCCTCCAGCCGCACCACCGTTTCCTAACCCTCGCCGCCGCCGCAACCGAGTTCGATAAGCAGCGGAAAGACACCATTGCATATGCGATCGAAACCCAAGACCCGCTGCGCGCTCACATGTCCCCTCACCCTGTCTTCGGACCCATGGACGCTTATCAGTGGCTGATGGCCTGTTCCATCCACGTCGAAAATCACTCGCATCACATCGCGGAGCTGAAGCTGGACCCCAACTACCCGGCATAACCGGTTGCCTTTATAATCAAGCATGCATCGATGCCGTCTTGTTTCTCTGGGCCTTCTCGTTTTTCTGGCTACCGCAGCCGCCTTCGCCCAGGATGTTCCCCCGTCCCTTTATCAAGGAATGCAGTGGCGCAACATCGGTCCTTTTCGCGGTGGACGTTCCAACGCGGCCACCGGAGTTCCTCAGAATCCGCAGCTCTATTATTTCGGCGGCGTCGGCGGCGGACTTTGGAAAACTGAGAACGCCGGCATCACTTGGACCAACATCACCGATGGCCAATTGAAAACATCATCCGTCGGCGCGATCGCCGTAGCCGCCTCCGATCCGAATGTGCTGTACCTCGGCATGGGCGAGAACGACGCCCGCGGTGTTGCCATCTCTCACGGCGATGGCGTCTATAAATCCACCGACGCCGGCAGGACCTGGAAGCATATCGGCCTCGACCCGACCCGCGCCATCTCTCGAATCCGCATCAGCCCGTCGAATCCCGACCTGGTGTATGTCGCTGCTCAAGGAGCCACCTTCGGCGCCACGAAGGATCGCGGTATTTATCGATCCAAAGACGGCGGCGTGACCTGGCAGAACGTTCTGTTCGTGAACGAAACCTCAGGTCCGGCCGACCTTGCGATGGACCCGTCGAATCCGCGAATCCTCTACGCCGCCTTCTGGGATCATCTTCGCAAGCCGTGGGAAATTCGCAGCGGCGGCCCCGGCTCCGGGATTTATAAATCCATCGACGGCGGCGACAAATGGGAAAAAATCAACGAGGGCCTGCCCAAGTTGATGGGCAAAATCGACATCTCCGTTTCGCCGAATCCAGACCGCCTCTACGCCGTAGTCGAGGCCGATCCCGACGGCGGCGTGTACCGGTCCGACAACGCCGGCCGCACCTGGACTCTTCAGAACTCCACCAACTGGAGCCTCAAATCGCGAGCCTGGTATTACATGAAAATTTTCGCCGACACGAAAAATCCCGACATCGTGTGGGTTCTGAACGCCAACGTTTACCGCTCCATCGACGCCGGAAAAAACTGGACCGCCGTCCCCACTCCGCATGGCGACAATCATGACCTGTGGATCAATCCCTCGGATGGGAACAACATCATCGAAGCCAACGACGGCGGCGCGAACGTCTCCTTCGACAGCGGCCGATCCTGGTCCACCCAGGAGAATCAACCCACCGCGCAGTTCTATCGCGTGAATGTCGACGATCGCTATCCTTATTGGGTCTACGCCGGCCAGCAGGACAACACCACAGTGGCGACCAAGAGCGCCGTGAACGGCCCCGGCATCGGCTGGAAAGACTGGCATCCCGTTGGCGGCTGCGAAAGCGCGTGGATCGATTTCGATCCCAAAAAGCCCGATCAGATTTACGCGACCTGCTATCAGGGCCAGATAACCGAGTACGATCAGGACACCGACGAAGCCCGCGACGTGCAGGAATATCCGGCCCTGCCCCTGGCAATACCGTCGCGTGAAATGAAGTATCGCTACAACTGGAACGGTCCCGTGCTGGTTTCGAAAATCGATCCGCGCGTCATCTATCACGCCTCGCAGGTGTTGATGCGCAGTGAGAATCGCGGCCGCACCTGGGCGCCCATCAGCCCCGATCTGACGCATCCCGACGATCGCACGCAAGGCTACGGCGGCGGTCCGATCACCAATGAAGGTGCGGGCGGGGAAGTCTACAACACCATCTTTTACGTCGCCGAATCTCCCAAAGACAAGAACACATTATGGACCGGCAGTGACGACGGAGTGGTCGAGCTCACCCGCGACGGCGGCAAGAACTGGAAGAAAATCGCCCTCCCTGGCATGGCCGACGCGCAGATCAACGCCATGGAAATTTCCCCGCACGATCCCGGCACCGTTTATATCGCGGCCACCCGCTTCAAGTGGAATGACATGGCGCCGTACATCTTCAAGACCACCGATTACGGCCAGACCTGGACCAAGCTGGTCGAAGGCATCCCGGCCGAGAGCTGGGCGCACGTCGTCCGCGAAGATCCGGTGCGAAGAAATCTGCTCTACGCCGGAACAGAAACCGGAGTCTTCGTTTCCTTCGACGGCGGCGCGAAATGGCAGCCCTTGCAGTTGAACCTGCCCCTGACTCCCGTCAACGATCTGAAAATCCACGCCGGCGACTTGATCGCCGCCACTTCCGGCCGCGCCTTCTGGATTCTCGACGATCTGTCGCCGCTGCGCGACGTGAACGCGTCCATAGCGAATGAGCCGGTCCATCTATTCACGCCCAGGCCCGCCATCCGCGCGAATCTCGCGTCAGGTCAAGGCGGAGGTCCTCGCGAAAGCGATCTCGGAAAGAACCCGCCCGCCGGCGCCATCATCGATTTCTCGGTCGCCAAAGCCGGCACCGTCGCCATTGAAATCCACGACGCAGCGGGCGCTCTGCGTCCGGAAAATATCCAACATCACAGCCAAGGCCGGAATGAATCGGACCACCTGGGATCTTCGCTACGATGCTCCGGCGCAAGTCCCCGGCGTGACTCTCTTTGGCGGCTTGCGCGGACGCATCGTGGTGCCCGCCATCTACGAAATTCGCCTCACCGCCGGCACGGATACCCGCTCCGCCAAAGTGGAAGTGAAAAAGGACCCGCGCGTGAACACCACTCCCCAGCAATTTTCTGAGCAAAACAAACTGTTGATGCAGATCGACGGCGAGCTCGACGATTTGCAAAAAAGCGCGAACCGCATGCGCAGCGTCCACACGCAGATCGACGAAATGTTGAAGCGCGACAAGGACAGCGGTCAGGAAACGGCGGCTCTGCAAGCCTCCGGCAAGGCGCTCAATGATAAGCTCGACGCTGAGATCGACACTCTGATCCAGAAGCGCACCATGGATGGCCAGACCGTAATCAATTTCCCCACCAAGCTCGCCCACGGTTTCGACGCACTCCATAATTTCGTCGACGAAGCCGACGCCGACGTAACCGATGGCGCGCGCGTTCGCGCCGCGGACCTTTCAAAGATCTGGAAAGAGAAAAAAGTCGAAGTCGACAACCTTCTGGGACCTCAACTCGACGCCTTCAACAAACAGGCAGCCGCCGCGAAGTTGAACTACGTGACCATCCCGAAACAGTAATTCACTTGCGCCATTTTTCCCGCATCGCGGGGTCCGCCAGCATCTTGATGAAGACCCCGCCCACCACGCTCCGCGCCTGAAATCCCTTCTGCTTGCCGTCGGTCGTCATATACCAATCCGTCAAGGGAACGCGCGTAGGAGTCTCGTTCATCCACTTATATGCCGGCTCGATCAGGGCCTGAAAATCGGCCTGATTATCCGCGAGCGTCGCGCTCCACACCAGCCAATCGAGCTTCGTGTACGCCGCCCGATTATCCAACGGCAGCCCATACGTATTCTGCTTCGTCTTGTAATACGCGACTTCCTTCCGCGCGACCTCCGCCGGAAACAAATTCAACCCCAGGATTCGATCCCACACCAGGTTGTATTTCTGGCTCCACGTTCCCGGATTTCCGAACGCCAGCACGGAGTGGTCTCCGTCATCCGCCAGCTTCATCCACGCCTTCGCATCGTCCAAAGCGAGCGCCCGATAAGTCTGCGCCTCGGATTTCCGACCCGTCATTTCGGCGAGCATCGCATATCCCCCCAACCCTTCGATCGCCTTAAGCGACAGGTTCGCGTTGCGCGCCAGGTGTCCCGCGAAATCATCGGTACAAAGCTGGTTTTCAGGATCCAGTCCTTTGTCGCGCAGGTACTCGGCCCACTTCGTCAGCAGCGGCCAATACTTCGCCGCCAGGTCCGCGTTACCTTCCGCCTTGGCGATCCCAGCCACCAGCAGCAGCATGTTGCCGCTCTCTTCCACCGGCATCTGATTCCGTTCCGTCTGTTCGCCGCCTCCGTAAGTCTGCCCGTTCGCCAGCGGATACGTACCCAAATCATGAGGCGCGTAAGGCCACGGCCAGCGCCCCATCGACGCATATTGCAGGATCGGCTCCACGCTCGCGCGCAGCAGCGTCGGGTTCATCAACAGAAACAAAGGAGCGCTCGGATAAACA
>CAVPKR010000101.1:0-14146 GCA_963705675.1 Terriglobia bacterium
TTTTACTTCCTGTACTTCGTTAAGTTCCATATATTTACTACCCGCTTCTGCATTCCCAATTCCCAATCGAAAATGGTCCGCGAAACGAAGATCGCGGTAAAAACATTGGCCAATAGACCGATCACCAGGGTCACGGCGAACCCTTTTACCGGCCCGGTGCCGAACAAGAACAGAATCGCGCAGGAAACCACGGTGGTCACGTGGGTATCGATAATCGTCAGGAATGCCTTCTTGAATCCTGCGTCGACGGCCGCGATTACAGCCTTGCCGGCGCGCAGCTCTTCCCGAATACGCTCGAAGATCAGTACGTTCGAATCGACAGCCATACCGACCGTTAAAATGATTCCCGCAATTCCGGGCAGAGTCAGGGTCGCATTCAGATAGCTGAGCGCCGCGATCAAAATGATCGCATTCAGAATCAGCGCCAGGGTGGCGTTGATCCCGCTGCGCCGGTAATAGACCAGCATTACGACGACGACCGCCAGCACGCCGGCGATGCCGGCCAGCGTACCGGCTTTAATCGAATCCGCGCCGAGCGACGGCCCGACCGTACGCTCCTCCAGTACTTCAATCCCGGCCGGCAACGATCCGGCGCGAAGATTCAGCGCGAGATCGGAGGCTTCTTCATGACCCGACAGGCCCTCAATCACGCCGTTATCGGCAATCTTTCCATTGATTACCGGCGCGCTGAGCACCTGCTTGTCGAGGACGATCGCCAGCCGGTTCCCGATATTGGCCGCGGTGAATTTTTCGAAGCGCTTGGCGGCTTCCTGCGTCAGCACGAAGGACGTTTCCCACCCGCCGGTCTGTGACGACTGCTGGGGACTTGCATTCCGAAGATCGCCTCCGGTCACGATCGCGTTTCGAGCCAGAATATAGTACTGCGGCGGTGCGCCGCCGCGCGTCTCGCCCCGGACGATCTCCGAATCGAGCGGCAAAACCCCGCCTTTGCTCGCGCGCGCTTCTTCCGGTGAGGCGAACGTCTGTGGGCTCTTCACCTCGCGCAATTCGAGGACCGCCTGTGTCTTTAGGAGCTGCTTCACGTGCGCCGGATCGTCCACGCCGGGAAGCTGCACTAGAATTTCGTTATCGTCGGCGGACCCGCCGCGCTTCTGCACGCTCGACTCCGACAAGCCCAGCCCGTTGATCTTATTCTCGATGGTGCTGATGCTCTGCGTCAGGGTGTCGTCGTGCATCTTCAGCGCATAGGTCGGCTGCATGGTCATGCGATAGTCAGTGGAGTTGACCGGCGTCAGAATCCAGGAACTGCCGTAGTTGTCCGTCACGATCTGCCGGAAGGTGCCCGATTGGGTCGACGGAACCCCTTTAATATCGATCTCAATCTTGGCCGCGTCGGCGATGGTCTGCGGATCGGAGCGGCCCATTTCCGTGTAGGCGACGGCGGCCTTGTTCAGCTCGTCTTTCAGGCGCTGAATGGCGCGGTCAGCCTCGGCTTTGTAGGCGTCCTGAAGCTGCACCTGGAGCACCAGTTGGCTGCCGCCCTTCAGATCCAGCCCCAACCGGATATTCTTGTGCCAGTTATCCACCAGCTCTGCTTTGGAGGTGGGCAGGCCGATGATTCCGTAGACACAGATCAGTATGACCACCAGAATCGAGATGGCCCGGAATCTAAGATTGCTTTTCATGACTTACTTCTTTTCCTCAGTGGATTTTTCCTGGTTGACCAGGCTCGACACCGCGCTGCGAGCCACCTGCAGCTTGATGTTGTCCGGCTTTACGCGCAGGATCAGCGCGTCGCCGGTGATGCTCACGATGGTGCCAATGATACCGCCCGTCGTCAGCACTTCGTTGCCGCTCTGGAGTCCCGCCAGCATCGCCGCCTGGGTCTTCTTCTGACGCTGCATGGGCATGAAGACCAGGAAGTAGAAGATCGCAACGATGAAGACCAGCGGCAGGAAGCTCATGGCCGGATTGGATGTCCCGGTCGCGGGCGTCTGCAACAATATCAGCGCGTGCATTTTGGGGTTTCTTTAAACGGGCAGAGACACGGCCTTCAGGAACTCGGGGAACTTCCCAAGTAATATAGCCTGCCTCATCTCCCGCATGATGTCAAGGTACCGCTGCAAATTGTGCAGCGTCGCCAATGTCGAAAACGTCATTTCCCCAGCCAATAGCAGGTGCCGCAAATAGGCGCGGGAAAAGTTCCGGCAGGTATAGCATGGGCAGGACGAATCGATGGGACTCGGGTCGTCTTTATATCGCGTCTGTTTGATCACGACCCGGCCTGTGGATGTAAACAGATACCCGTTTCGCGCGTTGCGCGAGGGCAGAACGCAGTCCATCATGTCGACGCCTCGGGCGACATATTGAGCCAGCTCATCCGGCATCCCGACGCCCATCACATATCGAGGCCGGTCTTTAGGAAGCAAATTCGCGCTGATTTCAGCCATTTCCAGGCTTAAAAGACGAGGCTCGCCCACCGAAAGCCCCCCGATCGCGTAGCCATCCGCGTCCAATTCGAGCAGTTGTTCGACGCATTGACGCCGCAAATCGGGATACATGGACCCCTGCACGATCGGAAAACAGCGCCGCTGGCCGTCGGTCCGCTCGAGATAATGCGCGTAAGCCTTTTGCGCCCAACGAACTGTGCGTTCCGTCGACGCGCGGGCCGCTTCATGGCTGGCGGGATACTCGAGACACTCGTCGAGCACCATCATAATGTCGCTGCCCAGTGCAAACTGCACATCGATGGTCGATTCGGGCGTGAACATATGGGGATCGCCATTCAGATGCGAACGGAACAGCACGCCTTGTTCGCTGATCTTGCGCAGTCCGTTCAGGCTAAAGACCTGGAAGCCGCCGGAATCGGTCAGGATCGCCCGCGGCCAATTCATGAACTTGTGCAATCCGCCGAGCTTCTGTATGGTCTCGGGTCCAGGCCGCAGGAAAAGATGATAAGTGTTGCCGAGAATGATCTTAGCGTCCAGGTCGTCAATCAATTGGCGCGGAAGTATCCCCTTGACGGTGGCTTGCGTGCCAACCGGCATGAACACCGGCGTCTCGACGTCGCCATGGGCGGTGTGGAGGATACCGGCTCGCGCACCTGTAACCGGGCAAACCGCCTGAATTTCGAATCCGAGCACAGTTTCTATTGTAGGGACCGCGAAATAGCTGCTGTATACTACCTGGATGAAAATGCTGCTTCTCAGTATCGTGGCTGTGGCGGGCCCCTTGCTCGCGGATTCGATTCCATCCGGCTGGACTGTGCTCAAAGACAGAACCAAGGCCTGTCAGATCGGCGTGCCGCCGGACTTCAAACCGGATGCCGTCTTTACGGGCTTGGCTAAGGGTCCCGGCGATACCGTAGAGGTGCAAGTCTTCAGTTCCGCAAACCCCGTAAAGCCGATAAGCGATACGATCGCGAAAAGCATGGGCATCGAAAGGATGTTCGAAAACACCGACAAACGCGTCTTCTACGCAAACAAGTCGCTGAAAAACAAGGACGGGAGCATGCTAGCGGGATGGCACGTCGGAGTCCCGCGCGGCACCGGATCGTGTTTCGCGTCCATCACCCTGACGCGGCTGGCTGGAAGACGTGGCCAAGAAAATCGCGGCACCATCGGTCCCGCCAAATAAAAACGATTCAGAATACGAAGCGAGCGGCCAACTCTGCCTGTTGCAGATTGCCTGCCGCGAGAATCTTTCCGAAGTTCGGCGAGTTCGCTGCGCCCGTGGTTCCGGTATGGTTTGCGTCGGCACCCAGATTGGTGACGCCGAATAAATTGAACGCCTGGCCAATGACTTCCAGCCGGCGCTGCTCATGAACGAAGAACGAGCGGGCCAGCTTTAGATCGAAACTATTGAACCGGCTGCTGTCGATGGCCGCCGTCGTAACGGGCGCCAGGCCGAGCGTCGCGCGATAGGCGTTCACCGCCGCCACCACCGCGGCATTGTCGCGATTGCCCATGTCGCGCGAAGTGCCGGGCACGTATTGGGTGATCCCGTCGATCACCATCGTCGGCGCGGTGACGCTGAACGGAAGCGAGGAGCGGATCTGCCAGAAAGCTCCCGCTGTGATCTTCCACGGAAGCTGTACGAATCCTCCGGCCACCAGGGAATTACGCCGGTCGATGCCCGCGGGGCCCCAATCCAAGTTGTAGTTATTTTGATTCGTCACCTGAGATTGCGGACTATCGTCGCGATTGGAGGCGAGAGTGTAGGAGGCGACGAACTGATACCGTTGCGCGAAGCGCTTTTCGGCGCGCACGTACATCGCTTTGTATTTGTACTGGGAAATCGGCTCGTGATCCAGAATGCGCGCGAAGGCCGGATTCGGACGGACGCCGGCGGCGTTGGGGTAATTCAAATCGAAGCTCCTCCAGTCGCCGAGCGTGTGAGTGTAAGCGCCATCCACGTGAATGGAAAAATCTTTCGTGATTTCACGTGAATACCCGAGCGTGAACTGCTCCGAATACGGCATCTTGAAATTCTGCGCCAGCACCGTCACTGTAGGCGGCGCGGTGGAACAAAACGATGTGGGACTCTGGCCTCCGTACGGATTTGGATAGGACGGATTGTTGATCAGCACGCTGCATTGGACGAAATTGCGGTTCTCGGGAAAATTCAGCAGGGTCTGGATGTTGTTGTAGTAAATTCCAAATCCGCCCCGGACCACGTTCTTGCTGGTCCCCATGACATTCCACGCGAAGCCGAAACGCGGCCCCAGATTATGAGTCTGCCCGCGCTGTCCCGGATTCCCCAAAAACGGAACCGGTTTCGGGAACGACGACGGGTTGAGTGATTCGTTATACGACCCCACTTCGCGATCCCACCGCAGCCCCAGGCTGATCGTCAGATCCCGATGCACGCGCCAATCGTCCTGAATATAAGCGCCATATTGAGATACCGGAACGGATGTGTACAGCCCCGGAATGGACGCCGTGAAGGTAATCGGATTCTTGAGCGCGGCGATGGTGGCGGCGTCTTTCGGATTGAAGACCTGATCGGTGGCGAACGTCCAGGTGCCGGCATAATTCGTCACCTGATCGTCTGCGAATGGAATGTAGCTGTAATCAAAGCCGAACTTCAGGGCGTGTTTGCCGAGGATGTAGTTCATGTCGTCTTTGAACTCGGTCCGGCGCTCGATTCCAAGTTCGCCATAACCCTGGCCGTAGCGAAAACTCGGGAAAGAATAGACGGTCTGCAACTGGTTCAGCCGCGTTTGCGGGAACTGGCCGATACTGGTAAAAATCGGTTCTCCCGACGGACCTAGAAGATACGACGAATAGGCATACTGAAACCGGAAATCGTTCACAATATTGGGCTTGGGAGTCCACGTATGGCCCCCGACGAAGGCGTGGCGGGGAATCAGGCCGTCGTAGCAATTCGATTCCGCCGCACCGCTGCATCCCTGCCAGGTTTGCTTGTTCCATTCCTGGGAATAACGCGCAAACAGACGTTGATTGTTATTGATTTCATGATCGACGCGGACATTAAAGAGCTGGTCGTAACTGGGTTTATCGAATACACCCTGATTGGCTGAATAATACTGGGCGGCCGCGGGCGTGACGTAGATGGTGAAGCTGTCGTCTACCTGGGTGCGTTCATAGGCGGCGTAAAAGTGGGTTCGATTCTTGACGATGGGTCCGCCGACGTCGCCTCCGAACTGGTTCCGGTTGAAGGGCGCTTTTCCCGTGCCGCCTGCCGCCGCGATGCTTTGCTGGGTGAAGGAATTGTCGCTATTTAGCGCCGCATTACGCCAAAATTCGAAGACTTCTCCGTGAAATGCGTTGGTGCCGCTTTTTGTAACCATATTCACCATGCCGCCCATGGCGAGGCCCTGTTCGGCCTTGAACTGGTTGGTGTTGACGCGGAACTCCTGGATGGCGCCTTCGGGGAAATTCTCGCGCGGCTCGCCTTGCTCCGCCCAGGTGTTCGTGACGCCGTCCACGGTGAATCCATTGGCGTAGAATCGGCCGCCGCCGCCGATTTCGACGTTGTTATAGAACGTCCGCGAAGCATCCTGCGAGGTGCCCGGCATCAAGAGCGCGAGATTCAGCGTTTGCCGGGTGTTCACGGGCAAAGCATCGATCTGCTGCTGGGTCACAACGCCGGATACGTCGCCTTTGGTGGTATCGACCGGCGGAACGTCGCCGGTCACCGTGATGGCCTCCGAAGCACTGCCGACGGTCAGGGAAAGGTCCTGGTTTACGTGCATCCCTACGGTCAATGCCAGATCCGTGAGGGTTTCTTTCTTGAAGCCGCTGGCCTCTGCCGCAAGCGAATAGCGGCCCGGCAAGACGGAGAATTGGAAACGACCCTCGTTATCAGTGTTAATGGTCCGCGAGACACCGGTGTCCTGATTGGTGGCCGTGACCTTGGCACCGGGAACCGGAGCACCGCTGGGATCTTTAACCGAACCCGAGAGTTCGGCGTCGCTGGTTTGGGCGCTCGCGCTGAAAACACACAAGAGCGCCGTGGAAATGAAATGCAAAATCGACCGTTTGGTAGAAAACACTCCTCACCCTCTGTCACGAAATTGTTACGAGATATTACTGCATCAGACGAAGCAACATGTTATTGGTTACGCGTTGGTGTATCGGCGGCGGCTCGGTTTCCGATGCCCGGCAGGTTCGGGCGCAGCCGTTCGATCCGCCAGGTAACGCGGCCCCCTTGTTCCCTTTTGCGTCCGCCGGATTCGCAGCTTACTGTTCGCAAGATATTCCAGGTGGACCCGGTCGAAAGCGAGGCCCGCCGAGGCCATCAGCTTCATATAATCGCCGTGCGCGGTCTCGTCGGGAGCCTCGGTGTAGCCGGAATCCCAGGTGACATCCGGCGAGAATATTGCCGACGCCTCCACTTCCTGGCGCCGTCCGCCCCACCGCCCGCCGCCGCCCGCGCCTTTCAGGCCATATAAATTCGAATTCCGTCGACCACTGGCTGCTGCATATTTTCGGGCTGCCAACGCTGCCCGAAGCGTTCGTAGCGAGCGTTCATCCGCGATTCCAGGTCCAGCAGGCCCGGCACTTTACGTTCCGCCTCGACAATCCGGTCGCGAGCTCATAGGCGATTTTCTCGCTGTATGGATGCGATCGTCGCGAAGTACCTGAGCGAGGTGAACCATCCACGGGAATCCACCAAGTGCGGCCGTTATTGGCGCCCTGGCGGCTCTGGACCCAGCCAGAATACTCAGAAAACGGCTGCACCCATTCGTGCGACGGATACCCGTGCGGATTCAGGAACGCATCCGGCAGCCAATTTTCGAGTAACTGGCGGCGGGTCCGCGATTCGGGATAGACCGGATCGCAGCGGCCTGCTGCCGAGACGTCGGCCGCAAGCGCGCCATGATAGCCGGGATGCAGCATATTATTCGGCGTGATCTTCGGCGAGCTGTACGGAAAGCTCCGCTCCATCGGGGTTGGTGATGGGATGAAGGACGACGTTGACCTGTTTCAGCATCGCGCGAGTCGCAGGATCGTCCAGCAACTGATCGCCGAGCTTGAAAATGTGACTGGTTGAGGAAACTTCGTTGGCGTGCTGGCGGCCCGAGTAGACAATGGTGGCTTTGAGCGTCGTCTCCTTGGCGACAGATCGCAGCGTTGAAGGGAGTTGGCAGCATCACATCGGCGGCCCATAAATTTCGCCCAGGTAGGTACGGCCCATCCAATAGGCGTAACCCGGGATCTCGCGCGAACTTCGCCAGCATGGAAGCGTTCTCCGCCGGAGGAATCGGCTCATCCCATTGGACCGATTTCGGCTGGTAGTCCGCGATCATGGGACGCCGCGAGGCCGGCGGCTGGATCTTCACGGAGGCGTATTCCCGCGGCGCCGGTGAATCGACTTTAGCCGTCAGGGGAAGCGGCAGCTCAAACTCGAAACTCATTTCCTTGAGGTGCGGATACGCGACCTCATCTTTGTACATTCCCGCCGCGTGCATCTGATCCAGCCAGTGGAGCTGACCGCGCGCCTGCTCTGCCGGGAAGATGGTACGCTCCACCTGATCCTGGCCTTCTTCGTTGATCCACTCGGCGTGCTTGTCTTCTTTGAAGTCGGCGGGGAGGGCCCAGGTCAAACTTTCGGGTCCGGATTGCGACGCGCGGGCTCCGACTAAACGTGGCTGCATCGCACCTGCCAGCACCCATAGATCGCGCTTCTTCTCATGACGTTTGCCTTCGGCATCCGTCCAGGCCAGATCGACGGAAGGCCCGCCGGCAGGCTTGGCGTAGAATTCCAGGTGAACGTGCCCATCTTTGCCGTCCTCTGACGCGTGGACGATCGGGATGATTCGTCCGACGTAGGTGAGCGAGCGGCCGGTTTCCAAGTCGCCCATCATGTTCACGAAATTTTCCGTCGAATAGAAAATGTCTTCCTGAAGGGCTTCGAGCGAGGAGATGCGCTCCTTATCGATTCCGGTTAGCTCATAACTGGGCTCGCTGAGATGGAAATCCATCTTCAAGGTGTCGAAGGGCGGCGCAAATTCAGGACGCAGCTCGCCGTTGGAACGCTCCATCACGGTGTGAAACACTTTGGGCAGGACTTCCTTCTGGTAGCGATCCCAGAATTCCTCGATATCGGTCGCGATGCGCTGGTCGAGGACCACCGACGATCCCGATTCGATCCGAACCCAGCCCGTATCCACTTCGACTTTTTCGTACTCGGGCATCACGCCGTTGTAAGGACGCTCGACCGTGGTCACCGTGAACTCGCGGGTCAGGATTTCTTTTCCAGCCGAGTCAAAGGCGTGGACACGATAGGTGGGCCCTTTGCCTTCAAACTCGGAGAAATCGATCTTGTTCAGCGGAATCTTGAGCTCCTGGGCGAGCATTTCGTCGACGGGATAAAGCTCCTGAACCCAGCGCGCATGGGAATACATGGAGCGCGTCCGGGTGGGATCTTCGTTCTTCTTGAACTCGATTTTAAGCGACGCGGCTTTGCCTTTCACTTGCGGGGCAATGTCGTCCATCAGCCAGCTCACTCCGGATTTGAACGCGCAAAGGACGGTGACCTGGCTCTGCTTGGGCAGCAGATCCTCGATCTGCTTTTTCAAATTGCGCCGAACCTCGGGGCCTTCGCTGACGCGCGCCAGGACTTTCACTGGTCCGCTAATCTTGGGTTTCGCGTCCCTCACGGCCTTCAGCAGCCGCGTTCCTTCCCACGGAATCACGACGTCTTCCTGAAACGCCGGAGTGCCCTGATGATACTGATAACCAGGCTCGCGGTAATGCAGCGCGGGAAGCTTTTCGCAGCACTGCGTGCCGGCGTGGAGGCTGGCCGCCTCCACCTTCACATCGTTGACGCCGAGACGCGTTTGCAGCTCTTTGCGGACCAGGTCTTTCAACCCGGGATCGGCGATGTCGACGTAGACCTTGGCCTCAACGTTTCGCGGCGACTTGATTTCTTCCGCCCACTTGTCAAGCCTGTAGAGCGCGACGGCGGCTTGGCCGGCATCCGATCGAAGCGAGAAAAAGCGATGCAGATCGAAGCGGATCTCTTCGATGGAAAGATTCTGCTTACCGGTTTCCCACAGATTTGGCAAATGACCGGCGAGGAAGCCCAGAGCCGCGGTCTCGTCGCCGCGAACCAGAACCGACGGCTGACGTCCGAAGGCTTTGTCGACGACGCGCAGCTCACCCTGACCGGACGGAATTGGGGGCTCGGACGGGCTTTCCTGCCGGAGTTTGCCCGCGGCTACTTTGCCGGCGTCGGACGATTCAGGCACCACGGATTTGGTTCGGATTTCGGAGGCTGGGGCGGCGTCGGCGGGTGTGGCGAGCGGCAAGGTAATGCCGGTGGTTTCCATGCCCATACGAACCGCGAGATTCGCCATCGCGATTCCAGCCGATCCGCCGGCACATAAAGATGACCGTCGAGATTTGAGGGAATCGGCATCCGCGGCGTGCCGCGGAAGAGGCCCCGCATGGTGTAAATGGCCGCTAAGTCGAGCCGCGCGGGACCCGCGGGACCCGCACCGCCCTCCGCTCCGTCGGCTGCGGGCGCGTCAGCCGCGGGCGCAGCGGCAGCTTGTGCGGCGGGCATCGCCGGCAGCGGCTTGGCATTGGTCGCGCTGGCACTTCCGATCACGATCTCATGCACGTTCGCGAATTGCGCGGTGCCTAAAACCGCTTCCAGCGCGGCAGTGGTTACGGCGGCGGCACTTTGGAGAAACGCCCGATTGATGCCGGCTTTGCCTTTCAAGTAAGTGACACCAGTGGTCTGAGCGCTGGCGCCTGCGGCTTGGTGATTCACAGCGTCCGCGAGGGCGGTCATACGGTCGCCCGGGACACGCCAGAGATACGGGGCTCGCGCTGCGACGGCTTCCGCGGCGGCGAGCAATCCAGCGTCGTCATGACCGGCGATCACCAGGTTGCCGTTGTCGACAAATATCCCGCCTTCCTCGGGTTGCAGCTCGACGGGAGCCGGGCGGCCGATATAGATTCGCGGGCCGTCATGCCGGTCGGCTGCGGCGTCGATCACCACTGGCGGAGTGAATCCGGTGGTGGCGAAGCCGATTCGCGCGGCAATATCGGCAGCCGCGGCGTTCTGGGCTGCTGTAGGATGGTCCGGCACCACGATTTTTCCAGGGACGAAGTCGGCGATTCCATCGCCATTGGTATCGGTGACCATCCAGCCCGTCGCGAACGGATCGGTCAGGTGGTTGGAAGCCGATCCGGGTTGATAGGCGATCAGCGACGAGAATACGAACAAGAAGGCGAGCACTAGGAGAAACCGTTTTGTCATAAAACCCTTAATCATAAATCGTGCAAATTTTATCACATTGTAAGCGCATCGAACGGCGTTGGCCATGCCAATAAAGCAGAGCCCTGTCGCAACCTAAGGCTTGCCGGGATGATGCTATAACGGGAATACCGCTATGCAAAGAGTTGTCCTTGCCCTGCTCGCGGCCTGCCCGGGAGTTCTCGCGGCTTCCTTAGCGCCGCTGGTTTGCCCTTCAGGCGGCGCTGTCGCAACCATCGATCTTAAAGTGGCGTCCCCCTCGTCGCGAAACGTTGGCCTGCTCCCACTTCGCACCATCAACCGGATCGAAGAGGGCGATACGATTCGTTACCGCCCGCTGCTTCGTCCTAAAGAAGAGCGAAAAGGCGACGTAACCCTGGTGTTGATTCCCGCCGACAAGAAGAAGACCGGCAGGGACCTGCTCATCTTCGATCCGCGGCCCGCTAATAAGGCTCAACAGTGGACCGCCCCCTGGCGAGTGTCGCTGATCGCGTTCGTCTACGGCCCCTCCGGATTAAGCGCGAAAAAGGTTCAGACGTTTCTCGATCGCGACGATGAGGTGGTGGGCGAACTCGCCGATTACGCCGAGAAAACCGCGAAGACTGAGGCTCTGATTTCGGCGCTCACTTCGTCGGACAATTCGGGACAAGCCGTGAATGCCGCGTTGGCGGGATTTTCCGCTCAATTTGGCTTCAACGCGCAACTGGCGAAGGGCACGCCGGTAAACCAGCAAGCCATGTTCATGTTCCAGGCGCTGAACCCCAGGGTTGCGGTTTACGATCCGCTGGCCGGGCAAGGTCCGCAGCCGGTGGGACAGACGGCCGGGCTGGCGACCCTGGCGGCGGAGATGTTCTTCGGCAGTCCCGTGGGCCTGGCGGCAGGCAGCACTGCGATGTTAATGAATCTGAGCGCGATTGCTTTTCCACGATCGGAGTTTCGCTCCGCGTTCTCGCAAGCGATGCCGGACGACGGCGTCGGATTGTGCGGCAAAGTTGGCGCCGGGGCCGTACATACACGAGTCGAGTATTTGTGGGCCATTCGAGTTCCGAATTCGCCGGCGCCTCACGTCGCGATAGGCAAGACCAATTCGTTGCCCGCGGCGGTGAAGTCGCCTCTGCCGCTTTCGGCTTCTGAAGCGGATTGGAAATTCCTGGATCGCGCGCGCGATTGGACGCTTCAACCCGATAGCGGCAAGTCTATTCCAGTCAAAGTGCAGGTCCTGGCCAACCTCAAGAGCATCGAGCTGGACTTCGGCAAATCGGTCCATCCGGGCCGGTACAGCCTGAAGGCGAACTGGGATTGGGACGAATTCGAGGCAGGCGGGTTCTTCGAGGTTCGCCCGCTACCGGATTTCGGCTCTGCCAGGCTCACTCCGGGGAGCCACGATCGCCTGGTGTCGGACACCGGCAAGGTTCAACTCACCCTCGACCACAGCGATTTCGAGTTTGTAACCAAGGTGGAGATCAAGAAGCTCCACGAGACGAGTTCGCGTCTGCCTCCTCAGTTCCATTCGTCCTGCCGAAGGGTCTGCGCGAAGGTATGCAGGATCGTATGGACGTTCAGTTGAATACTTCGGGTCTGGACCCGGGCGATTATGACCTGACGATCTCTCAAGTGGACGGAAAATCTCACAAAGTTCCGCTGAAAGTTCTCCCGGCCCTGCCGGTGGTGGAGAATCCCTGAACGTCAGCCAAGACGCCGGACTGGTCGAGCTGGGGCTGACAGGCAAGCGGCTGGATTTACTGCGTCGCGTGGAAGTTTCACAAGGATCTGCGAAGCTGGATAGCGAATCGATAGACGGGACCAAGCGCCAGGTGACGATTCAACTGCCGCCGGGGCTCGCCGCGGGTACGACTCTCACGGTGCGCGCGTTCGTCGCCGATCGTATCGAGCCCATGATCCTGCCCGCCGCGATTCGAGTGGCGGGACCACGCCCCTCCATCACGGACCTGACCGTCTCCGAAATACCTGCGCAATCCGTGCAACTCGGCAGCGGGGAATTGCCGGACGGCCAGACTCTCAGCGCGATGATCCATGGATCGCATTTTCCGATCGGCAGCGGAGTCAAATTCAATGCGAACAGGCGGAAGCCTCCGGAACCACGCCGAAAGTGAAACGCCTCACTCCCGATAAGCTGTTTCTGACGTTCGACACCAGCGCCTGGTTCGACGGCTGCGTGGTCGATGCCATCGTCACCAGCGTCGCCGGCGATTCGGCGCCGCGCCGGATAGCCAGAATCGTCGACGTACCCACCATCGAGCAGTTCAACGTTTCGAGCGATGGAAACGCAACCTTGATCGGCCTGAACCTCGAAACCATCGGCAAGACAGGCTGGGCCGCCGATGAGGAAGCTCCGGTCTCTCAGCTTCCGCAGCCGCTTTCCGCCGATGGACGGCGTCAGAAGCTGCAAATCCAGATACCCGCGCCGCCCACTCCGGACGCGGTCCTGTATGTTTCCCTGCGCGGGGATACCAAAGGGCGTCAGACCAGCCTGCGCGCGAATTAAAGCTCAGACTCGCTGATAATGTTAATTCCGCTGCCCATGCCCGGCGGCATAATCTCCTGGAACGGCACCTCCAGGAATTTCGCCACCTGGGCCGCCAAGGCCGTCTCCGCTCCCTGGCCGCCCATGATCACAGCCGAGCCCATCGACATGCTCGAAGAAGTCTTCTGATGATCCAGAGCCAATTCGCGGCCGTCTTTGAACACGATCACCGATTGGGCCACCAGCGTGGGCGTCTGAGCAGCGGGACTCCCGTCCCCTGTCGACGGTGCGTTCTGCATCTGCCATTGCTTACGAGTCTCAATCCGGAAAACATCGGCGATGGCATAGGCCGTGTCCTTGGTCCCAATCAAGTCGCTTCTTTTGGTAGCGAAGCTGGCCCGTGGATTTGCAGGCATTCACCGTGATCGACGAGCTCAACAGGACGAGGGCGATTCCGATGACCACCATCGCCAGCGCGATCCATATCATCCATTGGTTGGAGTTGTGAAGGGGATCTCCGACCAGAGCCCCGGCAATGACGACAGCCACGCCCACGGTAATGCCGGACGCGCTGCCTTCTTTGAGCTCCAATTGATCGGTTGAGAGGTTCGTAATTTTCATGCGGTCTAGCCCTCCATATTTTCAACGCGTATTCCCGCGCGAATCCGGCTCAAGTCACGCCTGGTAAACCGTAGAACCGCCGGTCACCGTGCGAACGATCTCGATATCCTTGATCTTCTCTTTATCCACGGTGTGAGGATCGTCCGCCAGAACCACGAAATCCGCCAGTTTGCCCGGCGTGATCGATCCCTTGATGGATTCCTCATGCGAGTTGTAGGCCCCGTTGAGAGTATTCACGCGCAGGGCTTCTTCGACGCTGATCCGCTGGTTGGCTCCCCAGGTTTCTCCATTCCACCCGGTGCGCGTCACCATTCCCTGCATCCCCATGCGCGGATCGAAAGGTCC
>CAVPKR010000102.1:0-19714 GCA_963705675.1 Terriglobia bacterium
CGCCGGAGCTGGTCGGCGGGGCCCATCATGCCTTCGGTCCGACCAATTCGTCAAGGCGTGCGACCGCGGCCTTGCGATAGACGGCGATCTCGAACCAGCGCGGCCGCGTCCACGGGATGCCGAGTTCGTCGAGCGCCGCACAGAACAGCCCCCGTATGTCGTCAGAGCGGTTCGAGAAGTGGTAGCGGCCGCTTCGAACTCCGCGATCGTTCGCCACAACGCGGCAGCCGTCGCTGTCGATGAGGCCCCGAATGAACTCCTCGGTGGCTTCTTTGACCAGTACTTCCTGCCACGGCTCGAGCCGGATTGGTCTCAAGTGCTTCTGACCGGGTCCGCGTTGAGGCAGAAGGCACGGCCAGTGCTTCGACGAACAGCCAGACCTCGACGCAACCGTCGGAGCTGCGCACGCTCTCCGCGCACTGGCCCGGGCATCAGAGCGTTGATCGCCTCGCGGCAGCGGTCAATGATGTCTGGGTACTTGGCGTCGAGCACGCCCCTGGGCAACCAGGCGCGGGGGTGCCGTGAGACGCAACCATCGCCGAGATAGAGGCCGAGCAGATAACAGTAGGGAGGCGCAGGGAGGGCAGCGGAAGTTGTGATCAAGACTGCGCACTTGATGATGCATTGTGAGACCTCGCGATCGAATTTGGTGATCTCCCTGCGCCAGTCCCACACTGTCCTTCGCGGTATGCCGGTCTGACTTGCGATCTCAGCAGTCGTTTTCACCGGCTGCAATGAGCCGCTGCACGGTTTCAAACTCCTCGGCGGATCGCACCTATGCATTCCTTTCGCCATGCTGATCGCAAGGTAGGAGGGACCACCGACAGATTCGTCGGCGAGCTGAAGCAGTACGATCGCTGGGCGCGCGGGCGTGGCGAAATGGCATACGCGCCGGCTTTAGGTGCCGGTGCTCGAGAGAGCATGAGGGTTCCAGCCCCTCCGCCGGCACCGACGCGGCGCCAGGACGGGTCGGGCGATTCAAAAAAAAAAACCGGGACTGGCTTAAGTGATTCGACCTAGCAACCGCAAGCGATCGTTGCCCCGCGGAGTGCAGCGGCGTGGGAGGAACCGCGAGTGAAATGCGTCACCATCACCTCAGAGCGGGCAGCGTTTCCATCGCTCAGGCGTTAGCAGACGGTAACGGTCACTAAATCGGACGGTGACCTTTACGGCTAGCGAGGCTGACATGCGGCAGAGCATTATCACCGGACAGCACGAGAACCGCTACCCAGTCGCCGAGAGCGCTTTGGGTACTCGCTGGCATCGTCTTGTTGCTCGCCTTCGGGGACGGTTTGGCGCTATTGATTCTCGCGTTCGCGATTGTGGCCGATGGCTGCGACGTGGTGGCTCCACCGCAGCGTTCAGCATCGCGGTGCACGGCTATGACCCGCAGTGATCATGCTCTCGGCATTCATCTTCGCCGCCACCGACGCTGGCCGGAGCGTTGGCGCTCGCCGCGCCATCCCAGGCCGCGAGCGATCGACAGCCGTTTCGACATCTGCGCCGCACTGCGGAATGGCACGAGCCTGGCCACCATCGAAACCACCCTTGAGGCCCGTGGCTACAGCGCATCGAAACTCTCCCACTGGCCCGGTTTCCGCGGCATGATGGGTGACGGCGCGATGAAACCGTAGATGGATCCCATGGCATGAAAGTTATCGGGTTCTTTCTCGTACGCGACCTGAATTTCGTAGCGTCCGCGCAGATAGAATCCGCTGTTCCCGCCGTCGGGGCAATTCAGCTCGAAGTGCACCTTGAAGTCGTCGAACTTGCGGGTGGTTCGAAGATTGGCGCCATGCTCGGTGTTGAGCAGCACGCCGTTGTCGGCCACCCAGTGATTCTTAGACGCGTCGTCCGGCTCCCATCCCGTGAGATCCTTGCCGTTGAAAATAGGCTCGGGGGCGGTCCACGCCGCGGGAGCAGGGCGATTCAACGCCGGGGCCCTTACGCCCGCAACCTGGGCCATCGAATCGGCGCGCTTCTGCGTGCCCATAAGCTTGTCGCCCGCCACGGTCAGGTCCCAGACGATTCCGCGGCCGAAGGATAGCGTCAAATGCGAGCCATCGAGTTTTACATCCTTCGCCGGAACCACGCTGCCGGTTCGAGGCTGCACGCGAACTTGCGGGGCGCCGCCGTTTTCGACTAATTCCATCCAATCGGGATAGGTCTCGGTTCCCGAGGTAACGTTGATGTCCCACCGGCCTGCGAAGGGACTGGCGGCTTTGAGCAAAGACGATCCGAGGATCAAGGCAAGGCAGAAACGATGCATCTGTATAGTGTATCCCCGCTGGGCTAATCTGAAAGTGTATGTCATCTCAAGCCACTTACGACGACGTGAATCTGATCCTGAAACTTTACAACCTCCGCCGCGAGGAAAAGCTCCGCGCCGCCCGAGCCTGGTTCTCAGCCGAGTTCAAAGTGAAGACCGTCGCCGACTTCAACAAGCTGTGTCCGGCGGGTTCCGGTATGAACGCCAACGCTCGCCAGGTAATCACTTACTGGGACATGGCCGCGTCATTCATCAATGCGGGTGTGTTGAATCAGGACCTGTTCTTTCAAAGCGGCCGCGAGCTTTTGTTCGTCTGGACCCGCGTACAGCCGATTATTGAAGAGTGGCGCACCGTGTTACAGGACCCGAATTACTTGAAGAATCTGGAAACCGTAGGCAACGCGTTCGCCGACCACCTGAAGAAGCTGAGCCCGGAAGGCTATCAGAGCTTCGTGGCGCGGGTGATGCGCTAGGTACTTTGTGCGCCGCGAACCGGACTTTTTCGGCGAGCAGGAACTGACCTTGGTCTACATCGCCAAGAAGTTGAAGGACTCCCTGCGCCTCGAGAAACTGCTAACCGACGCCGGGGTGGATTACCTGGTCGAGCCAGATAAGTACAGCGGGGGCATCATTTTCCGGAGCGAGCGCATTGGCGCATTCTTCTATGTTCCGGAAGATCACACCCGGATCGCGAGCGAATTGATGACCCGTGAAGGCTTCGTTCCGTATGCCACGGCCTAGGTACTAAGTTCTCAGTACCACACGCCTCGAAAAAGCGCCCCAAGGGTATAGATTCGCGCAGGATCCTATGGCATTCTCTAGTTGCCGAGGGCCGGTTTCGGAGGGCGGCCTTCAGCCTTGGCCTCTTCTCCTTGTTCCTTGTGACAGCGCGGCGTGTGGGCGCCGCGCTTTTTTTTAACCCGCTGCCGCTGAGGCCAACACGCCTTCCATCTCCCGGCGATACTCATCGAGGAGCTCCGCCGTGGATGCTTCAAACCGCATCACCAGAACCGGTTGGGTATTCGAGGCGCGCAGCAAGCCCCATCCGTGGTCGAATAGCACCCGGACGCCGTCGACATCGATCACCGGGCGTTTTCCATTGAAATGCCTGGCAACGCGCTCTACCACCTGGAACTTCGCCTCATCAGCGCAATCGACGCGAATTTCCGGAGTCGACACGGTTTTGGGCAGCCCAGCGAGCTGCGCCGATAATGGCTGGCCGCTGGCGGCTACGATCTCCATCAACCGGCACGCGGCATACAATGCATCGTCATATCCGAGATAGCGGTCCGCGAAAAACATGTGGCCGGACATTTCGCCGGCCAACTCGGCGTGCTCCTGTTTCATCTTGGCCTTGATCAGCGAGTGTCCGGTCTTATACATGATCGGATTCCCACCCAGCCGTTTCAGCTCGTCGTACAGGATCTGCGAGCATTTGACCTCGCCGATGAAGGTAGCTCCCGGCTTGCGGGTCAGAATCTCTCGACCGTAGATCAGCAGCAGCATGTCGCCGTAGATCACTTGGCCGTTCTCGTCCACCGCGCCGATGCGGTCCGAGTCGCCATCGAACGCGATGCCCAGGTCCGCTTTCCTCGCCTTCACTTCTTCGCAAAGCCGCGCGAGATTCGCGGGCACAGTTGGATCGGGATGATGATTCGGAAAGCGCCCGTCCATCTCGAAGAACAGCTCGGTCGCGTCACAGTTTAATCGCTCCAGCAACCGATGCATTACCGGGCCAGCCGTTCCATTGCCCGCATCCGCCACCACTTTGATGCGCCGTGCAAATTGGAACTGCGGCGCCACTTCGTCGAGATACGGATCCGCGACATCTACGGTCCGGACGGTTCCATGCCCCTTAAGAAAATCGCGAGCCTCCACCACGCGCCGCACTTCCTGGATATCGTCGCCGTGGATGGTTCCCGAGCCGCACACTGTCTTAAACCCGTTGAACTCGCTGGGATTATGGCTGCCGGTGATCATCACGGCTCCATCCGCTTTGAGATGCACCGCCGAGTAATACAGCAGCGGCGTCGGCACTACACCTATATCGGTTACTTCACAACCCGCGTCCATCAACCCTTCGAGTAACGCGTCGCGCAGGCGGGGGGAGCTGAGCGGCAATCCCGGCCAAGATTAATCCGGGGGCCGCTTTTTCTTCGCAGCACCGTGCCAAGAGCGCGGCCGAGGTCGACGATATCAGGGCTGAGGAGTTCGGTTTCCGCTACACCGCGAATATCGTATTCGCGAAAGATGGTCGATTTCAGCATAAGAAACCATTGTGACGCAGCGAGAAATGTGGGTGCTACTTCAAGCGCCGAAATTCGTCGATGGTGATTCCAAGCTTCTCGATGATCTGATAGAACACTGGCCCACTGATGTCGCGGTTGTCGTGAACGGGGATGGTGACCCCGCGGCCATCCTGATGCAGCCAGCGTTCGTGGCTTCCTCTGGTTCGAACTCGTTTGAACCCGAGCTTGGCTGCGACACGGCGAAATTCTGGCGCTCGCGCGCTAGGCATGCACGATTTGAGTCGTGTCAGCCGGGAGCGGACGTCCCTTTTCCAGATGTTCTTCCTCGATCATCTCGAAGACGCCCCTAAGTTCCGTGAGAGCTTCCTCCGGCGTGTCCATTAAGGCGTAACACGCCGAGATCGCAGGGATCTCCGCCACCCAGCCGCCGGGCTGGTTAAGGTAAACCACAATCTTGTAGTCTTCGAACTTCATCGGTCTCATTCTATCAATCTGACGCCGTACACTAAGGGCAGTATGCGAAAAATCGCTCTTTTCCTGCTCCCTCTACTCGCCGCTTCCGCTGAAGTGAAGACGCTCACGCTGCGCCAGGCCCTCGACCTCGCGCTGGCTCAGAATCCGGACCTCCTGCTCGCGCGGCTGGATCAGCAGAAAGCTCGCCAGCAAGTCATCATCACGCACGATCCGTTCGTCCCCAAAGTGTTCGCGGGCAGCGGCGCCGCCAAGACCTGGGGATACCCGGCCAGCATCGACGGCAACGCTCCTTCCATCCTCCAGACCCGCACTCAGTGGACCCTCTTCGACCGCTCGCAAAGCTATCAGGTGGCAGCCGCGCGCGAAGGGGTCCGGACCACCGAGATCGATACCGGCCGCCAGCAGGACGAGGTGATCTATCGCATCGCGACTTTGTATCTGGATGCCGAGCAGGCCGCTCTCAGCCGCCAGGCTGCCGATCGCCAGGTGGAGAATCTCCAGCGCGTCCTTGAATTGGTCCAGGCCCGGGTTGCCGAGAAGCGCGAGATCCCCATCGTGGCGAGCAAAGCTAATCTGGAGCTTCAGAAAGCCAGGAATGCCGTCGAGACCCTGGCGCTCGATTCGATCAACGCTGAGACTCAGTTAGCCATGGCTCTCGGCCTGGGTCCCGATGATCGCGTTCGCCCAGCCGCGGAGGAGCGCACGAAACTCGCGCTTCCGGCGTCTGAAGATGAATCCATCACGACCGCGATCGAGAACAGCCGCGACATCAAGCGCCTGGAATCCGTCATGCAGCAGAAGATGCTGGAGATCAAAGGCTACAGGGCGCAGCGCCTGCCGAAGGTCAACGCCGTGGCCCAATACGAACTGCTCGGGAAATATTATTATCAAAACTATTTTCAGCAATTCCAGACCAACAACGGCCAGTTGGGTGCCTCCATCGACATTCCGCTGATCGCCGGCCCGTCCGCGCGCGCCTACATTACGAGCGCCGAAACGGACATCGCCAAGATTAAGATCGAAGTAGATCGCACGCGGAGTCGAATCACTGCCGATCTTCGCCGCGCCTTCCAGGAAGTCAAACGCGCAGAAAGCGCTCGGGATTATGCCAGCGCCGATCTCGACGTTGCCCGAGACCAGGTGGCTATCGACCTGGCGCAGTACAACGAAGGTCGTCTCCAGATGTCGGCCCTGGAGCAGGCTCGTGCTTTGGAAAATGAGAAATGGCTGGCTCTTTACGACGCCCAGCACACCGCCGAGCGCGCCCGTCTCAGTATCCTTAAGCAGACCGGGACCTTACAGGCTGCATTGAAGTAGACCCTGTCATTCGTCCGATGATTGCCGCCGTTCGCCGGTTTCCTGGGGCTTTCGCGCAGCGGGTAACTTATCCTCGCTTCAGAGGTAATCAAAGACATGACAGCCAAATCGCTAAAGCTAGCCTGCGCCGGAGTGCTCGGCTTCGCCATAGGCTTTCTATCCTCCCTGCACGCCCAGCCGGCGGAGCGCTTCGACCTGAAAGTTCGGCAGGACTTCTTCAGCGGGTTCAGCGGAAACGCGGACGCGATGGCGCGCGGCATGAAGGCTTGCGAAGCCACCCTGGCCGCCGATCCTAAGAACGCAGAGGCGATGGTGTGGCATGGAGGCGGTCTCTTATTCCAAGCCGGGATGGCGTTTCAGAGCGGGGATCAGCAGACTGGCGGAACCCTGTGGGCGCGCGGCATGAAAGAAATGCAAACCGCGGTGGATCTGGAGCCGGACAATGTTGGCGTCCGAATTCCCCGCGGCGCGGTTCTGCTGGCTCTGTCGCGCTTCGTCCCTACCGCCGAAATCGCCAAACCCTTGATTGCTGAAGGCTTGACCGATTATGAGCATACCTATGAAATTCAAAAGCCGCGTTTCGAGACTCTAGGCTCTCACCCTCGCGGCGAGCTGCTATTCGGGATCGCGGAAGGCAACAGCCGGCTGGGCGATCAGGCGAAAGCCGAGAAATTCTTCGAGCTGATCCGGACAGATCTTCCCAACACCGTGTATGCCAAGCGAGCGGCCGCGTGGATGGAAACCAAAACTCTGCCGGTTGAGCAAACCCAGTGCGTGGGCTGCCATGTCGCGAAGTAGCTATTTCTTCCGCAGCACGCTATCCGGCAATACCACGTGCGATGGGACTTGTTTCACCGTAGCTGTGAACGTTGTCCCATCATTCGAACTCCGTACCCAGATGGTTTGCGAAGCTCCTTTGGCGAATTGAATCTCCACCGGCACATCCACGGAAAAATCGTCGTCCACGCCGGTTTGCGCGATCGAGCCTGAAATCTTTACGGCCGGGGCCACGCCTTTGACGGTATATTTCAGCTTCAGATCCGGAATGCCGGTGGCGAAGACCCAGTTGTCGAAAATTGAATCGATCACCCCTGCAGGCGAATGCGGGGGCACAAATTCCTTGGCCAAGTCGCGAAATTGTTCGGTCGAAATGGTGCGAAACTCATACCGCTTCCGCATCTCGGCGAGCATCTTCATGAACCGGTCGTCCCCCATCCGGCGCCGCAGCATGTGGAAGATCCACGCGCCTTTCTCATAGGTGATCGACCGCCATGCGTCGTTGATGCCGCTCGATTCCAACCTCGGCCCCCACGTGATCGGACCAGCCGATTCCGCTGTCCGCCCCTGCAAATCCTTCGCCAGCAGATGGTCGCGATAATCTTCGAGTACGCTGTCCACTGCTTTCGGCCCCTTCTTCTTTTCGAGCCATAGAAGGGCCGAGTAGCTGGAAAGAGCCTCCATCAGCCATTCGTCCTGATACGCGTCCACGGTAACGACATTGCCCCACCATTGGTGCGCCACTTCATGTGCCGCCATCAGCTCCGAAAAAAATACCTGATGCCGCTCGTCGCGAATTGCCGCCGGCCGCTGATTCGCATTCAGATAGGAAAGCGTCGACAAGTAGACCAGCCCTGGAAACCCCTGCCCGAATGCCCCTGGGATGGGAGCCACGGTCAGCGTCTTCAGCGCCGGTGGACCGAAGTTCGCTGAATAAAATTCCAGCGCCGAGGATACATCCTGCGCCAGCGCGTGAAGCCGGGCCGAGGGATCGGGGATCAGTGGAGCTGTCATTGCCGCGGGACCCGCCAATCGTTCCATCGGCGTAAGCCGCCGCGCCCCGGGGGCGGAATCGATGGGAACGGGAGACGCTTTCGGCAGCAGCGACGTCTGCAAATGCCGGTTCCCGTATACGTCGATGGTGTACCCGGACACGCTCCCCGATACTTTTTCGTAGTTTCCCAGGTTGAATCCCGCCATGCGGATCGGATTTGGCGTGCGCCATTCGGTGATCCGATAATCGCCGTCGTTCTTGTCGTCCACCAGGTCGCCGGCGGAGACCAGTGTCAGGGCCTTCGGGTAGCGAAACGTCAAATCATAAGTCGCAAACGCTTCGGCGGCTCGAGGATACCAGGTGGCCCGGGCATTGACGAAAAACACCCCGTCGCCCGCCGTTCCGATCACGGCGCCTTCATGTTCGAACTCGAATTCATGCTCGCTGTTCGCCGCCAGCGCTTCAGGCGCAATGGCGAGGAACAAGTCATTCTCACTGCCGCGCAGCGCTCTTCCGCGGAGCGATTCCTGCAAGAAAATCTCCGCCGGCGCACCGTCGATGCGCGCCGCCGTCACCTTCATCTGGCTGGAAATATCGAAAGGAAACACCCGCAGCGGCCGCGGACCGACACGCAGCTTGATGCGAGTCTTCACCTTCATCCGCAGCTCCATATCGAGCGCTGATTCGATCTTGAAATCCACGGGGGTGAACCACGGGGGCTGCGGCTTCGCTTTTCCCGCCCGCGCGCTGCGCGCCGCGAAGCTGGTCCAGATGTTATACGCCAGATGGCCGTTGCGTTCGGTGAGCTGCCCCGCGACGATCTGCTCGCGCGAGCGGGGATCGTACAGCATGTCGAAGTTTCCCACCTCGCGTCCGTCCAGGGCCAGAAACAGCATCCCGCCATCCGGAGGCGGCGCCAGCAGATCCTCAATCATGCGCATTTGGAATCCGCCCTCGACGTTCGCGAGTACGGACCCCCACTTATCCGCGATGGCCGCGCCCATCTCCGGCACGGGGCGGCCGGTGCCGTCTTTCGAGATCCGATCCAGCAGCGTTTGCGCGGAGGCGTCGGTGAAAATCATCAGCGCAGCCCGAAAATGCGCATCCAGGTTCGCCGATTGGGTGAACATCGCCATGGACTGGCGCTCGCCGCGAAAGGGAGGCAGGAGCAAAACTTCGCCGTCGCCACCTTCCACTTCGGCCGTAAAAACGGCCGCTCGACGCTCCCCGGCGACTGGCTTAGAGAAAATCAGGTAGCCTTCGGTGAGGTAAATCCGAATGTCTTCTTTTTGAAAAGTGACGTCGCGGACGCGATAGCATTGGTCCGGATCGAGCCCCGCCTCGCGAATCGACTTCGCCAGATCGGCAGCCGAAGGTCCGCCTGCGAATCCCAACGAGGTTAAAACGAAGAACAACCACAAGCGAGACACTATGCCCAATAGTGTAGCGCCAAAATGTAGAAGCGAATGTGCGTGAAAAGCTGTTCCCGTTCGGCTTAATCCAGCGCTGCTTAAAAGGCAATTTTAGCCGCACATTGAACGCCGATGAACCACATATGGCCGGCGGATCGGCCACCCTGGACGATGAAAACACCTTGGACGGTCAACTTGCACGCCGATAAGACAGGACTTCCAAACCCCGCCGGTCGATGGTGACCGGCCTCACGCGGCCGATTCGGTCCCAATGAGCCGCCATGCGCAGCATTCGGTCGATGTTCGTAAACTGGGTCGAAGCCGGATGCCCTTGCGAGATTGACCGCATGCTTCGCATGGCGGCTCATTGGGGGAAGCGATTCGGCCGGAATTGCGAGGACTAGCTCCACCTCGATCGTGAGATACATATGGCCGACGGACCGGCCACCCTAAGAGATGAAAACACCTTGGGCCGTCCTCTTGAAGAATCGGCAACTTGCAAAGTGTTTTCAGAACAACGCCGATAAGACAGACTTAGCCACCTTAGATGAACATCTCTTCGTCGGCGCTTGCGTGGACGGGACCGCTGTTATTCCGGCCGCGCAGCAAGTAATTCACACCCGCGCGCAATCCTGCGGCGACGCCTTGCACCTCGCGTAGCGGAGACATGATGCCGTTGTGAACCAGCGCCACTGTCTCCTGCGCGCGATTGATGGTATCGTCCACCACCATTTCGGCGTGATCCAGTTGGATCGCGGCGCGCGCCGCGGCGTCCTGGATCACTTCATCCACGCGCGCCATCTGTTTCCGCGCTGAATCGAGAATCTCGTTGGTCTTAAATGTGATGTCGCGAATCTGCACCTTGCCGTCGTCGATCACCACGCGCGAGCTCTCCACGAGCGCGTCCACTTTCGGGATCAGTGGCAGTATCCGCTCTTCCATCTTGTGCGTGGCCTTGTAAATGCCGTACAGGAATCCGGCCTGGATACATAGAGCTACCGCAGCGACGAAAACAAATACCGCAATGACGATGAGCAGGTTTTGATCCATGGCCTATTCCGCGGGATTGTTCACAGCCTCCCGATATGCCTGCTTGCCGGCGTTGACGGCGGCAGCCAAGTTGTCCTTATGCTTCTGAACGGTCTGCTTGCCTCGGTCGAGCACATCCGCTGCCTGATCCCGCAGATCGACGCTGGCGCGTTTCACATAGTCGGCGCCTTCGCCGGCCTTGCTCTTTAGCAACTCGCGCGTTTCCTCGCCGGCTTTCGGCGCGAAGAGCACGCCCACCGCGACACCCAACCCCAATCCCAGGAAAAAATAGGACAGCTTGCTGTCGTCTTCCATCTCAATCCTCCTTGTGTCTCTGGTTCAAGTTTACTGCAACTGAGCGACCATCGGAGAAATAGTACCCTTAAATCGACCCTGTGCCGCGTCAACCTCCCAAACCGCTGAATCTGGAGGGCCTGATGGCCTATGCCGGACGAGCGCTCGCCTCGCGCGCTCAAACCTCGTCTGAGCTGCGCGAAAAACTCAAGCGCCGCGCTGCCAATCCTGCCGATGTCGAGCAAGTTTTGGGACGTTTGAAGGACTCGGGCTACCTGAACGATAAACGCTTCGCCGAATCTTTCGCGACCTGGAGGCGCGAAAATGACGGATTCGGAAAATCTCGCGTCATGCACGACTTGATGGCTCGCAGGGTGGCTCCCGCTCTGGCCAAGCAGACCGCCGACGCGTCCTACGCCGAAGTAGACGAGATCGCGATGATCGAGAAATTCCTGGAACGGAAATTCCGCGGCAAGAACCTCGGCGTTCTTCTGGCTGACCAAAAATATCTCGCCTCCGTCTTCCGGCGGCTGAGAGGCGCGGGATTCAGCACCGGTAACTCCATTCGTGTCTTGAAACGTTACGCTGCCGACGCCGAACGGCTGGAGGAAATGGAGCCTCCCGAAGAGAATTAGCCCAGGCGCTTGTACCATCGCACTAAGGCCGCCCCATCGCCCTCAGTATTTCGTTCTATGGACTTAGCCTCAGATCGCATGCAAACTAATAGTGCGTATGGACATCTTTGTCGCCCGTCAGCCGATTTTCGACCGGAGCGAGCAGGTCCATGCCTACGAGCTTCTGTACCGGTCCAACGCTACGAATAACGCCTTCGGGAACCTGGACGGCGAGGCGGCCAGCCTCGAAGTGCTTTCGGGCGCCATCCTGTCCATCGGACTGGATCAGCTTCTGGGGGGCAAGAAAGCCTTCATCAACTTTGGCCGCGGACTCCTGGTCGACGAATTGACCACCTTTCTGCCGCCTGAAGTCGGCGTGATCGAAATTCTGGAGACGGTCGAGCCGGATCCGGACGTTATAAAGTCTTGCCGGAAGCTGCGGGACATCGGCTATACGATCGCGCTCGACGATTTTGTCTGGGATCCCAAGTTTGAGCCGTTGCTGGACCTGGCTCACATCGTCAAAGTGGATATGCGGATTTCCTCGCGCGAGGATCAGCTGCGATTGCTTGGCCTCTGCAAAGTTCGAGGGATCTCCACGCTTGCGGAAAAAGTCGAGACTCGTGAAGAATTCGAGTGGTGCCGGCAGGCTGGCTATGACTTTTTCCAAGGCTATTTCTTTGCCCGCCCTGCCGTGGTCGCAGGACGCGCAATCCAGCCCGCCAAGTTCACCTGTCTGCAGATGCTGAAGGAAATGTTGCATCCGGCCCTGGATTTTGAGGCCTTGGAATCCATTATCCGCAAGGACGTTTCGCTGGTTCACAAGCTATTCAGTTACGTAAACTCGGCGCAACGCGGGCGTTCGGTTGCCGTCGATTCCATCCAGCGTGCTTTGCTCCATTTGGGAGAAGACGGCATCCGCCGCTGGGCGATTCTGGCCACATTGCGCGAAACGGCGAAAAACAAACCGCTCGAGCTAGTGACCTGCGCTCTGGTCCGCGCCCGCTTCTGCGAGACCGTCGCCCGCCTGGCGGGTGAGCCGAATCCGCTGGTGTACATGATGGGCCTCTTTTCCGTGCTGGATGGGCTGCTCGATTGTCCGCTCGATGAAGCCCTGAAGCACATCGGCTTGAATACAGGGATTGTCGGGGAGGTGCTGCTCGGTTCCGCATCCGATCTCGCGCTGCCTGCGCGAGTTTATAAAGCGGTGCGCTCTTACGAAGCCGGCGCGTGGGATACAGCCGAGGTGGCCGCCGCGGAATTGCATATCTCGGCTTCGGATTTCTGTGCCGCTTATATCGAAGCCACCGGCCGCGCTAAGGAAGAGCTGCAAAATTTTGCGGCCGCGCAAGGCCCAACCCGTTCCGGAGCGGAATCCGGCCAGCCGCAAAGGCCCGGAAAGCGCGAGCGCAGGCGTGGAGAACGCTGCTCCATGAACGTTGCCATGACCATTCTGTGGGGAGCCACTCCACATCATGAAAATGCCACCCGGGCGACGCTGGTGGATGTGTCCGCCCGCGGCGCCAGGCTTCGCCTCGCTGCGAAGGTCCCGCCCGGCGCCTGGCTTTCATTCCACAACCATGCCCTGGGAATCGGGGGGCGCGGCACGGTCCGTTACTGCAATATGTCGAAGGGAGCATTCGAGGTAGGCGTCGACATCGCCAACGGGACCGGCTGGGGCTCAGGATCGAAGGATCGGGCTCGCGATCTCCGCCGTCTTGGCGACGCTATCCAGCGTCTCCAGTCCAACGGTGTTCCAGAACCACAGGACGCCCTAAAGGTGCCGTGAGAAGAGGTCGTAGATCGCATGCCTCAATGTTCGTGAAGAATCTGGCCGAATAGCTGGCCGCCGAAGCTCTTTCCAGACCCGTGATTCCCGCTCCAGGTTCCGGCATATTGCCCGCGATACAGCACCACGCGCGCCGTGTAGGTTCCCACGCCTGGGATCGATAGATCCGTCACGGTAATCACCGGCGTGTCTCCCGCCCACTTGATCTGGACCGGAATCGGAAGGGCATCTCATGGCCGTCTAGTTTCATTCGCGACTGAAACATCCAGGTGTCGCCGCCGACTTTGTAGACCTTATCGATGGCATACCGCTCCTCGCCCGAAAGACCATCGCGATTGTTGAGCGTCGAGTGACCCACCAGAGTGGCTCCGGAGATCATGTCCTTGAACTGCTGTTCCAGGCTGGCGGCATCCGGCGTTTTCTTGGAACATCCGGCGAGAATCAGTACGGCCGCGCACAGCGCCAGTCGATTCGTCATGACGATTCCATCATACCCGGGCGCCGCCGGGGCTTTATCGGCCGACCTGCTAAATTCGAGCCATGGTGCGCCGCCGGCTCTGGATCTTGGTCCGCTCGATTCCAACCGGGTGGGTGACGCTGTTATTGCTGGGCTACCTCGTCGAGCGGCCGCTGCTTAATTTGATCGCTCCGATCCTGGGTCCGAGCTGGTACGCCACGGCGCGTCTGGGGCTGGATTGCGGCTCTTTTGCCGGCACCGGCTGGGTGGTGGGCTACTCGAACCGGAACGAAGTTTTATTCGCGGTGCTTGGGTTCGCCGCGACTCTCACACTCTGGGATTTCACTCCGCTCATCCCCGTGGACGTACCCTGGCTTTTTCGTCTTTTCGCCGACACGTTTCACGACAGCCGGTATTTCGATTCTTTCGTCACGACTCTGGCCACGCACGCGCTTCTTTTCGGCAGCTTGATCGCCGGAGCTCAACTGGCCCGTCCTCGAGAAGGCCCGGTGTCGCTCAAACCGGGTGTGTGAGCGGCTAAGCGAGGGTCATGTCGAGAACCGCCCGGAAGCGAACTTTTCCGCTCATCATGCGCTCGTAACCCTCGACAACTTTGCTTAACGGGAATACTTCGTTCATCGATCTGACGCCGCTCAGCGTTGAGAAAGAGAGGGTATCCTGCGAGTCGACGGCCATGCCGGAGTACCATCCCCGGATGCCGGTCCGCCCGCCTATCAATTGCACCGGAACGAGGTTCATCGACATGGCGGCTCCGATGACCATCAGGGTTCCGTCGATGCCGAGTCCGCCCACAACCGCAGCCATCGCATCACCGGCGGTGACCGTCGCCAGGATCGCCTTCGCACCGCCGAGCTTTTGCAATTCGGCGGCGGGATCCTGTTTCTGACTATCGATATATTGCCAGGCGCCGAGATTCTTCGCCAGGTCCCCTTTGTCGGCGCCTCGTGCGATGGCGACGGTCCGATAGCCCATTTTCGCGGCAAATTGCGTTCCGAGATGGCCCAATCCACCCAGCCCGAGCACCGCCACGACATCGCCTGGGCGGGCGCCGCTGTTGCGGAGGCAGTTGAATGTCGTAACCCCGGCGCACATCAATGGAGCGGACTCAACGGGGGTCAATTCATCCGGGATCCGAGCCAGCGCTTCGGGACGCGCAATGGTGTAGTCGGCGTATCCTCCGTCAGCGGTGATGCCGGTGATGTAGGTCGCGGTCTGACAGGCGAAGAAGTTTCCACGGCGGCAGTTGTCGCAGTAGCCGCAATATCCGCCGTTCCAGCCGAGGCCTACCCGTTGCCCAGGCTTCCATTGGTCGACACCGAAGCCGACCGCATCGACGATACCAGCGACCTCGTGGCCGGGAATTCGGGGGTAGGAAAGGCCTGGCCAATTGCCCTCTTTAACTAAAGAATCGCTGTGGCAGATTCCGCAGGCTTGGACTTTGACTCTCACCAAGCCGGGACCCGGTTCGGGGGTTGGACGCTCGACGATTTCAAGCGGCCCGCCGGGGGCTGAGACTTGTACGGCGCGCATGACTTTATTATGAGTACAGATATGAACCAGGATCAAATGAAGCTGGCCGCGGCGGAATCGGCGGTGTCGCTAGTGACCGATGGAATGATCGTCGGGCTGGGATCTGGATCGACGGCTGCGCTCGCGGTTGACGCGATCGGGCGGCGCGTGCGGGAGGGATTGCGAATTACCGGCATCCCGACGTCGGAGAAAACCGCGGCTCAAGCGCGAGCTTTGGGGATCCCGCTGACCAGTCTGGACGAGCAATCTGAAATCGACATGACAGTTGATGGCGCCGATCGGGTGGATGAGAGCAATCTGAACCTGATCAAGGGGCGCGGCGGCGCGTTACTGCGCGAAAAAATTGTCGCGAATTCGAGCCAACGGCTGGTCATCGTGGTCGATGAAAGCAAGGTGATCGCGCACCTTGCGGTAAGCGAGCCGATCCCCGTGGAAGTGATTCCATTCGGCTGGCAGGCTACGGCACGCGAGATCGAGCGGCTGGGCGGGAAGCCGGTGTTGCGCAGGAATCCCGATGGGACGCCATATTCGAGCGACGGAGGGCATTATATTCTCGACTGCACGTTCCAGCCGCCGGTATCGGCGGAATCGCTGGCGCAACAGCTCGACCACCTGGTCGGATTGGTGGAACACGGTTTGTTTATCGGGTTGACTTCGGAGGTCCACGTGGCCGGAAGCGGCGGAGTCCGTATTTTGAAGTAAGACCTTTGCACTGGATGGCGGAGCCGATCGATGTTCTGTTCGACGGCAAGTACGAATAATTTCTGATTGAGGAGGGAGGATAGAGAAGCCATGAAGAAGCTTGGAGCGATCGCTGTTTTGTTCGCCGCCGCTTTGGGAGCGGCCGAGTTCTGGCAAACGAAGCCGTATACCGAGTGGACCGACAAAGACGTCGAGAAAATGTTGAACGCCTCCGCGTGGTCGAAAGCGGTGAGCGTGGCAGTGGGCGCGGGCGAGGCGCAGGCGGGCAGTAGCGTGCCATTTCGCGGCAAGCTGCCCAGCACCATGAGCAGCGGCAATCCGGATTCGCAGCTTCCCGGAGGCCAGACCGACACCGGCCGGAGCAGCCGGAATGTGAGTGACGCTTCGGATGGCATGTCGATCCCGACTACCACGGTGATCGTGCGCTGGCTAAGCGCTCTGCCGGTGAGGGAGGCGATGGCTCGCGCCAAGTATGGATCGGAGGCGGGAACGTCGCCCGCGGCCAAAAAGTTAATCGAGACGGAGGATCCGAACTACGTCATCGTAGTTTCGGGGCTGCCGAAGAGCCTGCTTCACGAGGATTCCGATTCTCAAAAAGCGGAAATGCTGAGTGGAAGCACGCTGATCGTCAAGGGGAAGGAACCGATTAAGCCCGTGGGATTCACGGCCCAGCCGAATGGGAAGCTGATGGATGCTTATTTCATGTTTCCGAAGACTGCGGCGTTTTCGCTGAAAGACAAGGAAGTGGATTTTTTCGCGAAGTTTCAATCGACGATCGTGAAGGAGCGTTTTCAGTTCAAGAATATGGTGGTGAAGGGCAAGCTCGAGTTGTAGCGGCTAACGGCGCTGGCATTTCGCGCAAAAGTGCGTGCCGCGCTGCGCGACCACGATTTTCTTTATGGCGTGGCCACAGGCGACGCACGGCTCGCCTTCCCGTCCGTAGACGTTGTGCAGCAACTGGAACGCGCCCCGCTTCCCGTCCGCGTCTACATAATCGGAAATCGACGATCCACGATGCTGAATCGCCAGCGTCAGCACCTCGCGAATGGCCTGATGAAGGCGTGCGGCTCGCGGCGCACTTAATCGTGAAGCGATGGCCAGAGGATGAATGCCCGACGCGAACAGCGCTTCGTCGACGTAGATATTCCCCAGTCCGGCTAGAAATGCCTGGTTCAATAACACGGCCTTCACTTTGGTCTTGCGCTGGCGAAGCCGCGCGCGAAATTCATCTACGCCGATTTCGAGCGGTTCCGGGCCCAGCTTCGCGACCCGCGATGGATTCCATTCGATGCGTCCGAACTGACGAGGATCGTGATACAGCAAGACGCCTTCATCCAGTGTGAAGACGCCATGCGTGTGCACGCCCGCCTGGCCGTCCATCAGCAGCTTACCGGTCATCCCCAGATGCACCACCAGCGTTCCCGCGTCGAGCGAGATGACGATGAACTTTCCGCGCCGCTCGACTTTTAGAATCGACCGTCCGGCGAGGCGCGCCGCGAGCTTGCGCCGGTCGCCCGGAGTGACGATCTTCGAGGTGAACTCCGCTGAGAGGATTTTCCGGCCCGCGAGATAGGGCCCCAGCGATCGCACCACGGTCTCGACTTCAGGCAGCTCAGGCATTTTACGGGATGTCGATCAGAATCTCGCCGCCTTCGACTTTCACCGGATACGCGGCCAGTGTCACGGTCGGGTCGTAGTCGTTGACGCCTGTGAGACAGTCATATTCCCAGGCATGCCAGGGACAAACCAGGTGATTTCCTTCGATGGTCCCTTGCCCCAGCGGTCCGCCCGCGTGCGGACAGACTCCGTCGTATGCGCGAAGATCGCCATTGAAGTTGCAGATCGCGTACGTGTTGCCGTCTTTCTCGGCTTCCATTACCGAGCCCGGCGGCAGCGCGCTGAGCGCGCCCACTCTGACAAATGACATATTCACTTTTGTACCACGCGTTACCATGGAAGCAGCTCGAAACTATTTCTACATGGGCGCAGGGTGGCGGCTTTCGGTGAACAATCGCGCGGTGGTCGCCGGTTTTGTCGGCCTGCTGATCCTGATGGCGTTCGCGGAAGTAGAAGGCCTGCGGGTCCTTCGCCAGATCCGCAATACCAACGACACCATTCGCGACGATTTTCTGGAGCGGACACGCCTGCTCGAAAAGATCCGTGCCGACGTCTACGTTTCGGGCACTTACGTTCGGGATTATCTGCTGGAGCCTGAGCCGGCGCAGGCCGAAAGCTATCGGAACAGCCTGCTTCAGACGCGCGCCGATATGGACTCGGCGCTGGCGCAGTATCGGGCGATTCTGAATTCCGCCGACACGGCTCCGTTTGAGACGCTGACCCAGCATTTGGCCGACTACTGGACTTTGCTGGACCCAGTGTTCGAGTGGAACACGATGCAGCGCCGCCGCGCGGGGTACGTTTTCCTGCGCGATGAAGTATTTCCGCGCCGGACCGCGATGCTCGGCATGGCCGACCAGATCGGCGCCATCGCCGAAACCCAGCTTCGATTGGGAAACCTGCGGGTGGCCGACACGTTTCGCGAGTTTCGACGGCTGCTTAGCCTGGTGATCGGCGCGACGATGGGCTTGGGGATCGTGCTGGCTGCATTCAGCGTGCGCCGGATACTGATACTCGAGCGGGAAACCGCCACGCGGCGCGAGGAGCTGCAACAGCTCTCCGCGCGCCTGGTAGAGGCGCAGGAGCAGGAACGCCGGTCTATTTCGCGGGAACTGCACGACGAAGTGGGCCAGTCCCTGACCGGCGTCTTGGTGGAAATGGCGAATCTATCGACGTTGATCCGGAATCGGTGACATCGAAGCGCTGGCGCCGAAGGCCGATGAGATCAAGAAGCTGGTGGAGGATTCTATCGGTGTGGTCCGCAATCTGGCGCTGTTGTTGCGGCCATCCATGCTCGACGATCTGGGGCTGGTCCCGGCTTTGCAATGGCAGGCTCGGGAAGTGTCGAAGCGGACCCAGGTATGGGTGAAGGTCGCGGCTGAGGGCGTCTCCGAAGATCTTCCCGAGGAATTGAAAACTTGCGTGTATCGCGTGGTGCAGGAGGCCCTCCACAACTGCGTGCAGCACTCGGAGGCGCATACGGTGAAAATCAACATCCACCAGGACCCCGACCGCATCGTCCTTTCGATTCACGATGACGGCAAGGGCTTCCACGCACGGGAGGAACGGGGCATGGGCCTTTTGGGGATGGAAGAACGGGTCATCCATTTGGGCGGCGATTTCGAGGTCGATTCCGAGCCCGGCCGCGGCACCGTTCTGCGCGTGACCTTGCCGCTGGCCCCGGTGATCGCATGATCCGCATTCTTCTCGCCGACGATCATACGGTGGTCCGCAAAGGATTGCGCATGCTGCTCGAAAGCCAGCCCGGCTTCCAGGTGATTGCCGACGCGTCGAACGGCCGGGAAACGGTCGCGCTGGCAGAACAGCATTCACCGGACGTCGTCGTTCTGGACGTCGCGATGCCGATCCTGAATGGAATCGAGGCCGCACGGCAGATTTCGGCGCGGCAGCCTCAGATCTGAAACAACTTTCCAACTCTCGTTCAGCGTTGCCCAAGAACCAAATCCTCTCATGCTGCTTCTACTACCTCTTTTTCCAAAGCGGAACGAATAATCGTATTCCATAATACCACAACAGAGCAATCAACTACCTGTGCAGCGTGGCCGCCCCACAACATGGTTCAATATCTAACTATAGCATGGTATAATCTCCCCACTATTCTTTTGTGGATGAGGGGAGAAAATATGAAGTCTAACCCCACCAAGAAAA
>CAVPKR010000103.1:0-9454 GCA_963705675.1 Terriglobia bacterium
GTATAGCCGTAATCATGCCGCAAGCGGTGCTCCAGCAGGCTCGCCTTTTCCGACTCGAAAACCGCCCCTGCCGTCATTTCGCGCGCTAGTTTTGGAATACGCGGGTCGATGGCGGGAAGCTGCAACAGGTCCTCTTTGGAGCGCGCCGGAAGCGGCTCAGGCGTCGCCTGCACTTCGGCTGTTTCATCTTCTAGGAAACTGTACACCGCGTAAAAAAGCCCGCCCGTGTGGTTGGGAGTCTTGACCGTGAACGACCCATTGCGCGTCACCGAAACCGCCGGCACATTGATGGCGATGGTCTGCGGAGTTCCCGCGAAAAACAAGGTGTCGGCCGCGATATCTTCGAGATGCACTGTGTATTGGAGCGGGTGAACCGGCCGCGTGGGACGCCGGTCATACCTTTTGTTAACGATCAGGACCCCGTGTTCCACCTGCAGATCCTGATCGTGCCCGCCCGGCGGATTGTCCCAACGCCGTCCATCGAATCGAGCCAGCGCCGCACCCCGCCACCGCACCTGAAGCAGTCCGTCGCCTTCAGGATCCGCCTTGATGTGCATCACCGCGGCGTTATTTTTCTTGATCTCGCCAATCTGCCCCAGCGTGATCCCATTCGAGAAACCCGGCAGGTGATAACGCTGCGGCACAAACCGTTCGAGCGCCGCGCGGGCCGTTCGCGGGAGAACAAAGAACATGCCCATAGTCATCATCAGGATGCCGGTGAAGAGGCATACCGCGATCGCGCCCAGCCGCCGTGGGAACGCGCGTAGTCCGCCCCGCACCAATGCGGTCCGAAGCTGCGACGAACGCCGCACTTCGCCGCTTGAGAACGCTGCAATCGACAGCAATAAAAACAGCGCCAGGTAACCGAAAAAACTGAGGCTGACCGACAACACCGCCGCCGCCATCAATTCCAGCACCGCGATCATTTTGACGTACGTATAATCGCGATTGGTCTTCGCCGTCAGGACCTTCAACACCGCCAGGAAACACACCAGGTGCACGGTCGCGGTCAGGAACGAAGCCGATATGAAGAAATAATCGACCGGATAAAACAGGATGTAGCCCAGGGTCATCATGGCAACCAGGCGGTTCGAAAATTCGAACTCCACCACGCCCGCCACCATCAATCCGCGCAGGCACAACCCGAGCAGCGTCAGGGTCGCCGTGGGCCAGTCGAGATAGCCGGACCCCACCACCGCGAAGTATCCTGCCGCCAGCATTCCGAGCAGCGAGAAATCGAAGAACCGGTCGACGATGCGCGGAACGGGCGCTGCCGCCGTTCGGGAGCCCATGGGTTCATTGTAATCCTCCGCATCGACGCGCACGTGTGTTACACCTATTAGGTTGCTGCGGAGAAATTATGGCGAAGTTTAAGCCGGCGGGAACGCGCAAGGTCAAGGACCAGAAGTCCAACAAAGGCTTGATCCCTTGCTCGATCTTAATTATCGCCGCATTTGCGTTTATATCTTATCTTTTTTACGAAATATTGAGGTCGGGAGTGAAATGAGAGTCGATCGAAGAGAACCAGGCCAGATGCGGCCCGTGAAAATTACCACGGATTACCTGCTTACCGCGGAAGGCTCGGCGCTGATCGAGATCGGCAATACCCGCGTACTCTGCGCCGCATCGATAGAGGAATCGGTCCCCGGATTTCTGCGAGGCTCCGGCAAAGGATGGGTAACCGCCGAGTATTCCATGCTGCCGCGCGCCACGGCCACCCGAACTCCGCGAGAGGTGGCCAAGGGCCGCTCGTCGGGGCGCACCATGGAGATCCAGCGCCTGATCGGACGCTCCCTTCGCTCGATCGTTGACATGGCGGTTCTGGGCGAACGCAGCGTCATCCTCGATTGCGACGTTTTACAGGCCGACGGCGGCACTCGCACCGCCGCGATCACAGGCGCCTACATTGCCATGTCTTCCGCGCTTCGCCAGCTCGTGAAGTTCGGAGCGCTAAAGAAATTGCCGTTGACCGACAGCATCGCCGCCACCAGCGTTGGCATCGTCAACGGTGTACCGATGCTGGACCTGTGCTATCAGGAAGATTCGCAAGCCGAGGTCGACATGAACGTGGTGATGACTGGCTCCGGCCAGTTCGTCGAGCTGCAGGCCACCGCGGAAAAGACCGCGTTCGACGACGCGCAACTGGTAAGCCTGCTAGCGCTCGCACGGCGGGGCATCGCGGATCTGATTCAAGTCCAGAAACAGCACGAATGATCGTCTGGTGCGGCACTTCAAATCCGGGAAAACTGCGCGAATTTCAGCTGGCTGCGCCGCGCTTTGAGATTCGCCCGGTGGCCGCTCCGCCTCCCGACGAGAATGGCGCGACTTTCGAAGAAAATGCGCGAATTAAGGCGCTCTATTACGGCGCGCTTGAACAGGGATATGTTTTCGCGGACGACTCTGGCCTGGAAGTCGATGCGCTCGACGGCGCCCCCGGTGTCCACTCCGCGCGTTTCGCTGGGCCGAATGCGACCGATCAGGATAATAACCAGCTGCTGCTTGCGCGCTTGAAAGGCGTCGCGAACCGCACCGCGCGATTCGTCTGTGTAATTGCTCTAGCATGTGAAGGCCAAATGGTGGCGATATTTCGAGGTGCGGTAGAAGGCCAAATCATCGACGAAGCTCGCGGCCGGCACGGCTTCGGTTACGACCCGCTATTTTACTATCCACCCTTTGGCTGCACCTTTGGGGAAGCCTCCGACGATCAGAAGATGCAGGTCAGCCACCGGGCCCAAGCTCTTAAGGCTATGTTCGCTTTTCTCGATAGCGGCAAAATCCAATCATCGTCTTAGCGTCCAGAATTTCGCCGGATTTAATCCATTTATGCATTTCGCGCGGGGTAACCCACCGAGCCTCGATCCGCTCGTCTTCCATCGGCGTGGATTGGCCCGCGGTGAGCCCGGTAGCCAGATAGATGCTCATCTTCTCTGCCAGGAATCCTGGACTTGGAAAAAATTCCGCAATTTTAACAAAGGACTTAGCGCGATAACCGGTTTCCTCTATTAACTCGCGCTTGGCCGCTTTCAGCGGTGTCTCACCTTCGTCCACCCGCCCGGCCGGAAGCTCCCACATATAGCGGCGGGCCGGCAGGCGATACTGTTTCACCAGCAAAATTCGACCTTTCTCATCGACCGGCATGATGACAGCCGAGCCGCCGTGCTGCACCACAGCTCGTTTGATCTCGAAACCATCGGGATCGATCGCCCGATCCAAGGTCACGCGAAAGATGGGTGTATTGGTAATTTCAGTGGAAGAAAGTAGTTTCATTTTGCCTTAATCAGTTCCGCGAACTGTGAAAGCGGTAGAGTATTTAAAATATCCCGAGGCTCCAGCCAGCCGCGTCGGGCCATTTTGACCCCATAAGCCATGTTCGCCAGATGCTTGGGATGATGGGCGTCCGTATTGATCACAAACTTGCAGCCTTTCGATTTCGCCGCGCGAATCATGGCAGCACCCAAGTCGAGACGCTCCGGGCTCGAATTAATTTCCAGATAAACATTGCGCCGCGCCGCTTCGGCAGCGATCAGCTCGAAGCCAAACGGGAACGGTTCCCGATGCATCAAAATCCTCCCGGTGGGATGCCCCAGCATCCGTAAGTGAGGACATTCAAGCGCCCGCATCAGCCGGTCCGTCATCTCCGCGGCTTCCAGGTTCATGTAGCTGTGGACGCTTCCGATAACGAAATCGAGCTCGGCGAGCGCGTCATTTTCCAGATCCATTGTGCCGTCGCGGCGTATGTCGCACTCAATCCCCGAAAAGACGCGAATCCCCGGCTGCTCCATCTCGCGTACCTGATGCGCGAACGCGACGGCCCGCTTCTCGTCCAGACCATTCGCCATTGCAAGAGCCTTGGAATGATCCGTAATCGCAATATACTCATAGCCTCGGGCACGCGCGGCCTCCGCCATTTCTTCCAGCGTCGCGCGACCGTCGGTCTCCGTCGTATGCATATGAAGATCGCCGCGAACGTCGGAAAGCTCCACCAGCTTAGGCAGACGGCCCTGTTCAGCCGCCTCGATCTCGCCGCAGTTTTCGCGAAGCTCGGGCGGAATCCACGCGAGGCCTAACCGCTCGTAGATTTCCTCCTCGGTCGTGCCTGCCACCCGCTCATTCGTGTCGACACGGGCTAACGCATATTCATTAAGCGTAAGGCCCATCTTCAGGCCCCGCTGGCGAAGGGAAACATTGTGCTCTTTGCTGCCGGTAAAATATTGTAGTGCCGCCCCGTAACTCTCAGCCGGAAGGGCGCGTAGGTCTACTTGCAGGTTCTCGTGTCCATACTTAATACTGGCCTTGTTGGGGCCCTTACCCAGCACCTCCTGCATTTTTGGATGCGCGACGAACTTCTCCAGTGCGGCGCCCGCACCCGGCCCGGTGACTAACAGATCAAGATCGCCCACGGTTTCGCGCCCCCGTCGAAGGCTGCCGGCGGGAGTGATCTGCTCGATATCGACTCCCCGGAGATAATCGGTCAACTCATCGGCAACGCCTTGCGCGAAGCTCAGTAGAAACCGGCCCGCACGCTGGCGATATCCCGCGATGGACCGCAAGACCTTTTCCTCAAGCTTGGCGCCCATGCGGGGCAGCTCCCGAAGCTTCTGTTCGTTGCAGAGGCGCTCCAGATCGTCGATGGTGGCGCATCGATAGGTTTCAAAAAGCAGCCGGATGCTCTTTGGACCCAGCCCCTGTATCTTTAGAAGCTCCAGGGCGCCGGCGGGATATCGTTCCAGCATTTCGTCGCGGCGGTCGAAGCTGCCGCGTTGTTCGATCTCCACCAGCACCAAGGCGATGCCTTTGCCGATCCCGGGAATGTCCGTAACTTTGCGCGCCGGATCCTTGAGGATCGAAGAAATCTGCTCCGGATGAGATTCAATGACGGTGCCGGCATTGCGATAGGAGCGAATGCGAAACCCGTCTTCGCCTGCGATCTCCATCAAGTCCGCGGTTTCCAGCAACAGCCGTGCGATGGCGCGATTTTCCATGGGCTGACTCGATTCTAACTCTACGGACTCGCCGGATTATAAGGCTCAACGTGTACCAGTACGTCCTCGATCCAATCCAGATCCGATTTAATCGTATGCTTCACCGCGCGTGCGATGTCGTGCGATGCTTTTACGGTCAGGTTCGGATCTACTTCCAGGTGCAAGTCTACGTGATACCTTAATCCGGTCTTACGCGCGAAACATTTTTCGATTCCCTGAGCGCCGGGAACCTTTAATGCTACCGATTTAATTTGCGACATTTGGGATTCGTCAGGCATCGTATCCATTAATTGCAGGACAGTTTCGCGCACCACTCGAAATCCCAGAAAAATGACGATCAGTCCGATGGCGAATCCGCCATAATGATCGGCGGAGGCTAATTGTGCCGGCCAGCGAATCGAAAGACCAATGGCCGCCAAAGCTACCGCTCCCGATAATACGTCGACTACGTCGTTCCACGCGTCCGCCTGCAACCCGGAGCTTCCACTGCGGCGCCCAAGACGGAATTTCAAACCCCCTAGCGCTGCCTTAGCGATAATCGACGCCAGCAGCGGCCAAACGGCGTAGAGCGCCGGAATATTGGTGGAGTGACGCTCCTCCAGCGCCCGAAGGCTGATGCCTGTTCCGGTAGCAATGAGAACGGCGCCGATAACCAAGCCGACCACGATTTCGAATCGCCCGTGGCCGTATGGATGTTCTTTGTCGGCAGGTTTCGATGCGACCCACAGGCCGACCAATACCAGACCCGAAGTAAAGAAATCAGCCGCAGATTCGAAGCCGTCCGAAACCAGTGACACGGAATTCGCGGCCAGCCCGATATAGATTTTTACGCTGGCGAGAATCGCGCTGATGACGATGCTCGACACGGCCACGCGGCGCGCGAGGCGTTCGGGGGGCGGCATGTGTCTACGATTGTCGCATCCGAGCCGCAGCCAGTTTCGGCCGTAGCGCAAGGAACATTACGGCGGCGCCGAACTGAGCCGCCACACCCAAAGACACCAGCGCCACCAAAGAGTGTTTATACAGAGCTGTCATCGCGACGCTACCCAGGAACCACATAATTCCCCATATCGCGTTGAAAGATCCGAAGGCGCTGCCGCGTTTGTTCATCGACACCACCTGCGCGATTCCAGCTCGTAAGCAGGCATCCTGCGCTCCGAATCCTGTCGCCCAGCATCCTACCGCCGCCACCGCAGCGGCATGGCCCCCGAGGAATCCGAGAGGAAGCGAGAGAATCGAGATGAGCGTTCCCGCCACCAGGATATTGATGCCGAAGCGATCGAACAGCCTTCCGAATAGCAAGGCGGAAATTCCTTCAATTGCCATCGCGGCGGCATAAAGCATGGGGATTTCAGCGCCCGTGGCGACGTTGGCGTCGTCGAAACGATACGCGAAAACCGAGTAGTCCAGGGACCCGAAAGCTAGCAGTCCCGCCGCTGCGGCGTAGTACCAAAAAACCTTCGGAACCGTTTGCGAGCTCGGAACCTTAGCTGATGCACCTTGATTCGGATGAAGAATTCGAGCTGTCATTAAGGCGATCATCGTCCCGGCGGCAGGCACGGCCAGCCACAAAAGCGACGATCTGTAATTCCCCGTTCGCATGAAGCCGACCATCATGAGCAGCGGCCCGACGACGGCGCCAGTCTGATCCATGATGGAGTGCAAGCCGAAGCCGAATCCATGGCCCACCTCCTGTGTTGCTTCGGACAGCAGGACGTCCCGAGCCGGGCCCCGGAAGGCCTTCCCGCTGCGCTCCGCCACGACCAGAAGCATCGCCATCTGCCAATTGCCGGCGAAAGCGAGTGCAGGAACCGCGATGACATTCATCCCATAACCGAGGAAAGTGATGCCCCAGTAGGCGCGCGTCCGATCGGCAAATCGGCCGGAAAAATAGCGTAAGCTGGTGCCGAGCATTTCGCCCAGCCCGCTGATAAATCCGACTTGAAAAGCCGTTGCCCCCAGGCGCTTCAGGAAGGGACTGATAATGCTGTGAGCGCCCTCATAAGTCATATCTGCGAACAGACTGACAATGCCCAGACACACGATGAAGCCGATCGCCGTGCGCCGCTTATCGCTGGCTGCCGTCAAGCGTGACCCTCGGTCAGGGTCTCGATCACGGAAAGTATCCCGAGCACGACCAGAGCGCTGACGCCCGCATAGCGAACAATCTTGGGTGGAACGTGTTCCTGTATCCAGCCTCTGACTCCCGCTCCGATGGACGCTGCGAGAATCCCTTTCGTCACCATCGCGGCGACGGCGCCGATCCATACCACCACCGGGACATGATACTTCGCCGACATTGCCGCGGCAGTGATCTGTCCGACGTCGCCCCACTCGGAAAAGAAGATCGCAGCAAACGATACCATCGCGGCTTTAGGCGCGGACACTTCCTTCTGATGCGAAGATCGCCGCTCATCTTTTCTCCAAACGGCTATAGCGACTCCAATGAAACTGGCCGCGGTGAGGCAGGCGACCAGGATGGGAGGCAATTTCGAAATCGCCTCACCCACGGCCACCGCGACCCCCATTTTCAACATGAATGCGAAGGCCATGCCGAACATGATGGGAATCGTACGGTACCGCGCGGCGAGAACGCCGGTAGTGTAGAGCAGCTTATCGCCCACGATCTCCGCGATGAAAACCGCTCCGTAAGTCGCAAGAAAGATAGGAAGCATGACTTTATTTAGGATGCCACAGGGTACGGCTCTATTGCACGTAAAGCGCGTTCATAAAGAACTTGTACGCACCATGGGACTGGCCGCGCCACTGCGGGCGAAATCCCAGCAAAATCACGTGCCCTTTTCCATAATTAACATCCAAGGCGGCGATTTTTCCTTCCAGTCGATCTGGCCCCGTCAGGTACCCGCTTTCAAGCGGCGAACGATCGCGCCCATAACGAGCCAGAACTGCGCCCTTAAACTCCGGCTTGGTATCGAAGGCGGGACCGCGCTCGAACATCACAATAGGATCCGCCGGAAGCCCCGCCACTAACGGGTTCTTCGCATCCTCGACGAGAACCTTCAAAAGGCACCCTGAACAGAAAAATTGCGTAGGATTCAAGCCTGTGAGCGCGTTAGTAACCGGTAGCTTAAGCTGATCGATGGCAAAGAGTGAGGCATTATTAAACGTGATCAGCGTTCCTCCGTCGTTTACGAAATCGCGTAGCTCCTCGACGCCTTGTTCGCCAATCCCTCCTACATAACGCTCCGGAATCGTGCCGGGGCGGTAACCCTCGATGATCCCGCGCGCATTGGAATCCGGCAGCACGATCGCGTCGTATTTATCGTGCAGATGACCCGCCTGAATATCGGCATTATAAAGATTTGTGAAGGAAAATCGAATTGCTCGAAGATCCAGCGAGTCCACCCCTCGTCCATATTCGCCTGCCAAGAACGGTATAGGCCAGCCCGTGCAAGCTTAATGGCTTTCCCGGCTTCCTTGGCCGCGACCATTTTCAGGTGATTGTCCGCCAGGATGGAATCAAGTTTAAACTTATCGATATTTGCCGCGGAAATGTCGTCGCCCGCAATACTCACCGTGCCCTTCGCGGCTAGAATCTGATTTATCGCTCGAAAGCTGGAGTTAGCATTGCGATTGAAAGGCGCCGCAAGTCCCTTCATTGAAGTTACCCGCTCCAGACCCTTTCTAAAATCGGCCGTGAGCGGAGTAGTCATCGCATGATACTCGACACCCATCTGATACGGAAGCGTCCAGCCCGTCACATCGTAGGGACGCTGGCTCAGCTCCGGATATTGTTGTGGCTCGAATAACTCCTTGACTAGGCCAGAAAATGGCTGGTTCATTTGAATCACCCATGCATCTGGCTTCGATGACTGATCGACTTCAATACCGTTCAGCATCAGCTTCTCCATAAGCACTGCGGCTGTCGGCGCGTCACGTTGCTCCCGCGGAATTACGTACGCAAACGGAGGTTCTTTTCAATTTCTCAATCGTGTCGCGAGCCGCCCGATATTTGTTATATTGCATCTGCTCACGATATTTTGCCGAAAGATCCAAAACCGCCATCGACGCTCCGTACATGTATTTACAGGCATCCGAAAGCCGCCACCAACCGCCCTTCCAGGGGCTTGCGTAGAGCATCTCGGCGTCAAGCGGCTGCCTCGACTGCGGAAAATCATCGACGGTATAAAAATGCGGAGTAGCATAACGATACAATGCCGTCTCTGTGAAAAAGGAAATCGTGTGCCGGAAGTTACCGATATTATCGAGATATCCCGGATACCAGACGTCAAAAGTCTCCTGGTGCATCGACCCTGGCAAATCATGTTGATCCAGATACTGCGCGATCGTCGTACCGATCAAGCTAAGCCATCGCAGCATCAGCGGATGCATGTTGCCTGAAATGGAATCGGCGAACGGCGGCAGATAAATGCGCCCCGGAAACGGCGCAGTTTGATGATAGTATAGAAAGCAATACGAGAATTTAACGTTGAAGGCACGCCACATAACAC
>CAVPKR010000104.1:0-10779 GCA_963705675.1 Terriglobia bacterium
GTGGCTGGGCCGCTCCGGCCAGGTTCCCGTGGACGTTTCGAATCCGCGCGCCTCCATCTCCAGCCTCATTGGCGCGGTGCGCACGCTCAAGGCGGGCATGCCGCTCTTCATTTTTCCTGAAGGCGGCCGCACCCGGACGGAAAGCTGGCAAAATTCATGAACGGGCCCGCGTTCATGGCCATTCGCGCGCAGCTGCCGATCATTCCCATGGCGCTTATCGGAACCTACGAGCTGCTTCCGATTCACTCCTGCACCATCCACAAGGTGCCGGTGACCCTGGCCATCGGCGAGGAAGATCAAAACCGCCGGCATGACAACCAAAGAGGTGAGCGAATTGACAACGCGACTGGAGGAACGAATCGCCGCGCTGTATGATGAGCACTCCTGGCAGAAAAGTGCTGAAGCACCGTCCGCGCAGGCGGCGAACAGCACAGACGTTGGGCATCTGGACGCGGTGAGCATCGCTCGGAACCTGCAAGCAACCGAGGAACGATTGAGCGGGTTTCGAACGGGAAGGTCGGCACACGGATTCCGAAACAGATTTCTGTGGCGCCGACCGTACCATAAGTGCCGTATTTCACACGCGATTTGGGCGCAGTTCGAAAACTGAATCGGGGGACATGAAAAGGTGTTGTTTACGGACCCGCTGCTGTTATCTCAAATCCCGTTTCGAGACGGGCTCTCGTCGCTGGCAAATGCGCTATTCTCTTCGCATGGCATGGGAACGTGTTGACACCAGTACCACCATAAGTGGCGAATGGTCACTTCATAAGCTGACTTTTCGCGTAGTGTTCCTGGTTGGTTTGATGGCGCTTGGCCAAAACGGCTCCTTCGCGACTGGTCAGATTCTGCACGCGGCCGGCGACCGCCCGACGTTCGAAGTAGCGACGATCAGGCCGTGGAGGCGGACGCCGAGCCCGCCTCCGTCGGGGGATGGCGCCTCTGCTCCTGTAAAAAGTGATGAAGGTGGCTCCTGTTGATGCGGGCCCACCGCCCGCGAATCGCGTACACGCGATTCTGCCGGTATCGATACTCATTACGTCGGCATATAACCTCCCAGTCGGTTCCGAAAGCCGGATAATCGGCGGGCCGGACTGGCTGCGGCAGGATATCGATCAGTTCGAGATTCAGGCAAAGATCGAAGATTCCGAGTATGCCGCCATGCGAAGAATGACCCTGGCGCAGCAGCGAGAGCGGGTAGCATTAATGGAACAATCGCTGCTGGCGGATCGATTCAAGCTGAGAGGTGCATTTCGAAATGAGGGAAATGCCGGTTTATGCGCTGGTGGTCGCGAAGGGCGGCGCAAAGTCGAATCCGGCGAAAACTGAGCAATTGAGCCGGATCTCAACTCTTGGCAACCAGCAGGGAAGCGAGATGACTGCGATCGGGGTAACGCTCGAACAGTTCGCCCAGTCACCTCTGCTAACGGGAGCGGCGGGCGGAGGGCCGATCGTGGATCAGACCGGCCTCAAGGCCGCATTTGACTTCACACTCAAATGGACCCCCGACTCATTGCTTGCCTTGGCCGCCAAGGAAGCGGGAGATGCGCCGTCCTTGTTCACTGCGATTCGGGAGCAGCTTGGATTACAGCTCGTAGCTTCGAGGGCTCCAGTGGAAGTGATTGTCGTCGATCACATCGATCGCCCTTCGGCGAACTAAACTCGGTGCAGAGCACAGGCGGGCGGGCCGCCTCGGGCGAGGCGACAACGACCTGGAGGCATTCAAAGCAAGTCGACGCGCATCGCTGCCCATAATGTTGCTTGTCAGGCTGCGAACGTCGGCTCGCCAGCGGCTGCGCCACCCAGTGCGGTGGTGCGGCCTGGCCATACGACGCAAGGACCCTGCCACGAAATCGCGCAAAATTCGACCGTGAGTATCTCCGCAGCGTCCTACTGGATCCATGAGGAAATCTACTGCGCTCGTCCGCGAATCGGCACAGCTCGGGCGAAGAAAACACACGACGTGTTGACCGGACATTGATCGCATTTTGGATTGGTGCGTTTGCAGAGGCTTTGGCCGTGTCGCTTCAGAAGCAGGTACGCCCGCGCCCGGGCGTCGAAATTCGCAGGAATTTCCGCTTCGATCGCACTCTGTGCTTCGCGATATGTCACGCCATAATTCTCGCGTTCCCGGCCGCGCCGGATGCGTACCAGCACGTGCGGGCAATTCGAGGGAACTGCGGCGACGGGTGCGATGCTGGCGAACAGGAGTATGCGGTCCACGCCTGGATCGGCAATGTTTGGAAAACGCTTGAGTGCCTGGCGCACCTTACTCAATGGCCCGGCGAGTCCCGCACGCAGGTCGCCGCCGTACTCCTCCTGAATCCGGGCGGCGATTTCCATAAGGCGCACCGCCCGGAGCTCGGGAACGATGCCTCCGGGCTTCAGGGCCCGCGCAAGTTTGGCGGCGCCGGCCGTGAGAAGCTGGGGCGGCTCTATACCGACTTCGCGGTTCAGTGCCTCCCACCCCTTCGCGCAAGCTGCATCGCTCGCTGGATATCCGCAGTGCCACCACACCAGAAACGGTAAGGGTCGGTTGGCCAGAATGGGGTCTGGCTGCCATACATCGATTCCAATTTCTCTAGTATTCCGGCAAGGCTCGCTTTGGGCATACGCTCCTAAGGCGCTGGTGGCCTTTATCGCGCTGCGGAGCCAGCCGCTTCCCGGGGATAGATCTTCGTTACCGGCAAGACCAGCTTGGATCTGCCATCGATGAAAACCGTATTGTTCGCTTTCACCGCCTGATCGTAGCTCTTCACCGGCTCCCACGTATTCGAGTGAGCTTCAAAGCGAGGAGAATTGCTGCTCGAGACATGCACGGCGATTTTGTGGCCGGCGTTGAAGACCAAAGCGGTCGACCACAGATCGATTTTGATGGGATAGGCCTTGTTCTTTTCGACGCGCATCGGCTTTAACAAGCTTTCGAAATAGCGGAGACGGAAAGCTTCGTCGAGCACCAGGGCTTCATAGCCGTTGGGATATACGTCGACCAGTTTCACCATAAAGTCGGTGTCCTCGGCGTCGGTGGAGACAGCTAGCTCGGCGGTTACGCGTCCAGCGATTTCTATCGGTTGCTTCAGCGGCTCGGTTTCGAATTTCAGGACATCGGGGCGGCCGCTCACTTTGCGTTGATCCATGGGACCGCGGTCCATCATCAGGTTGTTGCCGCCGATGCTGGGTACCGGGTCTTTGGGATCGTAGACGTAGGACAGTTTTTCACGGCCGGCTGGTTTAGACTGCGTTAACGTGTGTGACGCCGACAGATAATAGGAGGTCGCGGTAGAGGTGGGGGGCCAGGAATCGGCGGTGCGCCACTGATTTCCCGGAGCCGATTTATCGAAGGTGTCGCCCATCATGTAATAGCGGACGGCCGGCTCCTTCATGATCCCGTTGTCGACGCCCTTCATCCAGTAATCGAACCAGCGGATGGGATCGCCGCCGTTAAGGTTGCCGGCTTCGGCAGGATATTTCAGGTCGCCGGATAAAGCTCCGTGGCCGAAGGCTCCCATCATCAGCTTCTGGTTGCCGCGGGCGTGCGGACCGCCGCGGGCTTGCAGGTCGACGAAATTGTCGATGTTGCCTTGGAGAAAAATATCGTACCAGCCGCCCACGTTGTACATCGGGATATTGATTTTATCGAGATAGTTGCGGATGTCGCGCTTGCGGGCGTCGTCATCGTAGGTGCGGATGATGGGGCGGGGAACGTCGGCGGGAGGAACTCCCTGGCGGCGGAGCCATTCCTCATTCAGGTTTTTCAGAAATACACCGCCGGGATAAGTCGAGTAGCGAAAGCTGGAGCCTTGGGCTACGTTCACGAACGCCGTGGTCAAATGCGGAGGAGCGGCCATGGCGGCCAGGTTGCTCGCGATGCCCATGGCTGACGGTCCCACCATTCCGACCTTGCCGTTCGACCACGGCTGTTTCGCGATCCACTCGACGGTGTCGTAACCGTCTTCCATGTCGTCGACGAAGGCGGCGTATTTGCCCTCGGATTTGAATTTACCGCGGACGTCCTGGACCACTCGGACGTAGCCGTGTTGCAGGTAATCTCTGTGCGTCGCGGGGCCGTACATGACGTCTTTTCCGTAGGGCGTGCGCGTAAGGATTACGGGCCACGGGCCGACGCCTTCAGGCCGATAGACGCTGGTGGCGAGGTGGATTCCGTCACGCATGGGTACCATTTCTTCGGTCGCGGTCTGGGCAAATGCCGGGAGAATCGCGATGAGTGGGAGAAATATTAACAGGCGGCGCATTGGCTCATCATACGTCTTTTTGTGCAATCCCGGAAGCGACGCGCTGCGCCGTCAGAGGCGCTAGTAGGATGCCGTTGCGGAAGTGCCCATACGCGAGCCAGACGTTCGTGTTGGTTACCCGTCCAATATGAGGGCCGGCTTCGGAATAAGGGCGGAAGCCGATCCAGCATTTTGAAGGCGAGAGGACCTCGATCGGCGGGAAAAGGGTCGCGGCATCGCTGTGAATTTGACTGCACGTGGAGGGATTAATCGACCGGTCGAAACCGGCGTCTTCTTCTGTAGCTCCTGCGAGCAGGAAGCCGTTGGAGCGTTGCAGTAGATAGGTGTGGCCTCTTCTCAGCATGGGACCTAGCGAGCCGGGTTCCAGATTGAAGCCGATTAGGTGGCCTTTGATGGGTTTCACCGCCGGCAGACGGACGGGCTTATTGCGGTGTGCGATGCGAATTTGTTGGGACCAGGCCCCGGCGGCGACGACGACGGCGTCGTGATCGGTGGATTCGACGGCTTTCAGGGGATGATTCTCAGTTAAGTGAACCCCTCGCGTCTGGCACGCGGCGCGAAGAGCTCTGAGGACATGGTTCGGATCGACGAATCCGTCAGCGGGATAGATCAGGCTGTGCGGACGTATTTCAACCTGGATTCCCTGGGTGGATTGAAATGCCGCGCGGGCTTGTGCTTGATCGGGGTCGACGAAGTATTCGGAGCCGCAAATTTGAAAATCGATGGCGATGCCGGTTTCGGCGCGAAGCTCGTCGACGAAGGAGGGATACATGCGCATTCCTTGGACGCCGAGGTCGAGCCATGTAGAGGGATGGTCGAATTCGCCGCCCGGACTGAGCATGCCGGCGCTGGCGGAGCTGGTTTCTCCACCGAAGCTGCCGGCGTCAACTAGATGGACAATTGCACCGGATTGGGCCAAGCGCCATGCGATGGAACTGCCGATGAGGCCGGCGCCGATGACGAGGACGGTCATGCCTTATTGTAGGAGTCGTTACGGAGGAGATTGGTCCCTCCTGAACGCCCGTTCGTCCCTTTGCGATGGCGTATCTGCCGGATCGTGAGAATACTGGCTTCATGAGGATCGTCTGGTCTATTGCGGCGGCGAAGCTGGTGTTTCAACTCGCGATCGCCAACCGGTATGGGATTTTTTGCGACGAGCTGTATTACGTCGCTTGCTCCAGGCACTTGGCGGCGGGATATGTGGATCAGCCGCCCCTGATCGCGTTTGTCACATGGTTCGCCCGGCACGTGTTCGGAGATTCGCTGTTCGCGCTGCGGCTATTGCCGGCAATCGCGGGTGCGGCTCTGGTGTGGCTGACGGGACGGCTCGCAAAGGAGATGGGCGGGGGCGTGTTCGCCCAAGGAATGGCGGCGTTGGCGGCGGCCTGCGTCCCGATCTATATGACCATGCATCACTGGATGACCATGAACGCGTTCGAGCCGCTGATCTGGACCGGGTGTGCGTGGTGCGTCGTGCGCGCGATCAATAGCGACGATGGGCGCTACTGGGGTTGGTTCGGCGTGCTGGTTGGGGTCGGCATGGAGAATAAGTACGGGGTCGCGTTCTTTGTCACGGGCGTGGCGGCGGGGTTGCTGGCTACGCGCGAGCGCAAGTGGATCGCGACGCGATGGATGTGGATCGGCGCGGCAGCTGCGTTGGCGATATTTCTGCCGAATCTGATCTGGCTGGGACGGCATGATTTTCCGTTTCTCGAATTGATGCGCAATGTTCGCGCCAGCGGTCGCGATGTGGTGCGGGCGCCGATCCCGTTCATCGCGGATCAAGCGCTGATCATGAATCCGGTTCTGTTTCCACTGTGGGTGGCCGGGGTGGTGAATTTGTTCTTTACGCGATACCGACTGCTGGCGTGGACGTTCGTCGTTGTGATTGCGATGCTAATCGTTTTGGGCGGGAAAGATTATTACGCTGCGCCGCTGTATCCGATGGCGTTCGCGGGAGGGGCGCTCGGTTTCGAGACGATCACGCGGAATCGTGCTCAGTGGTCGAGGGTCGCCTATGCGGTGTTGTTGATAATCGTGACGATTGCATTGGCTCCGATGGCCGCGCCGGTTCTGTCGGCTGAAGGGTTCATTCGCTATCAGAAGGCCATCGGCTTGGAGCCGCCGCAGATCGAGCATCACAACAACGGCCCTTTGCCGCAATACTTCGCGGACGAGTTTGGGTGGGAGGATATGGCACGGGAGGTGGCTCGCGTGTATCATTCGTTGTCGCCGGCGGAGCAGGTGCGTGCGGCTATCTATGGGAATAATTATGCCGAGGCGGGCGCGATCGATCTATACGGACCGAAGTATGGACTGCCGAAGGCGATCAGCGGTCATCAGAACTATTGGTATTGGGGCCCGCGGGATTACACGGGCGACATCGTGATCGTGATGGGGAGCGACGGCACCGGGGATCGCGAGCACTTCGCGTCGGTAGAGGTCGCGGGCCATGTGGGACATCCATACGCGCGCCGGGATCGATGGTTTCCGGTGCTATTGTGCCGCGGATTGAAGGGCGATTTGCGAACGGTCTGGGGCTCGACGAAACATTGGGATTGACCGGGAAGGCAGGCTCCTGCCACTCTGAAGGTATGCGAATCCTTGTGGGCCTGGTCCTGTTTGCTGCCTCGGCCTGCGCCCAGCTTTCCGCGGAACAAAAAAAGCTCAATATTGAATCGTTCGAAAAAGTCTGGACCACGATTCGCGATAAGCATTGGGAGAAGAATCCGGGTGGCCTTAATTGGAACGCAATTCATGCCGAATTTCGGCCGAAAATCGAGGCGGCTACGTCCACGGATGCCGCGCGGGCCATCATGCGCGAGATGATCTCCCGGCTGCATGAGACGCATTTCGCTATTTTTGCAGCGGCGGTTTATGACGACGCTGATGTGGAGATCCATGGCGATGGGGAGCCTGGAATCGATCTGCGTGTGATCGATAATCAGGCGGTAGTAACGAGCGTCGATCCCGGATCGTCTGCCGAAAAGGCGGGCGTCAAGCCTGGATGGGCCATTTTAAGCGCCGGCGGCAAGGATCTTGCGCCGGCGATTCATACTCTTCGAGCCGATGCCTCGATTCATGAGCTGACGCTGGTTCGCGCACTGCTGGCGCGGCTTACCGGGCCCGTGGGAGGGAAAATCAACATTGTTTTTCTGGATGGGTCCAATCAGAAGAGAGCTCTCGATCTGGGCCTTGATTCGCCGCGAGGCGAGGTGTCTCATTTTGGCAATCTTCCCGCCATGAATGTCTGGTTCGAATCGAAAAAATTGGGCAATGTAGGCTATGTCCGCTTCAATATGTTCCTCGATATGCCGCACGTGATGGGTCGATTCGCCGACGCTGTCGAAAGCTGCAAAGAATGCGACGGCCTGATTATCGATCTGCGCGGCAATCCTGGCGGCATCGGCGGCATGGCGATGGGGATGGCGGGCTTTCTGGTGGATAAGCCGGATCAGAAGCTGGGCACGATGCAATTGCGCGACGCGGCGCTGAAGTTCGTGATCAATCCGAGAGCCGACGTGTTTCGCGGTCCTGTGGCGATCTTGGTGGATGGATGTTCTGCGTCCACTTCGGAGATTTTCGCGGGAGGCTTGCAGGATCTGCATCGCGCGCGGGTGTTCGGGACCCGAACCGCCGCCGCGGCGCTACCGTCGCTGATCGAAAAGCTGCCCAACGGCGATGGCTTCCAGTACGCAATCGCGAACTATGTTTCCGACGGCGGAAAAGCCCTCGAGGCAAACGGCGTCACACCGGATGTAGAGGTGAATCTTACCCGTGCCGGGCTTCTGGCCGGGCACGATTCCGTGGTCGACGCTGCGTTACAGTGGATAAAGAAATAGAGGACACCCTATGACTCGAAGGTTGATTTTAATCTCGATTCCATTGTTTTCGTTACGGCTATTCGCCGCCGACGAACCTTTACCCAAAGCGGAAACCATTCTCGACCGGTTCATCGAAGTGACCGGCGGGAAGGCCGCGTATGAAAAGCGCAAGAGTGAAATTACTACGGGAACCGTCGATATCGCGGCGGCGAATCTTAAAGGGACTATGACCCGCTATTCAGCCGAGCCCGACAAAAGCTATGTTTCCATGGAGCTCGACGGCGTAGGAAAAATCGAGCAGGGAACCACGGGAACAGTGGCCTGGGAGAAGAACGTGATGACGGGCGCCCGCGTGAAGACCGGTGAGGAGAAAGCTCAGTCCGTCCGAGAAGCGATGTTCAACGCGCCGTTGTACTGGAAGAAGATGTACACCAAGGCCGAGACCACGGGCATTGAAAAGATCGAGGGCGAGGATTGCTACAAAGTGGTGATGACTACGGCCGAAGGAAAGCCGGAAACCATGTACTACCAGAAAAAGTCTGGTCTCATGGTAAAGACCGTGCTGACGGCGGCCACCCAGATGGGCGACATCCCGGTGGAAGGCATCGTCTCGGAATATAAAAATTTCGATGGTGTGTTAATGCCCACGCATATGGTGCAAAAATTCGGCGGCCAGGAGATCGCACTCACCATTGAAACCGTCAAGACGAACCCGGAGATTCCGGCGGATCGCTTCGATCCCCCGGCCGATATCAAAACGATTCTCGACAAGAAATAACTACTGAGGAACCTCGTCCTCCGGCGGCGGCGGAGCATACGCGTAGAATTTCACGCGGCAACTGCGGCATCGAAACGGCCAGCGTCCGAACATGCGCGCGAGACCGGCCTTCATGCCGTCGCCGGTTGAACGGCGAACGTCTGTCGAGCCGCATTTCGGGCAGGCCATCCGCCTGTCAGGCGCTACTAAATCTTCCGTCATGCCCGTTACCCGCAAATAACATGCGGCTGGCTATTTTTAGCGATCCGGTTTATAAAGGTACGTGGCACTCACGTTACAAACCGGACTTCGCAGAGCGGGTTACGCCGCGGCGATCTTTTTGGTGGGATCTTACGGATGGGTTGCGCTGCGAGGACCGATGGGCGTCCAGGCGCTGCTCGCCAAGCACCGCGAAATTCGCGAACTCCAGGAAAATAATCAGGCAATCGAGGTCCAGAATCAGCGATTGCGGGAGCGCATCCATCGATTGAAAGAAAGTCCCAGTGAGCAGGATATGGAAATTCGCAAGCAGTTAAAGCTGCAGCGTCCCGGCGAAACGACGTTTATTCTGCCTGACGGGCCCAAGACCACGCCCGCCGATTCCAAGTAATCACCAAACCCGGCAAGCGGGATAACGCACCATCGGCTGCCCCACCTTGCACGCGAACGCCTGCTGAAACTCCGGCATATTTGAAACCACTCCGTTCACCCGATACTCGCCGGGCGAGTGCGGATCCACTTGCGCCAGCAATCGCGCCGATTCCGGAGTATGATTCTCACACCAGATCTGCGACCACCCGAGGAACAGCCGCTGTTCCGGTGTGAATCCGTCGCGCTTGCCCGGATGCTTACCTGCCAGCGTGTCCATCAGCGCCATGTATGCGAGCCGCAGGCCGCCGTTATCGGCGGTGTTCTCGCCCAGCGTCAGCTCGCCCTTCAGCTTTACGTCGTCCACCGCGGTGAAGCTCGAATATTCCTTAACGATGCACTGTGGGAGCGCTGATCGTAGGCCTTCGCATCCTGCTCCGTCCACCAGTCGCGTAAATTTCCCTGGGCATCGAACTGGCGGCCTTGATCGTCGAAGCCGTGCGTCAGCTCATGCCCGATCACTCCGCCGATTCCGCCGTAATTCACGGCGTCGTCCATTTTGTTGTCCCAGAAGGGAGGCTGCAAAATCCCCGGCTGGGAAATTGATGTCGTTCTCCTGCGGATCGTAATAGGCGTTGACTTTCGGGCTGGTGTCATCTGCCATTCGGTCTTATCAACGGGCTTGCCGATTTTCGCCAGTTGGCGCCGCAGTTCGAAGTCGCTGGTGCGCTCGGCATTGCCGTACGCGTCGTCTCTGCCGATTTTTCTATGGTCGAGTAGTCGATCCAATGCTGCTTTGGTGCCGATCTTATTCGTCACCGCGTGCAGCTTCAGCATCGCCTGCTCCTTGGTTTTGGGCGTCATCCAGTCGATTTTCTGAATATCTTCGCCCATGGCTTTTTCAATAGCATTGACCATTTGCAGCGTCCGCCGCTTTCCTTCCTCGCCCAGCGTCTTGTCGACGAATTTCTGCCCCAGCGCGTCTGAAAGCTGGCTGTCTACCTGATCGACGCAGCGTTTCCAGCGAGCCTTCATCTCCTTGGCTCCAGACAGCGTCTTGCCATAGAAATCGAAGGTCTCCTGCTGAAATTTCAGCGGCAGATCGGCGGCGGAATCGTGGAGCAGATGCCAGGTGAGATAACTTTTCAAATCGTCGATGTTCGATTGCACCAGCACCGATTCCATGGCGCGCATGAACGGCGGGACGTCGACGTTCAGGCTATCGATTGCCGGCGCGCCTACGCCCTCAAAGAATTTCGGCCAATCGATGGTGGGCGTCAGCGACGTCAGTTCCTTCACCGTCAGCAGATGATACACCTTGTTGGATCAGCAATACGATGGTTCCAGCGGTACCAGA